>JAZQUC010000034.1:0-13398 GCA_045631075.1 Candidatus Fimenecus sp. | reverse complement strand
ATGTAACCTTATTCGGGCGATTCGTGAATCGCCCCTACATTCCAACCAAATTAATAATATTGTAGGGGCTGACGACCACGGCAGCCCGAAATAAGTGTGCAGAAAAACCAACAACGGGACGCCGGGGGTGCGGGTGTCCAGTGGACACCTCTGCGAAGCAGACTGAGGGAGAGATTTAGTAAGCAGTAAAACTATCTCTCCCTCCGTCAAAATCAAAGATTTTGCCACCTCCCTCGTCAGAGGGAGGCGTTACAATCGCAACGCAGTTCCGACGTTCTGCACTCTGCACTTTGCGTTCTGCACTCATCCCGCTAAACTCCAATTTATATAACACAATACTTAACACGAGAGGAGAAAATACTATGTACAATTTTACAGGTTTTAGTGAAAAGGCAAATATGGCACTTAACAAGGCTATGGAATGTGCCGAGGATTTAGGTCACACATATATCGGTAGTGAGCATATACTTTTAGGGCTTTGTGATGCTACCGATTCCGTTGCAGGAAAGCTTCTTAATTCCAAGGGTGTCACATACCGAAAAATCTATGAAACAATAAGTCGTACCGTGGGTGCAGGAATGCCAACAGAGCTTAATCCTGCCGACTTTACACCAAGAAGCAAGCACATAATCGAGAGTGCCTTGTCTCTTGCAAATTCCTTAAAGCAGACTCTTGCAGGGACAGAGCATCTTCTTCTTTCAATCTGTCGTGAGGGTAATGGTTACGGTTGTCAGCTTCTGAGCATATCAGGCGTAAGTCCACAGACTCTCATCAACGACCTTGCATCTTCAATAAGCGGTAAAAATACACAGTCAAAGCCATTTGGTCAGCAGAATAAAAACAGTAATTCCGTACTTGAAAAGTTTTCCCGTGATTTGACTTCTCTTGCAAGGGAAAACAAAATTGACCCTGTAATCGGTCGTGAAAATGAGATTCAGCGAGTAATTCAGATTCTTTCACGAAGAAGCAAAAACAACCCTTGCCTTATCGGTGAGCCTGGCGTTGGTAAAACTGCAATTGCTGAAGGTCTTGCCCTTAAAATCGTAAAGGGGACTGTCCCTGAAATTTTAAAGGATAAACGAATTGTGTCACTTGATTTGACAGGAATGGTTGCAGGGACTAAATATCGTGGTGACTTTGAAGAGCGTATCAAGGGCGTCATTGATGAAGTGAAAAACTCAAAGGATATTATCCTTTTTATTGACGAGGTTCACACTCTTATGGGTACAGGCAGTGCTGAAGGTGCAGTTGATGCTGCAAATATTTTAAAGCCGTCACTTGCCCGTGGCGAATTGCAGTTAATCGGTGCAACAACTATCGACGAATATCGTAAAAATATCGAGAAAGATTCTGCACTTGAACGAAGATTTCAACCGATTATGGTGGGTGAGCCATCCGTTGAAGATGCCATGGAGATTTTAAAGGGAATCCGTGACAAATACGAGGCACATCACAAGGTGAAAATTACTGATGATGCCATAAAATCTGCTGTAATCCTTTCTCACAGATATATCGGTGACAGATTTTTACCTGACAAAGCCATTGACCTTGTTGACGAGGCTTGTTCAAAGGTGCGACTTAAATCAATGACTCCACCTGATGAAATCAAGGAAATGGAAGATAAAATCAGTAAGATTTCTGCCGAAAAGGAAATGGCAGTAAATCAGCAGGATTTTGAACGAGCAGCAAAGCTTCGTGACGAAGAAAAAGAGTTGCAACAAAAATATAATGCCGAAAAGGCAAGGTGGCAGTCGTCAGACATAAACCACGATTTGCAGGTCACAGAAAGTGATATTGCAGAAATTGTGTCAGGCTGGACAGGAGTGCCTGTCAGCCAGATGACGGAAGAAGAAAGTCAACGACTTCTTCGTATGGAAGACGAAATTCACAAACGAATAGTTGGTCAGGAAAAGGCAGTTTCTGCCGTCAGTCGTGCAATCCGTCGTGGTCGAGCAGGGCTTAAAGACCCAAAAAGACCTATGGGCACATTCCTTTTCTGTGGTCCAACGGGTGTTGGTAAAACAGAGCTTACAAAAGCATTGTCCGAGGCTATGTTCGGTGACGAAAATGCTATGATAAGACTCGATATGAGTGAGTTTATGGAAAAGCATACTGTGTCAAAGCTTATCGGCTCACCACCTGGTTATGTTGGCTTTGATGAAGGCGGTCAGCTTACTGAAAAAGTACGCAGAAAGCCATATTCCGTTATCCTTTTTGACGAGATTGAAAAGGCTCATCCCGATGTTTTCAATGCACTTTTGCAAATTCTTGATGACGGTATTTTAACTGATTCACAAGGTAGAAAAATTGATTTTAAAAACACAGTTATTATAATGACATCCAATGTTGGCGCAAGGCTTATTAACGAAGAAAAGGCATCCTTTGGCTTTGTGACAAATGAAAACAGCCACTCTGACGAAAAAATCAAAGAGGCTGTTATGGGTGAACTTAAAAACACCTTCCGCCCTGAATTTTTGAACAGAATTGACGATATAATCGTGTTTACAAGGCTCGACGAAAATCATATAAAGGAAATTGCGAAACGCCTTTTAAAAGGTCTTGAAAAACGAATGGAAGCTCTTGAAATCGGCATAACATTTGACGATAGCGTTATTGATTTTATCACAAAAGCAGGGTATGACAAGGTTTACGGTGCACGACCACTCAAACGTGCAATCCAGACAAAAATTGAAGATGCCCTTTCCGAAAAAATCCTTGATAAAAGTATGGAAAAAGGCAAATCATATATCTGCAAAATCGAAAACGACCAGTTGAAAATTGTTGAGTAAATTATAATTTGTCGGGGTGATATCAAATAAAAATAGGAATGAAAACCTTGTAGGGGTCATTCATGAATGACCCGTTCCGAAGTGTGTTGGTAACCTTATTCGGGCGATTCATGAATCGCCCCTACATTTCTACCAAATTAATAATATTGTAGGGGCTGACGACCACGGCAGCCCGAAACTAGTGTACAGATAAATCAAGACGGGACGCCGAGGTGCGGGTGTCCGGTGGACACCTCTGCGAAGCAGAAGCACCGACCGAACCGGCAGGTGAGACTCGTCGTCCCCTACAAACCGTAATCGGTTATTATTATACAATGGCAACGCAGCTCCTTCATTTTGCACTTTGCATTTTGCACTCATCTCTATAAACTCCAATTTATCATACAAAAACACCTCACAGGATTTGAGTGTCCTGTGAGGTTTATTGTTTTATTTACGATTTAGAATACTGTAAGGATACTGTCAAAAGCAGAAAGAATAACTGCGAAAAGGCCTTCACCACTCTGGTGTGCTTCTTCGTTTCCGCTATCAGTAGCAACATTGCCGTTATAATCACTTGTATAGCCTGAAAGCCATGAAATCATACCGTCAGGGAAGGTGAGTGTTACTTTGTCACCATTACCGTCAACAGTTTTCATATATGGATAGTCACCATTGTCAGAGCTGAACATATCATAATTTACTGCAAACCAGGAATGATGTGAGCTTGATGTTGGGTTCCCGCTTGGGTATTTAACAAATGTAAGGGATGAGAATCGACAGTCAGCAGGGGAGTTGTGACTTGCGATTATATTCTTCCATAATGGAGTAACTGAAAAGAAATAGTTAACCAGAGGGTCAAGCTTACCGCTTGTAATCCATACAGGAATATCTGCAATAAGATTTAATGCATCAGTTGATGGTGTCCACGCAGGACAAATAGGGAAGATAGCAGCAAAAAGTTCAGGGTATGCAACTGCCATTTTAAGTGTCATTTTTCCACCCATTGAGTAACCACCTATATAAATACGAGTTAAATCAATGTTGTCTTTGTTCTGTGAGATGAAATCGTCAATTGCAGCTCTTAAAGGGAAAATAAGGTCGTCTGTCCAATAAATGCTTTCTTCTTCAAGTGAACGAGGAGCAAAAATGAATGCACCCTCGCTATCTTTAAAACGAGACTGAAAATCATCAGATGTCCAGAATGCGATATCACTTGCTGTTACTTGTTTTCCTTCGTATGCACCGTCACCCATACCGTGAAGCCAGATTACAAGAGGATATTTTGTTTTGTCACCATCTTTAACAGGAGAAAAATATCTGTAATCAATAGTGTAACCATCTGTTTCAGGACCTTTTCCTGCAACAAACTGTGCCTGTAATTCTTCAAGGTTGTCGTCATAAGTTGTGTTGCCAACTTTACAAGCAAAGACAGATATACTTGCTGTAAAAAGCATCACAACAGCCAAAATAAAAGATAAAAGTTTTTTCATAAAAATAACCTCCCGTTTCTGCGATTATAACACGATAAAAATATCCATTTCAACCCATAAAATAAAAATAAAACACAAAACATTAAAATGTTGAAAAAAGACAGTACATAGTGTACTGCCTTTTAATAGGTTATTTGTCTTTTTTAAGGTTGTATTTCAATCCTACCTTGTTCAAATCGTTGTTATATGCGTCAACGATTTCGTTATCCATCTTGTTAAGACGATTTGTTTCGTGTGCTATGGATTTCTTTTTGTGGAAAATAGCATCAATCCATCTTACAACCCACATAATCGGTAAAAGGAATGGAAGCTTTTCCAGTATTGGAAATTTTGTTTTCATTATTGAAAGCGGTAAGAAAATAAGATTGAGAAGAGTCTTCTTTTTTGCTGAAGAAACAGACTCTGAACGGGCACTTATTCGTGCAGCGTTAGCAGCATCAAGACGCGCTTTACGGTCAACATCAAAAATTTCTTCTGTAATCAACTCTGTAAGTTCAGTTTCATCCTTGCCGTCAAACCATACATCAAGAGTTGCCCATATGTTACTGTGGAATGTTCCTAATTCTAATTTATCAAGTTCCTTGTTGATATATTCCATATTAAGAAGAGTGTGCTTTGTTTTGAAAAGCCATATATCAATCATCGGACGAAGCATTGCGCTACCATCACGATAATGCTTTGTAAGATGTGTGAAAAGATATATGTATTCGTCTTCCTTTGACATTGAAAAGCTGTGGTTACTGTTATATGCTGCCTTTTTCCAAGGGTTACTGTAATATGCATAATAGTCATCATTGTATGATGGAATAAGGCGTTTGTGAAGTTCGATTACAATGCCACCCTGTCCTATCCAGATAAGTTCGTGGTCAGATTCAACCTTTTCAACAAGACCAAGGGATGACATAAGCTCTTTAATTTTGTTATATTGTCCTTCTTTTATAAGGATGTCAGCATCTCCCATGAGGCGACATTCGGATGTCGGATAAAGTCGCTTGACGAATGCACCCTTTAAAAGCATATAATCAATGCCGTTATCAGCAAAAATATTTTCGATTTTTTTAATGCAGCTTACAAGATTCTGGTCACGGCCAAGCATATAAAATGTGTATTTTCTGAACACATCAAGCTCAGGGAAATTGCCATTTGCTTTGTATAAACCGTGGCAAATCAACGGAACAACCTTGTGCTGTTTACTGAGGAGAAAAAGCTTTTCATAATCAATATCTTCAGGAAGAGTCAACGGCTCGTCAGTAAGTGCAGCCTTGATTACGGAAAAGAAATCTTTATATAATTTTTGCATATGTATCACCTCGTCAAGAATATGTGATTTGTGCAATTAACGAAAAAAGACGATTCCGAAGAATCGTCTTTTTGGTGCGAGAGACGGGACTTGAACCCGTACGGGATTACCACACGCCCCTCAAACGTGCGCGTCTGCCGATTCCGCCACTCTCGCATATCGGTCGCTCTTTCGAACGCAAGAAGAATTATATCAAAGGAAATCGACAATGTCAAGCCTTTTTTGAAAAAAATTAAATATTTTTAAATTGAACTCTCTTTTGAGTGTTTAAATGGCTTAACAGTAGGCTTTTTTGCCTTTTTAGGTAACGCCTGTGCAATTGTTGGGAATTCGTTATCCGTTTCGGCAGTAGGTTGAATTTCATATGTTCCGTATTTGTTCACCATTTCCGATGGAGTTTCAGGACTATCGGGGATATAAGTTATCCTTTCTTCCATCTGGTTGATATAATTTTCGTGTTTCTTATCCATTTTAATCACCAAATTTATTATGGATAAAAGTCGGTGTAATATGCAAACAGAGCACTTGACTTTTAATCAAGCGCTCCGTTTTAGAATTAGTCCCTTTTTGCAAGTTCTGTAAGTGATGTTGCGAGGCCTGCAAGCCCCTGAATTTCTGATGGGATAATAATCTTTGTTGCCTTGCCGTCAGCAGCCTTTTCGAATGATTCAAGAGCCTTAATGCTGATGAATTCCTGACTTGGATTCACCTTGTTAATCATTTCAATACCGGCAGCAGTTGCTTCTTGAATCTTAAGGATTGCAGCAGCTTCACCTTCTGCTTCACGAATTTTTGATTCCTTGATAGCATCAGCACGAAGGATTGCAGATTCCTTTTCACCTTCTGCAACGAGGATTGCAGCCTTCTTTTCACCTTCAGCCTGAAGAATCTTTTCACGACGCTCACGTTCAGCCTTCATCTGCTTTTCCATTGAATCCTGAATTTCACGAGGAGGCATAATGTTCTTTAATTCAACACGGTTGATTTTGATACCCCAGGCATCAGTTGCTTCGTCAAGAACTTCAGTAATTTTTGAGTTGATTGTATCTCTTGATGTAAGAGTTGCGTCAAGTTCAAGATCACCGATAATGTTACGAAGTGTTGTTGCTGTAAGGTTTTCAATAGCCATCATAGGTCTTTCAACACCGTATGTGTAGAGTTTAGGGTCGATAATACGATAGAAAACAACTGTGTCAATTGACATTGTTACGTTATCCTTTGTGATAACGGGCTGTGGTGGAAAGTCCACAACTGCTTCCTTAAGGCTTACTCTTTTTGCAACTCGGTCAATAATCGGGATTTTCACGTGAATACCGGTATCCCATGTTGTATGGTATGCACCAAGTCTTTCAATAACAAAGGCATTAGCTTGTGGCACGATTCGAACATTTGCTACGATAATGCCGATAACGATTGCAATTAAAATAATAGGTATAACTAAAAATTCCATAATTCTTCTCCTTTATAATTTGTTTATTACAAGGGTTGTTCCGTTAACGCCCTTGATTTTTACTGTTTCTCCCTTTGGGATTGCTTCGCCGTTTTCTGAAACGGCTTTCCAATAAATATCTCCTACGAGTATTCTTCCCGTAAATCCGTTTGTATCTTCTGCTACTGTTGCTGTTTTGCCGATTAATTTTTCATTCTGGTCAACGTCATCAACAGGCTTTTTTATGTGCTTGTTATATATTTTACGGCAAACCACCATAAATACAGCACTAAGGACAACAAATATTGCTGTCTGCCATAAAAATCCATCAACCACAAATGATAACAGGCAGGTAATGATTGCAGCGGGTACAAACCATATTGATACCAACGCTGTTGTCATCAGCTCAACAATCAGGAATAAGATACCGACTACGAGCCAGAGTACCCAAGGATTTGAAATAAGATACTCCATATCATTTCTCCTCTCAGGTATTAGTTTTCTTCAATTTCCCTTGCAAACGTGATAATCATTGGTGTTCCGGCCTTAGTAAGAGCCATACTGCCCATATAAATATCCGTGCTTGTAACTTCCCAACCGTGCTTTGCCATTTCGTTCATTTTTTTCTCTGCTTCTCCAAGCTTAACCTCTATAATTTTGTATTCCTTCTGCATGATAAATTCTCCTTATCTGATTACATATTTATTAAGTGCATTATATGCACAGTTTTCAAAGCTTTCCGATGCTCCCCAGTCAAATCTGAAAAAGCCCTGACCACCACCGCCACCGGTAACGTGGATGTGAGTTTTATCGTCAATATTATCGATAACAACCGTAAGAGTAAGTCGGTTGCCTGCTCGATAGTAGTGCTTTTCATAAACCTGAACGATAACCGCTTTTCCATCGTTATTATCATTCACATATTCATCAATGAGAACACCTGTAATTGAGCCGTTGACTATATAATGATTAATTAGTTCTGCAGCTTCTCTCGGAGAAACTGACACATTAAAATCAGTCATATTACATAACCTCCCTAAACGAGTTCGGAAAATGCCTTTTGTGCCAGATCTCTCATTCTTGTTGAAAGAATTGCAAGCACCATTGCTCTTAATGCAGTTTTGAGCTTTGACCTTGAAATATCATCACGCAATGCAACGTACTGAATATGCTGTTCTACGGTGATATCAATTTCATTTGTGTCATAAACTGACTTCTGTTCACACTCGTAAATTATACTGCATAAAATATTGAATAATTCCCGGTCAGGCAAAATATCGTCTGAACGGTCCTCAACGGAACCGTTGATATAGCTCATAAGAAAGGCAATCTGTTCAAGCTGCATTGAACCACGCATCATATTGATAAGAATGATACGCATTGTCTGTTCTTCTCCATAACGTTTTTCTTCAGGATTTTTTACCCACCCACGTTTTATCCAGTTTTGAATAGTAGATGTTTCAAGACCTGTTAATTCTCTAATTTGTGCAAGAGTAAGACCTTTTGTAACGGTTAACAGCGGAGCAATCAGTGAAAAACAGTTGTCTGCTGCAATGTTATTAAAGGTTAATGTTGTTCCCGGTATGTATTCCAATCTACTCCACCTCCTTTTATAAGTTGCTTTGATTATATCACGAGTTCACGTGACTGTCAATAGGGTTTTTATGATTTTTAAATAAAAAAATAACAGGCAGACAAAATCTACCTGTTATATGATACTTATTCACCGATAAGGGTATTGATATTCTTTTCCATAAGGTCAAAGAAATTATTGACGATTTCCTTGTCCTTATCGTTGCCTCTTACACACATTGAAAGTGTAATCACATTCTTATATGTTGTTGTAGTAAGAAGCACAAAAGGCTTGTATTTAACTGCACCTGACATAAATGCGTCAATTGGCTCGTGACCAGACATAGCCATTTGTTGACCGTTAAGAACACCGATATTGCTCATTGCCATATATGGGTTTGAATAACCGATTTTAATGATTTCTTCACTTGCTGCGTGTGGAAGAATGCTGTAACCGAAATTAAGTAAAGGAAGACCGTAAAGCCCCATAAATTTATCCTTTTTAAATCGGTTTGAGCTTCTTACAACATACTGAATGGTTTCAAAAATGTCGCGACCACGCTGTGGGATTGCACATTGCATCCATGCTGTGTGATTAGTAAAGCCCTTATCGTCAACACTATCCATATGACGACGAAGGTCAATTGCGCTTGAAATCATAAGCTGGTCACTTTCTGGGAAGCCTGCCAACTCATATACACTGTAAAAATATGAAGTAAGCAACAACTCGTTTATAGTTGCACCAAGCTCTTTACCCTTTGTTTTAAGTTTTGCAAGAACGTCTTCATTGAATTTTTTTCGTGCAATGAATGATGCATCACGGATGCTGTCATTTGTAAGAGGGAATTTGTGGTCATCTCTTGCATTGATGTTTTTGAAAAGACGCTGTGCAACTCCTGATTCCATTTTTCCGAAACCTGAATAAACATCTGTGTAAGCTCTTGAGCCCGTTCTGTATTCAATTGGACTTATACCTTTTTCCACATAATTTGTGTAGTTATCGCAGAATGACTTAAGGAAATATTTAAGGTCACCACCGTCCATACACATATGGTTTTCAATCATACAAAGAGTGCTTTTGCCATCTTTGATAAAAAGAGCAAACTTCATCTGAATATGGCTTTCAGGCGGAATATATTGTGTTAAGAAATCGTCAATTGCTTCCTGTAAATTTTCAGGCTCAGATACTGTGAGAACATCATCAATATCATAAGGCATAACTTCCCAATGAGTGCTGATTTTTTTATCAACAAACTTTGAGTGTAAAACAGGAACTTTTTCAAAAGCACATATAATAACTGTTTTTAAAGCATCAACATCAAGGACAAAGTCATAATTGAGTTCAACATGAACCATACGGTCATTGAAATCACGGAAAAGGTAATGCATTTTATCCCATAATTCGGCATTTAACTTGCGTTTCATTATTCCTCGTCCTCCTGTTTATACATAAAATATTTTGCGTTGTGTGCGATGATTGACATAAGGATAACAAGGTCAACACCAACGCCAACAAAAATCAAAAGCCATCCTGTAAGCCATGATATAATTCCCATACCTGCAAGAATAATATAAACCATTGTAAAAATTGCAGGAACATAAACAAAAAGAGAAACTGTGCGGAATTTTTGCTTTGTTGCAAAGGCAAAAACAAGGTCAGCAATAAAGGCAATCAAAATGCCTAAAATTACAAAAATCCAACTGAATCCAGGATTAACCATCATAAGAACAAAAAGGAATGTGAAAACGGATGCGAGCATTATACATCCCGCAATTAAAACTCTTGCAAGAGGGTGAAGAAATCTGTGCCAATGATAAAGGCGCTTAATAAGAAAACTTGTGTAGAAAATTATCATTGAGAAAATTCCGCCAACAATAATAAGCCATGTTTTATCCCATGCACCTGTTGACTTGCTGACAGAGAAGTAAGTGACGAAAATGGCAATAAAGAAAAGAACACCGCCGATAGCAAAAATCTTTCTTAAAAGACTTGCTCGTGCTTTTTTCTTTTCATCCTTTTCATAAACATAGTAATTTTTTTCAAGGTCAGGGTATTCACTTGCCAATAAATCAGCAATAACTTTTTCATCACGAAGACCTGCACCTGTGATTTCGTTTGCTCGTTCGGTCATTTCGTCAAGAATTTTTCGTTTGTATTTATATGCAATGTGAGAATCCTTAATATTTTTGCAGGATTCTTCGATATATTCAATGAAGTTTTTCAAAACAGCACCTCCGTTTTTTTACTGTCTTCATTATAACAAATATTTTTTTTCACTTCAATAATAAAAATTTTAAATTTATGTAAAAAAACAACCGACAGTTTTCTGTCGGTTGCTCTTAATGGATTATTTATTGTCTTTGTCTTTTTTCTTGGTGAATTTTGGTACAAGCTTGTTAAGTGCTGTTGTAATGAGGATAAGCACACCCATAACAATGATGATACAAACCATACCGATAACCATGTACTTGATATTATAAATAAAGTTCATTGGCTCAAACATAAAATTAAAAGCCATTAAAGTAACAAAAATATTTTCTAGCATCTTAAGCCACTCCTTACATAAAGAAATTGAGGATAAGACCACCTGCGATAACAGATGCAATCTGACCTGAAACGTTTACGCCGATTGAATGCATAAGAAGGAAGTTCTGTGGGTCTTCTGCAAGGCCCATTTTGTGAACGATACGACCTGACATTGGGAAAGCTGAAATACCAGCAGCACCAATCATAGGGTTAATCTTTTTGCCTTTTGGTAAGAAGATGTTAAGAATCTTTGCGAACATAACGCCACCAACTGTGTCGAAGATGAAAGCAACAAGGCCAAGTCCAAGGATAAGAAGAGTGTTTGGAGCAAGGAATGATTCGTAATGCATCTTTGTTGCGATTGTGATACCAAGGAAGATTGTGATAAGGTTTGCAAGAACCTTTTGTGCAGTTTCTGAAAGAGAATTAAGAACACCGCACTCACGGATAAGGTTACCGAACATAAGGAAACCAACGAGAGATACTGATGCTGGAGCAACAAGACCTGCAACAACTGTAATGATGATTGGGAAAAGAATTCTTGTAAGCTTTGTAACCTCTGTCTGTGAATAAGGCATACGGATAAGACGTTCTTTCTTTGTTGTGCAAAGCTTGATGAATGGTGGCTGAATAATTGGAACAAGAGCCATATATGAATATGCAGCAACCATAATAGCACCAAGATATTCAGAGTTAAGCTTGTTAGCAACAACGATTGATGTAGGACCGTCAGCTGCACCGATAATAGCGATTGAAGCTGCGTCGTTGATTGGGAAGAAAATTGATGCAAGGCAAAGTGTGAAGAAAATACCAAACTGTGCAGCAGCACCAAAAATCATAAGTTTTGGATTTGAAAGAAGTGGACCAAAGTCAATCATCGCACCGATACCGATGAAAAGAATGAGTGGGAACAATTCGTTTGCAATACCTGCACCGAAAAGCACATCAAGAGCACCAACTTCAAGCTCACCATTTTCAGCCATCTGAGTGATAGCACCTGAGAAAGGAAGGTTAACAAGAATTGCACCAAAGCCCATAGGCAATAAAAGTGTAGGCTCCATTTCCTTTTTGATTGCAAGGTAAATAAGCAATCCGCCGATAGCCCACATTACGAGCATTCTCCAGTCGAGTTCGAAGAAATTCTCGTAAAGGATTTCAAAGTTTTTAAGAAAGTCCATTTTTTTATTCTCCTTCATATATTTTTCATAACCTGAATAAATGTGATTTAATAAAACCCCAATTTACTCCATTGTAATGTGTATTGTAACATAATTTTTATTTTTTTCAATAGAAATAATAAACAAAGTAAAATAAATTCATTGAAAAAATAATAGTCAAGTGATATAATCGACACATTATTTATGCGGAAGTGAATCAGATGTTTGGTTTAGGAACAATTATAAATACAGTCCTTGTTATTTTAGGTGGAATTATAGGTCTTTTTTTTAAGAAAGGCATTAAAGAAAGATATGAAAAGACTTTAATGGCTGCTTGTGGTGTTTCAACAATATTTATTGGCGTTACAGGAACATTACAAGGTATGCTTACAGTTACTGATGGCAAAATTCAGACCCAAGGGACAATGCTTCTCATTTTTTCGTTTGTTCTCGGTGGTCTTATGGGTGAGTTTATCAACATTGAAAAGCGAATGGACGACCTTGGCGAAAAGCTGAAGAAAATGTTTCACGCAGAAAAAGATAATAAATTTGTTGATGGCTTTGTAAATACCTCTCTTATTATATGTGTTGGTGCAATGGCTATTGTCGGCTCGATTCAGGACGGACTTACAGGGGATTTTTCTATGCTTACTGCAAAAGCGGTGCTTGACCTTGTTATTGTTGTGATTATGACATCTACATATGGTTTGGGTGCGATTTGCTCGGCTATTCCGATTTTTGTTTATCAGGGTGCAATAACTATTTTAGGTCACTTTGCAGGAAATGTAATCAGCGACGAATTGATTGGTTATCTTTCTTATGTTGGCTCTGCACTCATATTCTGTGTAGGCATAAACATTACATTCGGCAAAAAAATCAGAGTTGGTAACCTTTTGCCAGCACTTTTGGTACCTGTGTTTTATGTCATTGGAAATTATTTGTTTAAAATAGTTAATTTTTAACAATAAAATAAAAAATTACAAATAAATCAAAATACAATGTGGCGAGGGCTTGTAACCTCGCCTTTATTTTGTCCAAATTATAATTTGTCGGGCCCCTCAGTCACCTTACGGTGACAGCTCATTACTCGCCTGTCGGCTCAGACAGCGCTAATTCGGCATCCACTGGATGCCCGCGCCCCATCAAGTGGGG
>JAZQUC010000033.1:0-13153 GCA_045631075.1 Candidatus Fimenecus sp. | reverse complement strand
TTCACCTGTGCTTGGATTGTGAAGGTCATACCAAACATCAGTTTTTGAATCTTTAAACTGACCATTCACAAAATATTGTAATTTTTCTACTGCCATATTTATTTTCTCCTTATTGGATTTGATTATGATTTTTGCCTTCCCCTTGAGGGGAAGGTGTCACGAAGTGACGGATGAGGTGGAGCAAATTAACGGATACTTCATATCCTACACCTCATCAGTCTCGCATTCGCTCGACAGCTTCTCCTCAAGGAGAAGCCTTATTTGTATTATAATCCTGAAACCTCATTAATGTATTTTCTTGCTTTCAAAGCGTACTCGAATGGATTTGCAATTGCTGGGTCCTGTTCAGCCTCAACAAGAACATATCCTTCGTATCCTGTTTCTTCAAGAACATCGAATACTGGCTTGAAGTCGATTACACCGTCACCAGGAACTGTGAAAGCACCTGCACGAACACCCTGAAGGAAGCTCATTTTTTCTGCCTTAACCTTTGCAACAACGTCAGGACGGATATCCTTAAGATGTACGTGACGGATTCTCTTTGCATACTTCTTGAGAACTGCCATATAATCTTCACCGCAATATGCAAGGTGACCTGTGTCGAAAAGAAGACCGAAAAGTTCAGGGTCTGTGTTTTCCATCATTCTGTCAATTTCAGCAGCTGTCTGAACAACTGTACCCATGTGATGGTGGAAGCAAAGTGCAATACCCATATCCTTTGCTACTTTACCAAGCTTGTTGATACCACTGCAGAGCATATCCCACTCTTCGTCATTCATAACATATTTGTCATCAAAGATTGAAAGGTCTGTACCCTGAATTGAGTGTCCCTGTTCTGAAATACCAACAACCTTTGCACCCATTTCCTTAAGGAAAGTGATATGCTCGATGAAGTCTTTTTCAACTTCTTCATAAGGTTTTGTGATAAGGAAACTTGAGAACCAAGCGTTGCAAATCTGCATACCACGAAGTTCAAGTGCCTTTTTAAGAACCTTTGTATCTCTTGGGTACTTGTTACCAACTTCACAACCTGTGAAGCCTGCAAGTGCCATTTCAGAAATGCACTGTTCAAATGTGTTTTCTGCACCAAGGTCAGGCATATCGTCATTTGTCCATGCGATTGGTGCAATACCAAGTTTAACTTTGTTTTTGTCGAGCATATTAATATCTCCTTGCTTTATTTTTATTTTCTTCCTTACTTGCGTAAGCTTCATTTACTTTTTCATTGTTTGAAACTGATGGAACACCTGTATGCCACCAAGCACCGTAACCATCAGTCATTGATTTTGGAAGCACTTTAATGTCAATAAGTGTTGAAACTGTCTGTTTCTGTGAGTCAACAAGTGCGAATTCAAGTTCTTCCATTGTTTTTGCTGTATATGTCTTGCAACCGTATGCTGCAGCAGCCATAGCAAAGTCAATAGGAATCAAATCACCTAAAAGGTCACCATTGTCATCTCTGTAACGGAATTCTGTTGCAAGATTTCCGATACCGTTTGACATTTCAAGGTTATTAATACAACCGAAACCACTGTTATCGAAAAGAAGAACGTTAATCTTCTGTTTTTCCTGAATTGCAGTAACGAGTTCAGAATGAAGCATAAGGTAACTACCATCACCACACATTGCATAGCTTTCACATTCAGGATGAGCCATCTTGCTACCTAACGCACCTGCAATTTCGTAACCCATACATGAATAACCATATTCCATATTGTATGAATAACGCTTATCTGATGTCCACATTCTCTGAAGACATCCTGGAAGTGAGCCTGCTGCACCTGTACAAAGAGCATCTGCAGGAATAAGCTTTCTAATCATAGCAAGAGCTGCTGTCTGTGTAATCACGCCACCGATTTTCTCAACAAATTCAGGAATTGTCTTTTCATCACGAGCAGCAATAAGTGGCTTGAAGCTTTCGTCGTATTTATAGTTTGCAAGGAATTCCATTTCCTTGTCCCAATCAGCCTTTGCGTCTGCAATTTCTGTTGTATATGCTGACTTGTATCCTACTTTACGAAGCTCATCACCGAGAGCAGTGATACCAAGCTTTGCGTCAGCAACCATTTTAACAGCATCAAGCTTGTATGCATCAAAACGAGATGTGTTGATTGTTACCATCTTAACGTCATCTTTGAAAAGTGACTTTGAAGCAGTTGTAAAGTCAGAGAAACGAGTACCGATACCGATAACAACATCTGCATCCTTTGCCATTACATTACCTGCTGAGTTACCTGTAACACCAAGGCCACCAAGGTTGTATTTATCAGATGAAAGACAAGCTGTTTTACCACTCTGTGTTTCTGCAAAAGGAATATTGAATTCTGCACAGAACTTTTCGAGTGTTTCACCTGCTTCTGAGTAACGAACGCCACCGCCACAGATTACAAGTGGTTTTTTAGCATTCTTAACAACGTTTACAACGTCTTCAAGTTCTTCACAAGCAACTGGCATACGTACAATTTTATGTACTCTTTTTGCGAAGAAGCTTTCAGGGTAATCGTAACTTTCACCCTCAACATCCTGACAAAGACAAATTGCAACTGCACCTGCATTTGCAGTATCTGTAAGTGCTCTCATTGCATTTATCATTGCTGACATTAACTGTTCAGGACGAGTGATTCTGTCCCAATATCTTGTAACTGCCTTATAAGCATCATTTGTTGTTGTAGCAAGTGAATTTTCCTGTTCAAACTGCTGAA
The DNA here is from genome assembly GCA_045631075.1 of Candidatus Fimenecus sp. GTDB lineage: Bacteria > Bacillota > Clostridia > Oscillospirales > Acutalibacteraceae > Fimenecus. The sequence continues at coordinate 10,451 of JAZQUC010000033.1, read as the reverse complement.
GAACAGGGTCAGGCTGACGAGTTGAGAATGTGTCAGCAGGGAATAAAAGAAGTGGTACGTTGTTAACTGTTGCAGTTGCTGCTGCAGTAATCATATTAGCAGCACCAGGGCCGATTGAAGATGCACAAGCAATAATTTTTCTTCTGTTGTTCATCTTTGCAAAGGCTGTTGCAACGTGAGCCATACCTTGCTCATTTTTACCCTGATACACACGAAGTCCGCCTTTATCAGAATCAAGTGCTTCACCGAGACCTAAAACAATACCGTGACCGAAAACTGTGAAAATTCCGTCAACAAATTTTGTTTCAACGCCATCGAATGAAACATACTGGTTATCAAGGAACTTAACAAGTGCCTGAGCCATTGTCATTTTTGCCATAATATCATCTCCTGTTAAAAAGGTAGTTTATTTATACATCTAACAACCACTTATGTTTAGGGTCGTCAATTCTTGTCTTAATCCAAGGGTCGTTTTCTAAATGTCTAATCATCCATACATAACACATTGAGTAGCCTGCAGCAGCAACCTGCTGATGTGTTTTCATTGGTGTGATACAAAGAACACCCTGGTCCTCGACTTTATAGCAATCATCACCGTTAAAGCCTACGCCGAAGCCCTGTGGCTTATCAAATTCATAGTAATAAACTTCAGGCTGTGGATGGTAATGTGGTGGATAACTTGACCAGCAACCAGGTTTATGGATAACTTCACCAAGTACCATATTTGAATATGGTGCATTTTCATAATCGAAAAGTGTTAATACCTGTCTGTGAGCTGTACCATTCCACTGGTCTTTGCCAAATTCCTGTAAAATTACATTTTCAGGACTGTACCAAACAAAACCGAAATCATTTTCGTTATCTGTCTGCTGAATAAGAACTCTTGAATCAGCATTTGCAGTAACTATTACTTCATTATTTCTTGAAAAATGTACACAGTATGGTCTGTCGATAAATTGATTTTCTCTTTTGCCGTTTTCTTCTTTACCGTCAAACTTGTATGTAACATCACCTGAAAGAAGAAGAATTGCAGTTTCGTTGTTTGCATCACAAACTGTGAAACTTTCGCCTGCTTTTAGCACCTTTGTCTTAATGTCCATAAGCATATTGGCATTTTTGCCATTCATCTCACAAAGGATTTTTTCATTATTTTCATTAAAATTTGGATTTTCGTACATATAATCACCTTATTATCGGCGGGAGCAAGTCCCTGTCCTACACTATAACCAATTTGGTTTGATGTAGGGGACGACGACTCGGCGTCCCGTTAATTTTACTTTAACTTGGTTCGGGCTGCCGTGGTCGTCAGCCCCTACATGTTTATACCCTAACCTTATCATCCGTTAGTGAACCATTAGCATAAATTGGAATTTTTTCACCTAAATATGTTGGTTGAGGTTGAATTATACAGTAAAAGAAATCTTTTGTTCTTGCCAATGCTTCACGAATATCATTATAAATTGGATAACGAAGTTCATCGGCTGCAAAACCATAGGCATCAATTCCTAATTTTCTTGCATTATAAACAGCACGATACAAATGATATTCTTGTGTTACAATCACCATTTTTTCAACTTGAAAAATATCTCTTGCACGATACATTGATTCATAAGTTGAGAAACCTGCGTGGTCCATAAAAATATTATCAGCAGGAACACCGTTTTCGATTGCGACATCCTTCATTTTGTTGACTTCGTCATATTCCTCACGACCGTGGTCACCACTCATAAGAAGTTTTTCGGAACATCCTGTTTTGTAAGCAATAATTCCGAAATCAAGTCTTTCCTGAAGCATTGGTGACGGTTCACCATCCCAAAGTCCTGCACCAAGCACCATTATGCAATCAAAACTGTTATTTTTCAGGTCATCAACAGTCAAAATATACTCGCTAACATAAAAAATCATATAGGCATTTATGCCGACAACGGCTACCCCACCTACAAAACAAGCACAAAGCACCGCAATAATCAACCCTTTAAATGCCTTGTTTTTAAATAATTTCTTAACCATATTTTTCTCCGTTTATTTACGGGTCGTCGAGGACGCCGACCCCCTACGACTGATTAAACTCGAGCAATCATATCTCCGTATTCTGCTTTTTTATCTGCAATAAACTGCTTAACTGCTTCTACTGATGGCATATCCTGTGAACAAGCGTGAGATGCCACAAGCATTGCTGCAGATGCTGAACCAAATTCAAGAGCATCAATGATTTCCCAGCCTTCAAAGATACCATAAAGGAATGCAGATGCGTAACCGTCACCGCCACCGAATGACTTAAGAAGCTTTACAGGGAATGGCTTTATTGAATAGCTTTCACCATCATTTGTATAAGCTGTTGAGCCTTCCTTACCGTGCTTGATAATTACGATTTTTGCATTCTGTGAATGCCAGTATGCCGCAGTTTCTTTGTCTGTCATACCAACCTTGATGAATTTTTCTGTAAGGTCGTATTCTTCACGAGAGCCAAGAATAATATCAGCTTCACGAGCAACTGATGAATAGTAAATTGCGATTTCATCACTATTTTTCCAGTTGTATGCACGATAGTCAATATCAAAAATTACAGGCACACCGTTTTTCTTTGCAAGTGCAACAGCTTTAAGTGCTGCTTCTCTTGATGGACTTTCAGCAAGTGCTGTACCTGAAATCAAAATTGCTTTTGCTTTATTAATATATTCTTCGTCGATATCTTCAACATCAAGCTTTAAGTCAGCAGCTTCGTTACGATACATAACGATTGAACTTTCTGTTTCTGACTTGATTTCTGTAAATGTAAGACCGATTTTTTCACCATTATGGCAACGCTTGATATGAGAAGTATCAATTCCTTCTTTATCAAAATAATCTGTTACGAATGTACCAAGCTGGTCGTCAGAAACTCTTGCAAAGAAACCACACTTTTTACCAAGACGAGCAAGACCAACTGCAATATTTGCAGGAGAACCACCAAGGTATCTTTTGAATGTTGTGCTTTCGTTAAGTGGGCAATAGTAGTCAACAGGGTTAAGGTCAACTGCCACGCGACCTAAAAGAATTAAGTCAAATTCCTTATTGTTATCAAATTCAATGTATTTCATAATAATTCTCCTTTATTCCATAAAGCTGAACACTTTAATATGTCTTTTTACATTTTCATATACGCCTATAACCTCTGCGTTACTGAGTTCAAAATAATTTGCCTTTTCAAGAGGTTTGCAGTATTCAAGAGCGTATCTTGCAAGGTTATCAAAACTTGCAGTTGCAATATTGATTTTTCGAACACCTAACATAATTGTCTGTTGGAACATTTCGTCAGATATTCCCGTACCACCGTGAAGCACAAGTGGTGTATCAACAATCTTGTTAATGTCGTCAAGCACGTCATAACGAAGACTTGGTAACACAAGATAATTACCGTGAGCATTACCTATTGCAACAGCCAATGCATCAACACCCGTTTCGTCACAGAAAAGCTTTGCATCGTCAGGATTTGTGCACTGAATTTCGTGTGCTGCACCATCACCCTCGTTACCACCAACAACGCCAAGCTCAGCTTCAACAGTTGCTCCGTATTTGTCAGCGAGCTCACGAACCTGTTTTACTGTGCGAATGTTTTCTTCAAAAGGAAGTGTTGAACCGTCAAACATTACTGAAGTAAAGCCCAATTCAAGAGCCTTCTGCACAGTTTCGACTTTAAGACCGTGGTCAAGATGTACTGCAATATCCACTTTAGAATTTTTTGCAGCAGACACCATCATAGGTCCCATAAGCTCAAGAGGTGAATTTTTAAGTCTGCACTCTGCAATCTGAAGAATTATTGGCATATTGAGTTCTTCAGCAGCAGCCACAGCACCCATAACCATCTCCATATTACCAACGCTGAAAGCACCAACAGCAATGTTATTATTTTCAGCATTTTCGAGTAACTTTTTCATTGGAACTAAAGCCATAAAAGCACACTCCAATCCATTTTCTTATAATCAATTAATTGTAACACTTTACACTCATAAAATCAATGTTTTACAGGTAAAAATTAGAAGTATTTTTCTGTATAAATTAACAAAAAAACAGTCCCTCAACCTATTGGCCAACGGACTGTCTTACAAATTGAACTATTTAACTATTTTAGCCTTCCACATAACAAATGCGCCAACTACAGATGCAATAATACCAGGAATAAGAAGTGTACCTGCATCAAGTGTAGGAGCAATAAGCAATACGCCAAGCATTACAAGAATTGGGAAAATTGAAATTTTCCAATGCTTTGAGAAATATCCTGCTGCCAATGCACCGAAAAGTGCAGGCTGAACCTGTTTGAACGCAGGCATCAAAAGTTCGCTACTTGTAAATGAAGGAAGGAATGGTTTAAACACCAAAACACCGATTGCAATAATAGCAGTTGTAACAATTGAAGATGTTGCAATAGCAATTGTTGAAATCACTTCGCCTTCTTCACTATTTGCCTTAACCTTTGCATTTTCCATAGCACCAATCGCACAAGGTAGCTTAAGGTTTGTAATGTTACCTGTTACGAATGAAAGGTATGTACCACCTGCACCAAGCATTGGTGTGTAGATAAGCACTTCAATAACAGCAAGTGACCAATAAAGTGGAATAAGCTTTAAAAGACCCGCCATAACACCACTGAATGATGGCCATACACCCAGATACAAGCAAATTGAAAGTGGAAACATAATCATTACGCACAATGCAGTAATACTTGAAATTCTACCCCAAGTATGGACACGGTCAAAATATGATTTTTCTGTATTTTTCTTTTTCATAATTAACCCCTCCATTCCATTTCTGCAAGTCCGAATGGCAATAATACATTATACGCAACAACAGCTGCCACCAATGCAATAACCATACCGATAGGCATAACAAACGGTTCAAGCCAAGTGAGTTTAAACTTTGCTGCAATTTTTTCAAGTACTAATGATGCAACAACTGCAACCACAAGTGTGATTACAGATACTATACCTGCACCGTCACCAAATGTTTCAGGCTTACCCTTACCTGCAATAGCACGAGCTACGAATGCACCGATAAGGCCAATAAATACAGCAGGTGTCAAAAGGTCGATAAATCCTGCTATACCGCCTGATTTTTTCTCTTTCTTTTCGCCTGATTCTTCTGTTGCTTCATCTTTTTTGCCCAACTTCAACATTTTCTTGTGTAATGGCTTTGCAACGAAAGGCAAAATCACAAGTGAGAAGCAAATACCAAGTGTCATAACCCAAGCAACACCAGCAAAAACTGCAGGGTCAGTAATTGTGGATGAAATACCGCCATCCTGACCTAACGCACTCATAGCGTCACCTGCTGCCTTTGTTTCATAAAGCAGGTTGCCGAGAACAGATAATCTTACCCAAGGGATTACAAGTCCCAATGATGGTGCAAGAACAATAACCGTAGCAAGAACTGATAATGCTGACGGAATTGTAAAAACAGCACTTGATGTAACTGCATTACGCAATTTTTTCTTATCAATCCCTAATTTTTCACCTTGTTTCCATGCTTTAACAAGGAAGAAAAGTGATTGAAGAAGGACAAAGGCAATAACGCCACCGGCAATCAGGTATAACCCTGTGCTTTCTTTAAAGTCCATATCATTCATCTCCTAAAAACAATAATAAATATATTAAATCATTTTTTCCACTTAAAATCAATAACAAAATAAATTATTGCTCTTTCAATTCTATCTTTTTCAACAACTCCATAATGTTAAGATAGAAATTTTGTGTTTCATCCTTATCGGCTAAAAGTCCGATTGCAGTTCCGTGGTCACCTGACTGAACAGGCATAACATTCCACACACCAGGTTCATAATCCATACCGTCAGTATATTGAACGCTTGGTTCATCAGGTGGTGAACAAGCTGCAATAACATCAACAAGTCCGTCATTACCACCACTGTTATCAATACCCTTCTGTCTTGAGTTGTGAAGCAAAAGGAATGATGTCAGGTGCATTAAAGGAAGGTCGGTTTTTCGTGCCATTTCCTTCTGCTTTTCCTTGTCATACTCAACAGCATTGAACGGGAACGAAAAATAATAAATACTCGGAACAATCTCCACCATATCATTAAGCTTTTCAATTCCTTTTGGTGAAAGACCGAAAACAATATTATCATCAGTTTCTTTGTACTGTTTTCTTACGAGTTTTCGTGCCTGATGACCTGCTTCTGTATCCTTTTGTCCCGGAGAGTTTGTAAGTCCGAAATGCTCCAAATGAAAATCAACTGCATTACCGTTCAACGGTGAACGACCCATAGCACAGGAATAAAAAACAACACCTGCTCGTATAGGTCGCAAAAGTTTATACTTTTCAGCAACCTCATATGTATCAATAACACCTAAAGGCGAACAAATTGCACTAAGGCTGTAAATTAAATCGGCGTGACCACCCTTGAAAAGCTCAGATGTTTCTTCACCTGTTACTGCAACTTCCCTTGGGTCACCATATGTAAGAAGGTGCGAAAGAACACGGATACAAAGCCCACCGAAGCTATGTCCAATTAGATGAACTTTTTTCTCTTTACTCCAACCCTCAAACAATGGTTTTTCATAAGTTCTTCCGAATCGTTTATGGTCATGACGCTGAGCGTGAGCTTCACCATAGTCAACTGTTGTACCCATAAGTTGCGCATAAAGCTGACAAGCTTGGTCCCACGCAGATGAAATAGGTCCAACTGACGCAGCATAACATTCATAACCTTTTTCGTTAAGAAAATCAGTAAGACTACCTGTTGTTGCACCCCAATATGGTATTTTCTTGTTTATACCCTCATTTTCACCCCAACCAAACATACCGTGGACGAAAATTATAGGATATTTCAATTTCTTGTTTTCCATAAATCCACATCCTTTTTATAATGTTTTATGTTAAAATTTTAACATTTATCTACCCAAATTTCAAGCATCATTATTGTATTGTATAATAAAAATAACAATAATCAAACATCAAAAATTTAATTTTTGTCGTTTTATCACTTTAAATTGCGTATTGACAAAACGAAAGAAATACTATAAAATATAACACAAATCAAATAGCCCCTGTCAAAAACAGTGAAGAAAACAAGACATAACTCACTCGCTTTCAGAGAGTTGCCGTTTGGTGCAAGGCAACACAGTGCTTATGTGTATAACTCGTTTCGGAGTTGCATGGGTGAAATCATAGCCCATGACGGTTGACCCCGTTATCAAGTCGGACTTTGTCAGAAGTCGCTAAGGTCGGTTTTTACCGATAAATTAGGGTGGTACCACGGTAGAATTTTTCCATCGTCCCTATCAATGTATTGATAGTGGGCGTTTTTTATTTTGGAGGTAGATTTTATGAAACAAGGATGCCAGAAATACATCCCATTTGAACCAATTAACATTCCTGACAGACAGTGGCCGTCAAAAACTATTACTAAGCCACCAATCTGGTGTTCAGTTGACCTTCGTGACGGTAATCAGGCACTTATTGACCCAATGAATCTTCAGGAGAAAATCGAATATTTCAAAACTCTTGTGAAAATCGGATTTAAGGAAATCGAAGTTGGTTTCCCATCAGCATCTGAAACTGAATACGAAATTCTTCGTACTCTTATTGAAAAGAACTTAATTCCTGATGATGTTACAATTCAGGTGCTTGTGCAGAGCCGTGAACACCTTATTAGAAAGACATTTGAAGCTATTGACGGTGCTAAAAATGTAATTATCCATTTCTACAATTCAACTTCAACTCTTCAAAGAAAAGTTGTTTTTAAGAAAGATATGGATGGTGTTATTGACATTGCTGTTAAAGGTGCAAAGCTTATTAAAGAACTTACTGATGAGCTCAAATCACAGAAGGATGTAAACATCCGTTACGAATATTCACCTGAAAGCTTCTCAGGTACAGAAATGGACAACGCTGTTCTTATCTGTGAAAAGGTTATGGAAGCACTTGACATTAACGAAAATAACAAGATTATTCTTAATCTTCCTGCAACTGTTGAAGGCAGCACACCAAACGGTCATGCTGACCAGATTGAATATTTCTGTCGTCACCTTAAGAATCGTGAAAACGCAATCATCAGCTTGCATCCACATAATGACAGAGGTACCGCTGTTGCTGCTGCTGAGCTTGGTCTTTTAGCAGGTGCTGACAGAATTGAGGGTACTCTTTTCGGTAATGGTGAAAGAACAGGTAACGTTGATATCGTTACTGTTGCTCTTAATATGCACACACAGGGTATTGACCCAGGTCTTGATTTCTCAAATATGAACGAAATTAAGGAAATGTTTGAAAGAACAACAAAGATGCCAGTTGACCCAAGAAAGCCTTATGGTGGTGAGCTTGTATTCACAGCATTCTCAGGTTCACATCAGGATGCTATCAACAAGGGTAAGGAATATATGCGCACAAGTGGTACAGAATACTGGGAAGTTCCATATTTACCTATCGACCCTGCTGACGTTGGTCGTGAATATGAACCAATTATCCGTATCAACAGCCAGTCAGGTAAAGGTGGCGTTGCATACATTATGGCAGAGTATGGTTACAATATGCCAAAGGCTATGCATCCTGAATTCTCAAAAATCGTTCAGAAAGTTTGCGACGAAAAGGGAAAAGAACTCGCAAAAGAAGAAGTTTTCTCACTTTTCGAGCAGGAATACCTCAATGTTACAGGTCCTTACAAATTGCTTAGCTACAAGTTCTTTGAAGAAAGAGAACGCGATGCAGAGGAATCAAAGGTTCACTTCATTGGTACAGTTAAGTACAACGGCAATGAGCCACAGCTGATTGAAGGTGTTGCTTCAGGTCCTATCGGCGCATTCTGTCAGGCTATGAACAGCATCGGTCTTGGTGATTATCACTTCATCGACTACTCTGAACACGCATTCTCTGTTGGTTCAGACTCAAAGGCTGTCAGCTATATTCACATCACAGACCCACAGGGCAAGGATGTTTTCGGTATCGGTATTTCACACAACATCAACTACGCATCTATCAAGGGTATCCTTTGTGCAGTTAACCGTTGTATGCCAAACGTTGTTAGAGAGGAAAAGTAATTATGAATAATTATAATATCGTAGTATTAAAGGGTGACGGAATCGGACCTGAAATCGTTGACGAAGCACTTAAAGTGCTTGACGCAACAGGTGAAAAATACGGATTCAAGTTCAATTATGATTACAAACTTATGGGTGGCTGTGCTATCGATGCAACAGGCGAACCACTTCCACAGGAAACAGTTGATGCTTGTAAAGCTGCTGACTGTGTTTTCCTTGGTGCAGTTGGTGGTCCTAAGTGGGATACTCTCCCCGGCAAACAGCGTCCTGAAGCAGGTCTTTTAGGTATTCGTGGTGCATTAGGTCTTTACGCTAACCTTCGTCCTGCAAAGATTTTTGAACCACTTAAATCTGCTTCACCTATTAAGGATAGCATTATCGGTGACGGTCTTGATATTATGATTGTTCGTGAGCTTACAGGTGGTATTTACTTCGGTGAAAAAGCTAGAAAAGAAGTTGATGGCGTTCCTGCAGCATACGATACAGAAATGTATACAGTTCCTGAAGTTGAAAGAATCGCAAGAACTGCTTTTGAAATGGCTATGAAGCGTAACAAAAAGCTTACAAGCGTTGATAAGGCAAATGTTCTTGAAAGCTCAAGACTTTGGAGAGAAATAGTTATTAAAATGTCAGCTGAATACCCTGAAGTTGAGCTTTCTCATATGTATGTTGACAACTGTGCAATGCAGTTGGTAAGAAATCCTGGTCAGTTTGACGTTATCGTTACATCAAACATTTTCGGTGACATTCTTTCTGACGAAGCATCTATGATTTCAGGCTCAATCGGTATGCTTGCATCTGCTTCACTTGCTACTGGCAAAATGGGACTTTATGAGCCTATCCATGGCTCTGCTCCTGACATCGCAGGTCAGCAGAAGGCTAACCCACTTGCAACAATTCTTTCAGCTGCAATGATGCTTCAGTATTCATTCGATGAGAGTGAAGCTGCAAAGTCAATCGAGGATGCAGTTAACGAGGCTCTCAAAACTGCTCGTACACCTGATATTTACGAGGACGGCTTCAAGAAGGTTACAACATCAGAAATGGGCGACCTTGTTGTATCATTACTTAAATAATTTTATCAGTTACGGCGGGGTCAATACCCCGCCCTACCATTTTAAGAGGTTTTTATGAAAACACTTTATATCAGTGATATGGATGGGACTCTTTTGCAGAGTAATGGCAGAATGAGTGAATTCACAAAGGGAAAATTGAATGAATTTTACGAGAATGGGATTCCTTTTTCCGTTGCAACTGCAAGAAGCATGATAAGCGCTATGCCGATTCTTGAAGGTGTGCATTTTGGTGCACCTATTGTGCTTATGAACGGCGTTTTTGTCTATGACACAGAAACTAAAAAGGCTGTGAAGTATCACGAAATCGAACATTCTGTATTGCAAAAAATCCTCAACCTGTTTTATGAGA
>JAZQUC010000032.1:0-1723 GCA_045631075.1 Candidatus Fimenecus sp. | reverse complement strand
TTCAGCGTTGAGATCTTCTGCTGGAAGACCTGTAACTGTATCAAAGTTACCATCTGAGTTACGAGCAAGTGAAACCTTTACATAGTTATCATATAAAGCGTTTTCTTCTGCTGTGTTGTAATTTTCAACTTTTTTACCATTTGTAGATGTATCCTTCAATACAGCCCATGTTGCAGATGTTGCTGGTTTGTAAAGCAAGTCATACTTTTCACTAGATGTTGCAGAAGCTTTAATTGCAGTATTCTTATTTGTTGTTGTGTTGAATACTGCTGAGTTGATACCAAAAACAAGTGATGAAGTTGTCAATTGATAACCTTCAGCAAGTTTCAAATAAACACTAACAGTAACTGTATCACCTGCTGATACATATTCTTTGTCAAGTTCAACTCTAACTGCAGCTAACTTACCATCAGCTAACTCATAATCGTCAGCAAAGCCAGCTGCTGATACAGGAACTACCATTACTGAGAGACAAAGAACGAGTGCAAGGATTAATGCACTAATTTTCTTAACCATAATAAATTTCTCCTTTTTTTATAAATCTTTTCTTACTTGGGTATCGGAATTTAATATTTTTCCTTTAAAAAGGCGTTTTTTCCTATAAAATGTCGCCTTTTCCCATAGTCACACATATTTTATCATAAGAATTATGTATAGTCAACAAAAATTTTCCACATAAACGAGATTTTATGATGATTATTTTATTGAATCACAAGAAAAAACCCCGAGGGGAGTACCCTCGGGGAAAAGATTATTCTTTATTAATTGAAATTAAACATTCCAATCTCCGTCCATGTTCCATGATGACATGTCATCTGGATCACCTGTAACAATATCTGCTGAAATAACATCTTCAACTTCGAATGCTGTTACATCAAAATCAGGTGTTAAATATTTCTTTGCCATTGTTAATCTAACTCCTTTCAATTGCAATTATATGCTAAATTATATTTATTTTTAATTAAGCAAACTTGTCATACAAAGGAGCAAATTCGATTACTTTAGCTGCATCATAATAAGCATAGTTTGTTGTGCCATTATCGTCAACCCAAACTACATAAGCACATGCAACAAGACTATCATCCTTATCAGCTGCAGGAATATTCTTAACAAGACATGTGAAAGCATAATGTCCTCTAACAAGAGTTGTACTAATCTTGCTTACTTCGTACTTAGTGTAATCTTCGTTTGTTGCGCCTTCTTCAACCATTGCCTTAACAACATCCATATCAGGAGCTGTTACATTGCTGCCTGCTGCAAATACGAAACCAATATCAGTAATCTTACCTGCATCAGCACCGAATGCTGCAACGAATTCATCATTCTTAATAGCTGCTACTGCACGAACATTGAATGAACCGTTAGCATTGAATGAAATCTGGCTACCTGCATGCTTAACTGTAAGTGTAAGAGCAGGAATTACATCTGAATATGTAGCGCCACAGTTTGCACATGTGTATGTTGTTGAACCGTCTGCACCATATGTTGGAGCTACAGTACCTGTTACTTCATATGCGTGACCTGTTGCTGGAACTGTTGTTGTTACTCTTGAAAGTTCTGCATCACATACTGAACAGTAAACTACTGTGTCATATGAACCGTCAGCTGTACAGTTAGCTGCAACTTCGTTTTCAACTACTGCTGCATCTTCTGTATGACCTGTTGCAGGAACAACTGTTGTATCTGTTGCACCACAAGCACAAGCCTTTGTTACATAACCGTC
>JAZQUC010000031.1:0-4490 GCA_045631075.1 Candidatus Fimenecus sp. | reverse complement strand
TACCAACGGCAAAATTCCAGCTCCTTTTTTGTAAGTTTTTTCTCATTCATTGTTGTGTAACCTCCTTTTTGTTTTGAAAGATATTTTCTTCGTTGGTAAATTATAATTTATAGGGGAGACAAGGAGTATCATAACCACTACAATTCCCCGACAAACTCCAATTTGACTTTTCGAAGAAAAATACCCTCCATATATAGGGCGGAAAACGCAAATCGTCCCGGGAAAAGCGGGACGATTTCAGGAAAACGGTAAATTGTTTACAAATTGTTCACAAATAGGGTGTTTTTTATGTTGATTTGGAACTTTTTTGAGTGTATAATTTAAATTAGTTAATCGATTAACTATTAACCGGTTAACTAATTTTGTAAAGGTGTTTAAAAGCTATGATTGAAAAAATAAAAAGCATAAATGATGCTTTTCACAGTTATCGTTATCATCATCGTAATATTATCGATGCACGATTTCGTGAAAAGGGACTCTATTTCGGTCAGCCACCTATTCTTAAATATTTAAGTGAGCATAAAAATGCAACACAAAAGGAGATTGCAGATTTTCTTCATGTGTCTGCACCGTCAGTTGCAACATCACTTAAAAGAATGGAAGAATCAGGGCTGGTTGTCCGTGTTGAAAACAAAAATGATGCACGAAGAAACAGTATAAAGCTTACTAAAAAAGGTAAAGAGCTTGTGGAATATGCTGACAACCTTTTTCTTCGTGTTGATGATGTTGCTTATAGGGGATTCACGGAGGATGAAATGGATACTCTTGTGGGATTCCTTGAAAGAATGAATAATAATTTAAAGACTTATGCAGAGGAGGATGGAAATGCTTAAATTATTAAAATATGCAAAAAAATATATATTTCCTGCAATTATGTCACCTGTACTTATGATAGGTGAAGTTGTGTTGGAACTTTTGATTCCGCTTGTTATGGCAGATATTGTGAACATTGTTCAGAATGGTAAAACATTGGCGAATGACAGTTTTATTGAAGTTTTACGACAAGGATTTGATAGTCTTCTTAATGTGTTTGGTGTTGAGACGGCTGACAGCGGTATGAATGCGATTCTGATTCTTGGATTAGAAATGCTCGTTTATGCACTTGGTTCACTTTTCTGTGGTGCTATGGCAGCAAGAATGGCTGCTGTTGCGGGTATGGGATTTGGCGCAACACTTCGTAGTGAAATTATGGGCAAAATTCAGAGATTTTCATTCTCAAATATTGATAAATTTTCAACAGCATCACTTATTACACGAATCACAACTGATGTAAACTCTGTGCAGAATACATTTGTTATGATGATAAGAATGATGTTCCGTGCTCCTGTTATGCTTGTTGTAGCTCTTGTAATTACTATTACAATGAACAAGGAAATTTCAAAGGCGTTTGCAGTGTCACTTCCTCTTATTGCAATTATCCTTATAATCTTTGCACCGATTGCGTTAAAGAGATTTAAAGTAATGCTTGAAATGTTTGACGGATTTAACGGTTCAATTCAGGAAAATCTTACAAACATCCGTGTTGTTAAGGCTTTTGTTCGTTCAGGACACGAAAAGAAAAAGTTTAAAAAAGCAAATGATGAGCTTATGGATGCAGCAATACACGCTGAAAAGCTTATGATTATGGGTATGCCTACATTCACAATTATTATGTATGGTACAATCCTTGCAATCCTTTACATTGCTGCGAAAGAGATTTCCTATGAAACATTGGCTATCGGTGATTTCTCTGCAATTTTCACTTATATTATGCAGATTCTTATTCATTTCCTTATGGTTGTAATGCTTATTGCACAGTTCTTTATGTCACAGGCAAGTGCAAAGCGTATTCTTGAGGTTGTTGAAGAAGTTCCAAGTATCCGTGATGATGAAGCAACAGAAAATGTTGTAAAGGACGGTTCAATTGAATTCCAGAATGTAACATTTAAATATGAGGGTGCATCACTTCCGACTATTAACAACGCATCATTCAAAATTGAAAGTGGTGAAATGGTTGGTGTTATCGGTGCAACAGGTAGTGCTAAATCAAGCCTTGTTCAGCTTATTCCAAGACTTTATGATGTAAACGAAGGTCAGGTTAAGGTTGGCGGTGTGAATGTTAAGGATTATAAGATTCACGCTCTTCGTGAAGAAGTTAGTATGGTGCTTCAGAAGAATGTTCTTTTCTCAGGCACAATAGCTGAAAATCTTCGTTGGGGTAACAAAAATGCAACGGATGAAGAATTAGTTTCTGCTTGTGAAATTGCTGACGCTCATAACTTTATTTCATCATTCCCTGACGGATATAATACAGATTTGAGTCAGGGCGGTGTCAATGTTTCAGGTGGACAGAAGCAAAGACTTTGTATTGCTCGTGCAATCCTTAAAAAACCAAAAATTCTTATTCTTGATGACTCAACAAGCGCTGTTGATACATTTACTGATTCAAAAATCCGTACAGGACTTCGTGCTTGTATTCCTGAAACAACAAAAATTATTATTGCACAGCGAATTTCATCAGTTGCAGACTGTGACAAAATTATTATTCTTGAAGAAGGTAAAATCAACGATATCGGCACACACGAAGAATTACTTTCTCGCAACGAAATTTACAAAGATATTTACGAATCACAGCAAAAGGGCAGTGATGACTTTGATATAGTAGGAGGTGGAGAATAATGGCAGGACCAATGGGAGGACCAGGTGGTAAAAAAGGTATGCGTGGACCTGTACCAAAGCCAAAAAACGCAAAGGGAACAGTTAAAAGATTGTTAAAATATATCCTTAAGCAAAAGGGTTTGTTCTTCGGTATGCTTATTTTTGCGGCAATAAGCTCAATTGCATCGGTTTCAGGCTCATTATTCATTCAGCCTATTATTGACGATTATCTTACTCCGCTTATCGGCAAGGGATTTGAAGGGCCACTTGTTACAGAACTTTTCAAAATGATGGGGATAATGGCTTGTGTGTTCTTTGGTGGTGCATTGGCATCGTACGGTCAGTCAAAATGCTCTGTATGGCTTACACAAAAAACTCTTAACAAGCTCCGTAAGGACTTGTTCGATTCACTTGCTGACTTACCAATCAGCTTTTTTGACTCGCGACCAAATGGTGAAATTATGAGCCGTTTTACAAACGACGTTGAAACACTTCGTATGTTCATAAGCCAAGGTCTTACACAGTTTATTTCATCAGGTGTTATGATTATAGGTTCATTCTGCATTATGCTTTATCTTAGTTGGCAGATGACACTTATCGTTATTGCAATGGTGTGTGTAATGGTATTCGTTACAAAAACTCTTGGTAAAAAGAGTGCATTCTTCTTTAAGAAACAGCAGGAAGAATTAGGTGCTGTAAATGGTTATATCGAAGAAATTATCGAAGGACAAAAGGTAGTACAGGTATTTAATCACGAAGAAGAAGTTGTTAGTCATTTCGGTGATATCAATGAAAATCTTCGTAGGGCTGCAACAAGTGCCAATACATTTGCAAGTATGTTAGGCCCTATTATGAACAACCTTTCTCATATCACATATGCACTTACTGCTGCTGTTGGTGGACTTTTAGCACTTAATGGAAAAATGTCACCGGGTGAAATCGTAGCATTCTTACAGTATATACGTAGCTTTACACAGCCAATTTCAAATATTACTCAACAGTTTAATAATGCGTTTATGGCTCTTGCAGGTGCAGAAAGAATTTTCGAAATCATTGACCAGAAGCCTGAAATTGATGAAGGATATGTTGTGCTTGTCAATGCAACTATTGACGCAAACGACAATATCCACGAAACAGAAGAACACACAGGCATATGGGCTTGGAAGCATACTCATGGTGACGGTACTGTCACATATACCCGCCTTGCAGGTGACATTGTTTTTGAAGATGTTACATTCGGTTATACTGACGAAAAAACTGTTCTTCACGATGTTTCACTTTATGCAAAGCCTGGCCAGAAAATTGCCTTTGTCGGCTCAACAGGTGCAGGTAAAACAACAATTACAAATCTTATTAACCGTTTCTATGAAATCAATGACGGTAAAATCCGTTATGACGGAATAAATATCAAGAAAATCAAAAAAGACGATTTGCGTCGTTCACTTGGTATTGTTCTTCAGGATACACACCTCTTCACAGGAACAATTGAAGAAAATATCCGTTATGGTAATCTTGAGGCGACTCATGAGCAGATTGTGGAGGCAGCAAAGCTTGCAAATGCTCACACGTTCATAACACATCTTCCTGATGGATATGACACAATGCTTACAGGTGACGGCTCAAACCTTTCACAAGGACAGCGTCAGTTAATCTCAATTGCCCGTGCTGCTGTTGCTGACCCACCTGTGCTTATTCTTGATGAAGCAACAAGCTCAAACGACACAAGAACTGAAAAGCTTATTGAACAGGGTATGGATAAGCTTATGCATGGCAGAACAGTTTTCGTTATTGCCCACCGTCTTTCAACTGTCAGAAATGCAAATGCTATTATGGTGCTTGAAAACGGAAGAATC
>JAZQUC010000030.1:0-2904 GCA_045631075.1 Candidatus Fimenecus sp. | reverse complement strand
GGTAATCCTGAAGGCACAGCAGAAGGAATGTTCCCATTGGAATCAAAGTTAGGCACAAGAATTATGAGCGTTAACTTGCTTCTTCAGAGTGAAGACCAGCCTGTTATCTGGCGTGGACCTGTTATTTCAGGTGTTATTCATCAATTCTGGCAGGAAACTATCTGGGGTGACGTTGACTTTATGTTTGTTGATATGCCTCCAGGAACAGGTGATGTTCCGCTTACAGTTTTCCAGTCACTTCCTGTTGATGGAATCGTAATCGTTACAACTCCTCAGGACTTGGTTACACTTATCGTTAAGAAAGCAGTTAATATGGCAAGAATGATGAATGTTCCAATCATTGGTATTGTTGAGAATATGAGTTATTTTGAATGTCCTGACTGTAATAAAAAGCACTATATTTATGGTGAAAGCAAGATTGACGAAATTGCAAAGGAACTTGGTATCCCTGTTCTTGCAAAGCTTCCTATTAACCCTGCAAACGCAGCACTTGTTGATAAGGGATGTATTGAACTCAGCGAAGAAAAACAGTTCATTGATGTAATCAAAAAGATAGCAGAATAAAAATTAAGGACTACCATTCGGTAGTCCTTTTTGCATATCTAATTATCAATATAATGTCTTTGAAAGTATAAAGCAAGTCCAGAGTGCAACTACAAACAAGCCTTCTGCAGGAATTGCAAGCTTTGTGTATGGGCATTTCCAACCCTTATCAACACAAAGGAAGATTGTACGTGTCACAAAAACTGTTGTTGAGAAGAAAAGACCACCAATCATTGAGTAATATGGTGTTTTAAGAGCAAGCATAAGGAAAAGTAAAAATCCACCTAATGCACCTGAAATACCACCATAATAAACTCGGATTTCTGTAATACCTGCATTGTCAACAGGCTTTACTGAAAAACTTTCAGCATTTTTAAGTGGACTTGTAATAAATACAATAGCCATACCGAAAAAGTAAAGAATAAGACCGATAGTAGCCACTGCTGCAGGAATGTTTGACATTAAAATTTCTTTCATAATGAGTCTCCTTTATGCTTTGATTTCTTTTTTGTCGAAAAATGAAGTAAAGTTGATGATGAATAATAACACATATGCAACCCACATTGGAAGATTTTCGATAAATGCACTCTTGCCTACTGTTACTAAAAGTACAAGCATAAGAGCAAGAATAATAACAAAAATAATAGTTGCGATTATGTATTTCTTATCCTTTTCTTTACATTTGTGGAAAAGGAAGATAATCATACCAGCCGCACCAAAGAATGCGAAGATAAGTGCTGATGCCCAATGTCCAAGGCAACGAGCAGTCATAATAAGTTCAAGACCTGCCGACGGCACATTGATTGTAACGAAAAGTGCAGCACAACCAAGAGATGTTATGATAATACCTGCTTTACTGTAATAATTGTTTTTACGATACATGTAAAGCACATTTGTAAAAATTGAAAGTGAAGAAAGCACACCCCAGATTTTATATTCCAATGGGTATTTAAGACCAAGCATACTTGCAGTAACATCAGTCAAGATATTGCCGAATTGCTCTGGGAAACTTAAAAATCCGTACCAAGTAATAAACGCAAAGCCTGCAATAAGATTTAATGTACAGAATATAGTTGTTGGTTTAGTAAGCTTTTCTGCAAACAAGATTTTCTTAATGAAAAATGCATAGAAGAAAAGCAAAATTGTTGAGCCGATTACCCAAAGCCAGTAAATTGGCTCGCTTGCATACATTGGTCCATAAAGCATACCGTCAAATTTTGCAATAAAATCTTCAGCAGGTAAAGCTAAATCTGCATCAGTCGGAATTATGTATTTATATTGGTCCCAACTCATAATAAAGGTCATCCATAAGTTGTAAACAACAGCGACAACAGCCCACATAACAGTATAAATTTTCATCATTTTTTTGTTATCTGTCATATCAATCCCTCCATAGCACAATTTTAGCATAAGACGGAAATTTTTGCAACGAATTTGTGTTGGTAGATAAATTGGAGTTTGTCGAGTAAATGCAGAATGCAGAATTCAAAATGCAGAATTAAGGAACTGCGTTGCGATTATAACAAAACCAATATGGTTGGAATGTAGGGGCTGACGACCACGGCAGCCCGAAACGAGTGTACAGATAATCCAACAACGGGACGCCGAGTCGTCGTCCCCTACAAGGTTACATCATCATATAAAAACTCCCCGACAAATTGTAATTTGTAATTTTTACCCAACAAAAAAAGGACTACCGAATTGGTAGTCCTAAATTTTTGAATATCGAATTATTCTTCGTCTTCGCAGCAGTCGCAATCGCAATCAAATTCTAAATCGAATTCAAGTGATTCGCCACAGTTTGGACATTCAGCCTCACCGTCTTCAATGATTTCACCATCAAAGTAAATCACTTCACCACAGTTTGGGCATTCAACTTCATACATATCTTCATCACAATCGCAACAACAATCGTCATCACAATCACAGTCACAATCATCACATTCGTCATAGAAAATATCTTCAAGCTCAGCAAGGTCTTCGTCAACCTCATCAAGCTGTTCTGTAACGAGTGCCATTTCGTCGTCAAGGTCGCTTACTGCAAGAGCAAGGTCCTCAAGAACATCAAGAACTGCTTTAATTACTTTTGTTTCTTTATTATCCTTGTCAAAGTCAAGACCTTCAACAAGACCCTTAAGATATGCTACTTTTTCTGTTACTGTCATCATTATTATTCCTCCATTCAGAAAAATTAAAAGCTATAATAGTATTTGTCTTATGCTCTTGACATATACTCGCCTGTACGAGTATCAACGTTAATCATTTCGCCTTCTTCAATGAAGAGAGGAACTTTGATTTCTGCACCTGTCTCAAGAGTAGCAGGTTTTGTAGCGTTAGTTGCTGTGTTACCTGCAAAGCCAG
>JAZQUC010000029.1:0-6150 GCA_045631075.1 Candidatus Fimenecus sp. | reverse complement strand
TAATGAAATTGACCGTAAAAAATCCCGTTTATTTGAATCATTAGTAGCAAGCACAGCTGAAAGGCATCAGAGTTATAAAACAGCCGAGAACTAAGTCGGATCGTAGCCATGTCGTTCTGTGAGCCAAGGAGTTGGGTCTAGTCATTGTCTTCCTAAGACCGCTTGGCCTCCGACTTTAATGAAATTGACCGTAAAAAATCCCGTTTATTTGAATCATTAGTAGCAAGCACAGCTGAAAGGCATCAGAGTTATAAAACAGCCGAGAACTTGATTGTAAGACAAGTAAAGCAATATGCAATAGATCTTGAAGATGCTATTGCAATGGTTGCATATGATGATGTTGGCGTAAAAAAGGTTATGTGGGTTGCTGAAGATGATTATAAAACTTGTGGTGAATGTAAGGCGTTAGACGGTGAAATATTCCCGATTAACGAAGCACCACCGAAGCAGCATATAAATTGTAGATGTGTATTAATTCCGGTAAAGGAATGAATATAGAATCGTGGCAGAGAAGCCACTAAAAAAACACAAACAAAAAAAAAGAGAGAACTGTATAAACGCAGGAGGTAATTTCTATGGCAGATTTGAAATCGTTACTTGGCGACAAGTACAAAGAAGGTATGACTATCGAGGAAGTTATGAGCCTTGATGTCGAAACGCCGAAACCTGATAATTCGGCATATGATAATCTCAAAAAGAGATTTGACGAGGTTGCAAGTGAAGCAGCGAATTATAAAAAGCAGTTAAGGGCAAATATGACAGAAGCCGAACAGAAGGCTGCTGCCGATGCGGAAAAATATGCAAATATGGAAGCGGAACTTGAACAACTCAAAGCAGATAAGGCAATAGCTGAAAATGCAAAAGGACTTGTTGCAATCGGTTACGATGAAGAACTTGCTACTGAAGTTGCGACAGCACTTTACAAAGGCGATTCTAAAGCGGTTATTCAGGCACAGGCAAAATTCGTTGATGCGCAGCGTAAATCTGCGGTTGCTGAATCCGTTAAGAACACTCCCATTCCACCCGCAGCGGGTTCAAGTGGTACGGAAGTTACAAAGGAAACATTAAGAAAAATGACACCTATGGAGAGGTTGGAATTTTCTGAAAAGAACCCCGAAGAATATAAAAAAATTTATGGAGGTAGCTAATTATGGCTAACAAGGTTTATGACAATTTTTATCTTTCAAACGAGGTAGAAGATCAGTTTAATTCTCATCTTGACCTCGCACAGTTCTGCACTATTGATAATACTCTTACAGGTACAGCAGGTATGAAACGTATGGTTCACGTTTATTCTGCAACAGATGGTACAGAAAAACTTAAAAAGGGTGCGGGTAACACAAAGAGCATTGAAGTTACATATTCAGAGAAAGAATATGAAATCCTCCTTGCTCAAAACAGATTTGATTACTTTGATGAAGAAGAAATGACAGACCCAATGCTTGTTCCCACAGGTATGAAACACGCAGGTACAGATATGTTTAATACTGTAAATGCTGACATCTTCGCAGAGTTTAATAAGGCAACGCTTTCAACCACACCATCCGCTTTTGACTTTGCAGCTTTCGTTGATGCTCAAGCAGAGCTTGGTATCGAAAATCTTGAGGGCGTTACAATCTTTGGTTTTGTATCACCTAAAGATATGGCTGCAATTAGAAAAGCACTTAAAGATGACCTTAAATATGTTGAAGCATTCGCAAAGAATGGCTATGTAGGTACAGTTGCAGGTATCAATCTCTACACAAAGAAAGATGCAGTTGAGGGTACTGTGGTTATCGGTACAAAAGATGCTGTTACACTTTTCAATAAGAAAGGCGTAGAAATTGAGCAACCTCCCAGAGATTCAGAAGATGCAAACATTCGTAAGAACACTATTTTCTCACGTAAATATTACCTTGCTGCTCTTACAGATGCAACAAAGGCTGTTAAGATGGTTAAGGCTGGCTAATTAAAGGGGGCAGGACAGAATGACACAGCTTGAACGCTTAAAAATAAGAATCACAGAAGCCACAAATGATGCAGAGCTGGAGGATATATTGGAAAGCGCAAAGGCGGTCATTCTGTCAAGACGCTTTCCTTTTGGGGAACAACCTGAAGATATAGAACCAAGATATAAAGACTTACAAATCCGTATAGCCGTTGA
Source organism: Candidatus Fimenecus sp. (assembly GCA_045631075.1). GTDB lineage: Bacteria > Bacillota > Clostridia > Oscillospirales > Acutalibacteraceae > Fimenecus. Next base: position 4,007 of record JAZQUC010000029.1, on the reverse strand, counting down.
AATGTTCAATAAGCGTGGTGCCGAAGGCGAAACGGCTCATAGTGAAAATGGTATAAGCCGTAGTTATGCAAGCGCCAATGTTTCCGAAGATTTATTAAAGGAAATAACACCGAAAGCGGGTGTTGTATAGTTGAGAGATTTAAAACGAAATCAGCAAACGATTTGGTATTCCCTATTAAATGTTTCGGAAGATAAAGACGAATGGGGCAACACAAAGGACATAAAATCTTACGGGGTTCCCATAAGTGCTAAAATGACACTTTCGGGAAACAAAGGTGAAGCCTCTGAACAGGCTTTCGGTACGGATTTGAAATATGACCGTGAAATGACAACCCACGATATGAGTTGTCCTATCGACGAATATACGCATCTGTGGATTGATGGTAGAAGCACCGAAGAAACACATAACTATATCGTTAAAGCGGTTAGCAAAACTCTTAATTGCATAAGGTATGCCATTGAGAAGGTGAATGTATCGTGAAAACAATAAATGTAAAACTTTCGCCCCACGGCGTTGCCGATGCAATAAACGAACTTCTTGAATATCAAAAGGACGTTAAGCGCAAGGCTGGTTTATTGGTGCAAAACTTAATGGATTTTGGTACCGATATAGCAAGAATTAAAATTGTTAGTTTAGGTGCCATTGATTCCGGTGATTTGCTTTCTGGCGTAAGTGGATATTATTCCCCTGCTCTTAACGCAGGATTTGTAAGGGTAATAAGTGACCACGTTGCATTTGTTGAATTTGGTACAGGTGTTACGGGCCTAATTAGTCCTCACAAAAATGGCGAATATCTTGCAAAATCTGGGTGGCAATATAACGTTGGCACGAAGATATTTGTAACAAAAGACGGTGAAATGGGTTGGATTTATCCGACTGACGACGGTGGTTTTAGATTTACGGATGGTATGCCAAGCAGACCATTTATGTATGAAACGGCTCTTGGGCTACAGCGTATATTCCCTATGGTTGCAAAGGATGTGTTTAGCACTTGATAGACAAGGAAAATGAAATATTTTATGCGGTGGCTAATGCCTTGCACGATAAATATGATATTTATGTTATTGGTGCTGAAATGACACCTACGCCACCGAAATTTCCCGCCGTATCGTTTGTGCAAACGAATAATATGGTGCAGAATAAGTATTCCACATTTAATAGCCTTGAAAATGTGGTGGGCGAAGATTATAAGGCTGAAGTTTATAGCAACCTTGAAATAGGCAAAGAAGCACAGACAAAAGAAATAACAGCCGTTATATCAGATGTTATGTGTAGCCTTGGCTATGAAAGAACATTCTGTGAAATTGTACCGAACACGGATTCTACAATAAACCGCAGAATGTCAAGATACAGAAAAAATAACGTAATTTAATGGAGGAAAAATTTATGGGTATTGCATTATCAACAGCCGGTGTAACACTTGGTTATGCCGTTGAAGCAACAGCAGGTACAAGACCTACAACGGGATTTACTGTTATTCCCGAAATTAAAGAGATTCCTGAAATGAATCCCGAACCTGAAACACTTGAAACAACAACTCTTGCAGCAACAGAGTATAAGACTTATATTGAAGGTCTTAAAGATTTAGGCGGTGCGTTAGGTTTCCTTGCAAACTATACCACCGAACTTGAAACAGTTTGGGCGGCATTGGTTGAGGCTTATAAGACAGCTAAAGCAGCCGGTAAGGCAACTTGGTTTGAAGTAAAGCATCCACAGTTGGAAAAATCAGTATTTTTCACCGGTCAGCCTTCTGCAATGGGCTTACCTGCAATGAGCGTAAACGCTGTATTGGAAACAAACTTTTACATCACACCTACAAATGCTCCCGCTTGGGAAACAAAATCAACCGCAAACGCGGGTTAATATTTAGGAGGATATACCGATGGGCAAACAGTTAAATTTTACACACAAAGAAAAAGAATATACTCTTGAATATACAAGAGAAACAGTAAAGCAGATGGAGCGTGAAGGCTTTGTTGCAAGTGATATTATGACAAAACCTATGAATACGCTGCCTAAACTCTTTGCCGGTGCATTTAAGGCACACCATAAATATGACGTTAAACAGAAGGAAATTGACGAGATTTTTAATCTGTTTACTAACAAAAATGCATTAGTTGAAAAACTTGCAGAAATGTATCACGATCCGTTTGAAGCACTTATGGATAATGATACCATCGACGAGGGAAACGCGATAGCGTGGGAGGCGAACTTCTAAATCCCACGCCTATAAAAACGCATACGCAAGTATTTGAAGAATGTTTCCCGTTTTATCTTGCCATCGGTATGTCCTATGCGGAGTATTGGGAGGGGGATTCGTCCCTCACCCGGTATTACCGCAAGGCATATCAAATAAAGCAAGAGGAAATAAATAACAATGCGTGGTTGCAAGGTTTATATATATATGATGCCGTTTCTACTGCATTACATAACGCAATGCGTGGAATGGGCAAAAATAAACCTCCTTCAAAAGACTACGCTAAAAAACCTTACGAATTTAACAATAAAGAAAAATCCGAAGCAGAAAAAGCAAGAGAGGTTGAAATTGAACAACAAAAAGCTGTTGCTTGGATGGAAAACTTTGTTCGTATAAATCAGAGCCAGAGCCATAGAGCCAGAGCCAATAAATAATTTGGGAGGGGTTTTATGGCTCTAACTATTGATGAATTAAATATACAAATAGCCGCAGATAGCAAAAATGCGACAAGGGCTTTAACTTCACTTATTAAGAAGTTAGAAAAACTCCAAGCCACACTTAATGGTAGTGCAACATCTAACATTACCATTTCTAATTCTTTTAACAAAACCACTAATGCTATCAATAAAACTACAACGGCAACACAAAAACACGATAACGCTGTAAAAAAGACAAGTAAATCCACAAAATCATTTAGTGATAATCTTGCACAGCAAATATCTAAATGGCGTACTTTGCTTGGTGTTTTTAATTCGGCAGCTCAAATTATGGGTAGTTGGTTTAAGGAAAGCAATGATTATATTGAAACCTTAAACTTATTCAATGTAACTATGGGTGATGGTGCTGATGCTGCATATAAATACGCAGAGAACGTTCAAAACCTTATGGGTATTGATATTGCTGAATGGATGCAATATCAAGGTACGTTTAAGCAACTTACAAGCGGTTTCGGTGTTGCAAGTAAGGAAGCAAATATAATGTCGCAAAACCTTACACAGTTGTCCTATGATATGGCATCGTTCTTTAATACTGACGTTGAAACAGCATTTGATAAATTATCGTCTGCTATGTCAGGTCAGGTAAAAGGATTGCGTGAATTTGGTATTGATACCACAGTTGCATCATTACAAGAATACGCGCTTGCAAAGGGTATTGATACAAAAGTTAGGTCAATGACACAGGCTGAAAAGTCTTTGTTGAGATATAACTACATTATGGAAAAATCCATAACTATTCAGGGCGATATGGCAAGAACCATAGTAACCCCTGCAAACGCATTAAGAATATTAAGTGCACAATTAACACAGTTAAAACGTGCTTTAGGTAATATTATTAGCGTTATTGTGGCAAGATTTATACCATACATTCAAGCTATGGTTGAAATCATAACTGAAGCTGCAACTGCAATAGCAAACTTCTTTGGTTTTGAAATTCCTAAAATTGACTATTCTGGTCTTGGCGGAAATATGGCAGACAGTTTTGAAGATGCTGAAGATTCTCTTGGCGGTGTTTCAGGCTCACTTAAAAAAATCAAAAAACAGTTAATGGGCTTTGATGAACTTAATATCATATCTAACCCTGATACCGAGGGTGGCGGTGGTTCTGCTGGTGGCGGTATTGGTGGTGGCTTGGGTGATATGAAACCTTTGGAATATGATTTTCTTGCAGGTTTAAAAACCGAAAAACTTGATGAGATAAAAGAAAAACTCAAAAAGATATTAGATGATGCCCTTGCCATAGGCACGGCTATTATGGGCTGGAAATTATTAAAATTTGCAACGCAATTATCAGAGATAAGCCCATTATTAG
>JAZQUC010000028.1:0-9107 GCA_045631075.1 Candidatus Fimenecus sp. | reverse complement strand
GCTTCAATCATAGCAACAAGGTCAGCAGTAGAAGCAACTGTAAGAACAAGGTCTGTCTTTGCTCTTTCTTCGAGATTTGGGTTGATAACGATTTTGCCATCAACAAGACCAACGTTTACACCTGAAACAGGTCCTGCCCATGGAATATCTGAAATAGCGATTGCTGCTGAAACACCAATCATCGCTGTGATTTCTGGTGAGCAGTCAGGGTCAACTGACATTACAGTAGCAACAACTGAACAGTCGTTTCTAAGGTCCTTAGGGAAAAGAGGACGGATAGGTCTGTCGATACAACGAGATGTAAGGATAGCCTTTTCACTTGCTCTGCCTTCTCTTCTCTGGAATGAACCAGGAATACGACCTACTGAGTACATTTTTTCTTCATAGTCAACTGAAAGAGGGAAGAAATCAACGCCTTCTCTTGGTTTTGCAGAAGCTGTAACTGTACAAAGAACTTCTGTTTCACCGTAACGAGCAAGAATTGCTGCGTTAGCAAGACCAGCCATCTTACCTGTTTCAAGAGTCAATTTTCTACCTGCGAGTTCAGTTTCCCATACTTTAAAATTCTTGAAAAACATAATTTTTTACCTTCCTTTACTTTTGTTTTGTTGTACTGAGGCAAAAATCTGTTTAGCAATAAATACAACCTTCAAAAATCAATTTAAAAGCTCTATTTACCGCTAAAACCTTAAATTTTCGCCTCAGATGTTAATGCCTTTAAAAGCAATTCAAGGCAGATAAGGTAAAACTTATCTGCCTTAATTTGTTTTGATTACTTACGAAGACCAAGTCTTGCAACGATTGCACGGTATCTTTCGATATCCTTCTTCTGAAGGTATGCGAGAAGATTTCTTCTACGACCAACCATCTTAAGAAGACCACGACGTGAGTGATGGTCCTTCTTGTTAGCCTTAAGGTGCTCTGTCAAATCGTTAATTCTCTTTGTGAGAACAGCAATCTGAACTTCAGGAGAACCTGTGTCGCCTTCGTGAGCAGCGTATTCAGCCATAATAGCCTGCTTTTCTGCCTGTGTCATTGTCATTTCACCTCATTATAAAATAATATTTATGCTCAAATGCCCCAGATGAAAGTAGGTGAAAACACTCTACGAGTTTACTCAATCACCCGAGTGCACAGAGATAGCCTTGATAGTATAACACAAGAGTTTTCAAAAATCAAGTGTTTTTTCTTTTTATTATTTTTTCTCATATCCGTTGGAATATACTTCTTTACCGTCTGCAGTCACATAAGTATATTCTCCTAACTGCATTTCTGCATAATACACAAAAGGAATGGAATCAATCTTTATCTGTGTAAGATTTCTTGTTTCATATTCATACAGATTTATGTATTTGTAGTCAGGATTATCTATCATAAAAGTATAGTTGGTGCTACTACCAAAAAGGCATGAGCATACTCCCTGAACTTCATGCCTGAAAAAACCTGCTTGGTTTATATATGAATAACGGTCATTCTCAAGATTCTCAAACATAAGAGGATAATAATTCTTTATGCCTACCTTATTTTCCGTCTTAATCCATACAAGGATTTCGTTATCCTTAGTGACTGAACCTACAATAGAATAATCACTTTTATCTACACCATCATCGGCAATTTCTTTACATGCGACCTTAAGAATACCATCTGTGCCTTTAACCTTATCTTTGTTTTCAACGATTACTATAAACAAAGCAAAAGCAAGAAACAAGCTGATACCAATTATAATCTTCTTACGCATAGAATCACCCTCTGATTTCTTACTTACTCTCCTCTATTTTATAATAGTAAAAAGAAAAAATCAAGATTGATTATACCACTCTGTTTACAACAGGATGTGTGCAAGAATAGTTGTATGTATCTAATGATGCACCATTTATGATTTCCATTTTCCAAACAGCATACATCGTACCAGCAGTTGTCTCGTTTCCATAATCTCTTAAAGTTGCTACTACATCAAAATATTGACCAACTTCTGCTAACTGAAAATACCTATTCATAGCAACAGAGATTCTTCTTGTATAATTGTCATCTACTCCATTTACAAACGTGTCAAACGTATCATCAATATCAATTGTTTCATACTCCGTATAGTCAGCATCAATGCTTAATGATGCACCTAACAAACCACAAGCCACACCAATTTCTGCACTGAGTTTTGGCTTAAAAATGTTCGTCTTTCGTACTTCACCATCTATTTTTACAGCCTTCCACGCTGTATTTGGTATAGACATTAATCTTAATTCTAGACCCTTGATGCGCAAGCAAGATTCCGTATCCGAATCCATATCTGTGTTTACCGAGTGGGTTACACTCTTACTTTCGACAGTTAATCTATAATGTTGATTGGATTCGCGACCCTTTGGCACTGTCAAATAATCAAGATAAGAAAACCAATATATTGTGTGAGTTTGTATTTCAGTAAACCACTCGAAAGATTTCAAACAAAAACCTCTTTGCACATACGCAGCTATCCTTGGTGTCTGATTTGTATCGCACATACCTACTTCTGTAGATATTGCTTCAAACTCTCTAGTTACCCATTCTCCCAAAAGCGGATTAACATCTAAAGATTCTATTATTTCGTTATTCAACGACATTTCAATGTCAAAAATTTCGATAAAGTAATAATTCTTTGTTTCTAATTGATTGTCTTTAAAATATATTTTCAACAAATCTTGTTGTGTCGTTTCATCATTGTTTTTTAGCTCTGAAAAAATAGCACTTGTAACCGAGGTATCGCTAACATATGTATAGTCAACTATCTCATATTTTTCATTGGAACTTACACCATCGAAAAATACGCTTTTACCGCTTTCTGTTTTTCCTTGAGGTGTTCCAGAAAATGTTAAAATCTCATCATTTATTATAAGTGAAACACTAACCTCCCCATTATTATTCACAGTTACACTTGCTTCACTAACACTTTCAATCACATTTTCTCTAGAAACATTGCTTCCAGTGGAATTAACATTATCAACAAACGCGATATGTGCCATACATTCATAATAAACATCTTCCAGAGAAGCAGAAAATGCACATATTGATAATTGCATCATATAAATTAAGCATAAAACTATGCTAGTGATCTTTTTCATAATAAAATCTCCTTATAATTATAATCTAAAAATCAACTTACACATTATCGTGCAATTCAAAACCCATTGGAATCACCTTTTCACAAATAATAATGTAAAGATATTTTTTCCTTACACTATATAAATCGAATTTTTAATTTAATTTGTGACAGTGAAATGGCATTTCCACTATTTGAACAAATAAGGAGATTTATATTTATTAATAATAAACAAATATATTTCTAATATTAAGTTTTATATTGATGACTGATGATTTTATTATATCATATTCTTTCAGTTTCAATGATAATTTGTTAATAAAATAGCAACGGCGGGAGCAAGCCCCCGCCCTACATTCTATACAAGGTAATATATCAAACAGCAGAAATTCTTCATCGTTTCACTTCTCAGAATGACAATGCAGGCGTGGAAGCCTGCCACTACGCGATTGCACTCTGCACTTTGCATTTTGCATTTAATTCAATATTACTCCGCTTTGTTGTGATGCTGTTACATCCGAATTACTGCTGAAATATGCTTCATAAACTTCTCTGACGTAATTTCCAAGACCGCCTGAATCCACATTTTCAATCGCAATAACAACTGCAATCTGTGGATTAACTGCAGGAGCATAAGAAATCATAAAGCCATTAGTATATGAAACAACTTTTCCGTCAACCTTTTTCTTTGCCTGAGCAGTACCTGTTTTTGATGCGACCTTATATTCAGTACCCTTGAATGCTGCAAGGGAATTCGCCATCGAAATCATACCTTCTCTTACTGCTGCAAAAGAAGCTGGTGAGCCATTTACTTTATTAAGCACAACTGGCTCTGCTTCGTAAATTGTTTCGGAATAGTCATATGACTTGATACTCTTTACAAAATGAGCCTTATATCTTGTACCGCCATTGGCAAGTGTGGCAACATAAGAACAAAGCTGAATAGGTGTAAAAAGGTTATCGGACTGACCGATAGCAGCCTGAACAGTATTACCAGGATACCAGATTCCACCCTGTGCTTCTCTGTTTTCTTTACTTGCTGCCTGGCCCTGTGCTTCTGTAAGCTCAACGCCTGTTTTTTGACCCAAACCGAACATTGTAAAATACTCGTTGATTTTTGATATTCCAAGCTGTCTGCCAACCTCATAGAAATAAGTATTGCAGGAACAGGTCAACGCACGGTTAAGATTCATATATGTGTTTCCGTGATTACCAACACCGATACAGTTAAGTGGCAAGTCAGGGAAATAGTCATACACAAGGTCACACCATATTGTAGAATCAGCTGTCATAAGACCTTCTTCAAGACCTGCAAAACCAACAGCAGGTTTTGCAGTTGAACCAGGAGCATAGGTGCTTCGAAGAGCTCTGTTCCACAGTGGTGCAGATTTATCCTTGTTAAGCTCAACTATATTCTCTTTATATGTTTCAAGATTATATGACGGATAAGATGCACAGGCAAGAACTGAAAAGTCATTTACATCCATAACAACAATGCTGCCTGCCGTGTCAATTTTGCCCTGTTCTTTTGTAAGGTTGATTTTTGATGACAGAATTTTCTGAACTTTTTTCTGAAAGTCACCATCAATAGTTAAAATGACATTGTTTCCGTTGACTGGTGCAGTTGTAACTGACGTTGTCTTTGAACCATCACCGTTTGTAACAGTTGTAAGAACACCGTTAGTACCACGAAGTTCGTCTTCAAATGCACTTTCAATACCGAATTTACCCAATTTATCCGTCATACCATAAGCACGAAGCTTCAGCAACTCTTTTTCTTCTTCAGTAAGGTTTTCGTCGTTAAGTGCTTCCTTGTATGCTTCTGTTTTTGCAGAATATTCTTCAGCATTGATATAGTCATAATATCCGATAATATGAGGTGCAATTTCACCATCATAATATTCACGATTAGTATCAATACGAACTTCAATACCTGTATAAAATCTGCTTTGTTCCTTAATAAGTGAAACTAATTCAGTTGGAACATTTTCAGCAAGAGTATATGGGTTATTTTTCGAAAAGTCTGCTCGTGTCATTGCAACATAAACAGTTGCAAGCATTATTGCATCTTCCTGTGACAAATCATTGAGTTCATAATAATCACACAACGCATCAAAGCAGTTTTGAGCAGTAGCGTACATATTAAGATTAAGATAATCCTTGGCAAAAAGCTTTTTGCGTACACTTGCGATATTTTCTGTATATTTGATTTCGCCATCTTCAATTGTGATGAAATCGTCAAAATTATATTCTATCTCATTCTCCTTTAAAAGTCTTAAAAGAGAAAGCATAATCTCGTTTCTTTCCTGTTTTTTAGATGCCTTTGGAAAATACGAACCGTCAATATAAATAGTATTTGACTGTGAACTGTAAACAAGTGGTTTTCCGTTAGTGTCAATAATCTGACCACGAATTGCTTCGATTTGTGTATTCGCTGATGAATAATAAATATTCTGTGACGCATATTCTTGTGCGTCAATAACCTGAATTCTGAAAAGGTCGGCAATAAATAATGAAATTACAAACAAAACAGCAACAACAAATGCTGTCGCACGCATTTTAAAGCTATATGCACTTTTCATTTTTATCACCTTCCTTTCTTTAATATTCTGTATAGTCGAATGAGAATTTTCTGTAAACCGCTCTTATAAGGTAATACCACAACGGCGTAAGAATAAATGAGTATATACCCATAGGCAGATAATATCTTAAGAAAATCTGTCCTGCACCATCAATTCCCCTTGCTGTAATAAAAAACAACACATAAGAAACAAGATATATAAACATAATACTTGAATTCATAATGAAATACGTAATAATGTTGTTACGCATAAATATTCGCAGAAGCACACCACAGACTGCACATGCAATCATAAGATACAAAGCATTGTAGCCATCAGCAGTAACCGTAACAGTATCCCACAATACACCTGCAAAAGCACCTGCAACTGCACCAACAAGCTCACCCTCAAACATTGCTATGCAAACTGCCACAGGGATAAGCAAAATCGGTCTTACTGATGCCGATTCAGGAAATACGGAAACTATATTCTGCAGAATGTGTGCCAGAAATATTATTAAAGCATACACAAGGTATCGCTTTGTTTTTATTTTTGTCTGAACATTCATAGCCTTTATTTTTCCTCGTAAGCAGTAATTATAAAGCAGTCGTGAATTTCCTTTGAATTAACAACAGGCTCAACAATAGCATAAGAAGACAAGTCTGTTTCACTCTGTTCAACAGAAGTTACTGTTCCGATAATTAAATCTTTAGGGAAGATACCGCCTGTACCTGCCGAACAGACTATACCACCTTCTGAAATCGCAGTTTTTGTATCAAGTCCTGAAAGCTTACATTTTTCTTCCACAGATAAATCATAGGTTGCTGAAACATAGCCCAATTCACCTGTTCTTATTTCATATGCTGCAATATTTACCGATGGGTCAAAAACCGAACGGACAACGCAGGATGTTGCATTTACCTCAGTAACAACACCTATAAGGTATTCACCTGAAATTACAGCATCATTCACCTTAACATCATCAGCAGAGCCTCTGTCCAATGTAAACGAGCCAAAAACGTCTGCTGAATCTCTGCCGATTACCGTTGCATAAGTCCATGTGTAATCAGGTCGTTTTTCCTTTACTTCAAGGAATTCTTCGTAAGATTCAAGTTTTTTCTTTGTGTTTTCATAGTCAACCAACTGACTCTGATAATCTGCCACCTGCTGTTCCAATTCTGCTACTCGTTCCTGATAAGCTCTTGATGAGATAAATCCACCCGAGAAATTGTCAAACTTTGCAGAAAAATATGATGCAACATCCTGTAATGGTGTTGTAATTATTCCGACTGCGTTTGTAAGTGGTGATGTTGAACCTGACACAACAGTAGCAAGAACCGTCAGACTGAGAAGCACCACAGCCACAGTTATCAGAACTTTAAAGGTTGTACTTTTAAAGAAATCGTTCATTTAGTTCTCTCCAAAAAATCAGATGTTACCCTTTTCAAGACACATACCCATACCCGCAGCAACGCAATCCATAGGATATGGTGCTACATGAACAGGGATTTTTGTTTCTTTTTCTATAAGCTTGTCCAATTCACGAAGTAATGCACCGCCACCTGTGAGCATAATTCCGTTATCAACAATATCAGACAATAATTCAGGTGGTGTTTTTTCAAGAGTTGAACGGACAGCGTCAACAATCTGTGCAACAGGCTCAGAAATTGCTTCACGAACATCCTCTGATGTTACTTCAATATTTTTAGGAAGTCCGTCAACAAGATTTCGTCCACGGACATCCATAGCACCTTCACCATCATAGCTCATTGCTGAACCAATTTTTATTTTAAGCTCCTCGGCAGTTCTTTCACCAATAAGAACATTGTGTTTTTTTCTTATGTATTCAATAATCGCTTCATCAAAATCATCACCTGCAATACGGCTTGATTTTGCAGTAACAATGTCACGGTATGAAATAACAGCAACTTCAGTTGTACCGCCACCGATATCAACAATCATGCTTCCCACTGCTTCTGTAACAGGAAGACCAACACCCATAGCTGCCGCCAAAGGCTTATGAATAAGTGATGCATATTTTGCACCTGCATCACGAGCAGCATCGTGAACAGCCTTTCGTTCAACTTCGGTAATGCCAGATGGAACACAGATAAGAACCCTTGCTCTTACAAAAGGTGTTTTGTTAATTACCTTTTTAATAAATTCCTTAAGCATATCAGATGTGATTTCAGAATTTATGATAACACCGTCTTTTAAAGGCTTAACAGCAGTAATTGAGCCTGGTGTACGACCAATCATATCCTTTGCTTCGTTACCGACAGCAACAACTGACGGTGGATTTGTTTTTTCATTTACTGCGACTACTGATGGTTCACGAAGAACAATACCCTTTCCCTTAAGATATACAATAGTGTTAGCAGTACCCAAGTCAATACCGATATCCTGTGCAAATAACATTTCAACATCTCCCAAATACTAAATTTATATAACAAGAAATAAAATCAAATATAATCTATTTTATTATAACAAAAAAGCGGATATTATACAATACCCACATCAAAGAAAAATATAAAGAAGAAAGCGCCCATCCTATTGGACAGACGCTTTAGCTTATGTCGGCATTACCTATTTTCCCGGGCCGCTTCCAGCCAAGTATCTTCGGCGCAAATGAGCTTAACTACTGTGTTCGGGATGGGAACAGGTGGACCCTCATCGCAATCAACACCGACTCACGAAACTCTTTATCTCGTGAACGCAAGAGATATTCTAACAGAACATATACCAAATTGCAAGACTTTTTTTCAATTTTTTTCACTTTTTATGTTTTGAACAAAAGATTAGTTGAAAAATAACGATTTTAAGTGTATTTTTAACAACTAAAATAATAATCAGGCAGGATTTTTACACCCTACCTGATATATCTACACTTTAAAAAGCTTTTGAAACATCAAAAACAACCTGTTCATATCCCCCGTTAGGGTCAACAACCACATACATTGCTTTTGTATCATCAACAAAAGACAAATTATAGTGCTGTGAGAAATTCAATTCTTCAAATTTTGCATAATCATTCTTTTTCAAATCGAAAATGTGCACCTGATAATCAGCAACACTGTTAACTGTACCAAGAACAACAAGATATCGACCGTCAGGACTTATGCTCATCATTTCTGCATTTGACATTTTATATCCTGCAAGTGCGATTTCTTCACCTTTTTTTGCATTATACAAGTTACCGTCATTCTTGTTGAGAATATATTCATTATGATAAAGATAATCTGTACTGAAATTGCCATACAAAGAAAATACAATCTTTTCTTCTTTTGTATTTTCTTTTTTCACAATGTTAAATCCTGTTTCTGTTGCTTTAAGGTATGCAATCACATCTTTGTCAGCATAAATGTACTCACCATACACATCAGTTGCAAACAAGGATTCATTTGCTCCGTTTTTAACAAAAAGGTCTTTTTTACCACTACCGTCATTATATTCTCTTGTTGTAAAGAACGGAA
>JAZQUC010000027.1:0-6003 GCA_045631075.1 Candidatus Fimenecus sp. | reverse complement strand
TGGGCTTTAAGCTTAGTTACGATTATCTTAAAAACACATTCAAGATTTCAACATATAACGATAAGCTTGACAGTGCTTCACCATCTGCTCTTGCAACAGGTGGTTCATCAGGTGGTGTAACAACACTTGAAATGGCTGCTGCATTCTCATCATTTGGTAACGGTGGTAAATATTATGAGCCATATTGTTACTATGAGGTAAAAGACAATCAGGGTGAAGTAATCTTGCAGAAAAAAGCAGATGACGATTTTGAACAGATTATTTCTCCTGAAACTGCTTACGTTATGAATCAGATGCTTCAGACTGTTTTCTATGGTTCTGGTGGTACTGCTCGTGGATATGCAGTTGCAAATCATAGAACATTCGGTAAAACAGGTACAACAACAAGTAACAAGGACCGTTGGTGCGTAGCAGGTACAAGTCATTATATTGCTGCCGTTTGGTTCGGTTATGACTATAACAAACAGATTCAGGGTTCAGGAAGTCCTGCAGGTCAGATTTTTGAGAATGTTATGAATAAGATTCACAAGGACCTTCCACAAAAGGATTTTGAAAAATATACTGATGATGTTGTAAAACTCACATATTGTACAGGTTCTGGTTTAATTGCAACGGATACATGTGCTTCAACATCTTATGGATGGTATAAGAAATCTAACATTCCTGCAAAATGTACGGGATGTGGAACCGAAGAAAAAGAAGATGAAGAATCCACAACAAAGCCAGGAACAACGGAAAAACCTGATACAACTCAGAAACCAGGCGCAAATGAGCCTACTTCAAAGCCAAGTGAAAATCCGTCAGTTCCGGTACCAACTATACCTGAAATTCCATCAGAAGTTGTTTCTGCACTTCAGGAAATTCCAACAAGACCTAACTAAAAAATGTGCCCATCTTTTGATGGGCATTTTGTGATGAAAAAAACTTTGTGGAGGTAACAGAAATATGATTATTATGTCTGTTGACTATGGTGATGTAAGAACAGGACTTGCTATCTGTGATAAAATGCAGATTTTAGCATCACCTGTATGTGTAATTACAGAAAAAGATAAAGAAAAGCTTGTTGAAAAAATCAGAGAAATTGCCATTGAAAGAAAAGTAGAACGCTTTTGTGTTGGCGTTCCGCAGAATATGGATGGTAGTTACGGTTTTCGTAGTGAAGCCTGTCGTGAGTTCGGCGAGCTTTTAAAGGATAAGACAGGAATAGAAGTAGCATTTCAGAACGAAAGACTTACAACTGTTTCAGCACATAATATTCTAAATACTGTTGATGTTCGTGGGAAAAAGAGAAAAGCCGTTGTTGATGCAGTTTCAGCAGTTCTTATTCTTGAAGATTATATGAATTTTATAAAAAAATAAGATAGACACACAATGACAAATTAAATGCTTGATACCGTGTAAAATGGTATCAAGCTTTTTTTATGTGGTGATTCTTTGACTATATATGTTGATATACTCATTGTGCTTAATACTCTTGTGAATTATTATATACTGTTGGCAGTCCGTAAAATTACAAGGTCATATACAAAAAGATGGCGACTTGTAGTTGGTGCGTTGTTTGCAGGATTATCGTCATTGCTTATTTTTATAGAAATTTTAGGTATAGTAATGACTCTTTTAAAAATTGCAACTGCTGTCATAACTGTTGTAATCACATTTGGTTTAAAACCATTTAAACAATGCATTGAAAGAGTGTTTTTTCTTTTTACAATAACATTTGTTTTTGGTGGATTTGCACTTGCTGTATATATGTTTTTTGATAAGGATATTCTTCTTTATTCAAATGGAATAGTATATTTTGATGTTGATATGACATTCCTTGTAATCTGTTCCGTTATTTCATACATTATAATAACAATACTTGCAAACTTTACAGACAAAAAAGCACCAAAAAATAAAGAATATATGGTGTGCATAGAAAATAATTCGAAAAGCTTTTCTTGTGTGGGACTTATGGATACAGGAAACAATCTTCGTGACCCATTTTCAGGATATCCTGTAATAATGGTTGAAAAAAGTATATTTCAAAAGCTGTTTAATGAAGAAAATATAAGACTTATTCCGATATCAACAGTAAACAGTGAATCTATGGTGAAAGCATTTAGACCGAAAAAAATCACAATAGACAATTACTCTACTGACAAAGTTTACATAGGTGAATGTGAAACACCGCTTAATGAATATAAAATTATATTGAATATAAATCTTGAAGGAGAAATGCACAATGATTAAACTTATAATTTTTTTAAAAAAACTTTATCTTAAATTATTTAAAGGTGGAGTTTACTATATAAATGGAACAATAAACCTTCCTGAACCCTTGAGTACGGAAGAAGAACAAGTTTTAAGTGAAAAACTTGCATCAGGGGATGATACTGCACGAGAAAAACTTATTGTACATAATCTCCGACTTGTTGTGTATCTTGCTAAAAAATTTGAAAATTCTGGCGTAGGAATTGATGATTTGATTTCAATAGGAACAATCGGTCTTATTAAAGCGGTCAATACATTTTCACCTGAAAAAAATATAAAACTCGCAACCTATGCTTCACGATGTATAGAAAATGAAATATTAATGTATCTTCGCAAAATTGCGTCACAAAAAATGGTGGTTTCACTTGATGAACCACTTAATACAGATTGGGATGGTAACGAATTGATGCTTGCTGATGTATTGGGTAGTGACGGTGACGAAATCAGCCGTGAAGTTGAAGAAAGTGACGAAAAAAGAATTCTTATACAGGTTATCGATTCTTTGCCCAATCGAGAAAAAGAAATTATCGAAATGCGATTTGGATTAGGTGAAAAGGAAGAACTTACACAAAAGCAGGTTGCTGATATTATGGGCATTTCACAAAGCTATATTTCTCGTCTTGAAAAGAGAATAATTAAAAAAATCGGAAACAGATTAAAATCAAAAATTAACTGAAAAAATGTAAAAAAAGTATGTAAATTTCGGAACAAATGTGATATAATGTACTGGATAATGACGAGGTGTGCAAAAAAACACCTCAAAATGAAAAGAAGGGTGTATATAATGACTTACGATGTTGCAATTGTAGGTGCCGGTGTTGTCGGTGGACTTATTGCGCGCGAACTTAGTCGCTTTGATATTAAAGTTGCTTTGCTCGAAAAGTGCAATGATGTTGCTATGGGTACAACAAAGGCAAATAGTGCTATTGTGCACGGTGGATTTGATGCACAGAATGGTACGCTTAAAGCAAAACTCAATGTTCAGGGTACTCTTATGATGCCTGAGGTTTGTGAAAAGTTGCATGTTCCATTCAAAAAGAACGGTTCTGTTGTTGTTGCATTTTCAGAAAAAGAAATGGAACACGTTAATGAACTTTATGAACGCGGTATCAAAAACGGTGTTCCTGAACTTTCAGTAATTGACCGTGACGAACTTCGTCGAATTGAACCAAATATCAGTGATGAAGCAGTTGGTGCACTTCTTTCAGAAAGTGCAGGTATTGTATGTCCTTATGAGCTTACAATCGCTGCTGTTGAAAACGCTGTTTCAAATGGTGTTGAATTCGTAAGAAACTGTGAAGTAAAATCAATCAGTGAAAATGCTGATGCTTATGTTCTCAACACTACTGCAGGTGATATAACTGCTAAGTATATTATCAACGCAGCAGGTAACTTCTCAGATGAACTTGCAAAAATGGTTGGTGACGATTCAATTGACCTTGTACCAAGAAAAGGTGAATACTACGTTCTTGACAAGTCAGTCGGCAACCTTGCTGTTCATACAAACTTCCAGTGCCCTAACGAAATGGGTAAGGGTATCCTTGTAACTCCTACTGTTGACGGTAACCTTCTTATCGGACCAACAGCACTTAACATTGAGGACAAGGAAGATATTACTACAACTCCTGAAGGACTTAAGGAAATTGTTGAAAAGGCACTTAAATCAGTTCCTATCGTTTCAACAAGAAATGCAATTACATCTTTTGCAGGTGTTCGTGCTCATCCTGTTAATGACGATTTCATTATCGGTTGGTGTCCAACAAGTGGTAATTTCTTGAATGTTGCTGGTGTTGAATCTCCTGGTCTTTCATCTGCACCTGCAATCGCTCTTTTTGTTCGTGAAATTCTTAATGAAAAACTCGAACTTAACGAAAAAGACAATTACACAGATACAAGAGAAGAGCCTGTTCGTTTCCGTCATATGAATGACGAAGAAAGAGCAGAGCTTATTAAGAAAAATCCTGCTTACGGACGTATCGTTTGCCGTTGCGAAACAATTACAGAGGGCGAAATTATTGACGCTATCAAGGCTCCTGCAGGCGCTCGTGATGTTGACGGTGTTAAGCGTAGAACAAGAGCAGGTATGGGACGCTGTCAGGGTGGTTTCTGCGGAAGTAAAGTTGTTGAAATCCTTGCTCGCGAATTAGATGTTCCAATGAGTGACATCACAAAATTCGGTGGCAACTCAAAGATTATTTACGAAAGAACAAAGTGAGGTGAATCGGTGTGTTGAATTATGATCTTGTTGTAGTTGGTGGTGGCCCTGCTGGTATGGCAGCTGCCCTTAAAGCAAAAGAAAACGGTATTGAAAATATTATCGTTTTAGAGCGTGCAGAAACTCTTGGTGGTATCCTTGAACAGTGCATACATACCGGTTTCGGACTTCATTATTTTGGTGAAGAACTTTCAGGCCCTGAATATGCAGGAAGATTTATGAAAATGCTTGAAGGTACTGATATTGATGTTAAAGTTGATACAATGGTGCTTGATGTTGAAGATGGTAATGTTGTAACAGCAGTTAACAAAAAAGACGGTCTTCTTAAAATTCAGGCAAAAGCAGTTGTACTTGCTATGGGTTGTCGTGAAAGACCTCGTGGTGCATTAAGTATTGCTGGTAGTCGTTGCTCAGGTATTATGACAGCAGGTACTGCACAGAAGTACGTTAACATTGACGGTTATATGCCTGGTCACGAAGTTGTTATTCTTGGCTCAGGTGATATCGGTCTTATTATGGCTCGTCGTATGACTCTTGAAGGTGCAAAGGTTAAGATGGTTTGTGAGCTTATGCCATATTCAGGTGGTCTTACAAGAAATATCGTTCAGTGTCTTGATGACTTTGGTATTCCTCTTAAGCTTTCAACAACAGTTATTGCAACTCACGGTAAAGACAGACTTGAAGGCGTTACAATTGCTAAGGTTGACGAAAGACTTCAGCCAATTCCTGGTACAGAAGAATATGTTTCTTGTGATACATTGATGCTTTCAGTTGGTCTTATTCCTGAAAACGAGCTTTCAAAGAATTCAGGACTTCAGCTTGATATGATTACAAACGGACCAAAGGTTGACGAATATCGTGAAACAGAACATGCTGGTGTGTTTGCTTGTGGTAATGTTTTACAGGTTCATGACCTTGTTGACTATGTTACAGAAGAAAGCCAGATTGCAGGTCTTGGTGCTGCAAAGTTCATCAAGGGTGAAAAGGTAACTGGTGAATGTGTTTATACAAAGGGTATTAACGGAGTTCGTTACATTGTTCCACAGAGAATTAACCACGACACAGATACAGATGTTAAACTTTATTTCCGTGTTGGTGCAGTGTTTAATAATGCAAAGATTATCGTTGAATGTGACAGTAAAGAAATTCTTTCAAAGAAAAAGGTTAAGCTTTGCCCTGGTGAAATGGAATATGTTACTCTCAAACAGTCAGTTATTAGTGAACTTCCTGTTAATGCAGAGATTACAGTAAGAGTGGAGGCATAATAAAATGGAAAATAGAGAACTTGTTTGTGTTGCTTGTCCTTTAGGATGCCCAATAACTGTTACATTTGATGCTGACGGTAATGTTGCTACTGTTACAGGTAATACTTGTAAGCGTGGCGATGCTTATGCTCGTACAGAGGTTACAAATCCAACAAGAATGATTACAACAACTGTTAGAGTTGAAGGCGGCAGCGCTTATGTTGTGCCTGTTAAGTCAGCAAACCCAATTCCAAAGGGTATGATGATGGAATGTATGGCAGAAATCAACAA
>JAZQUC010000026.1:0-3511 GCA_045631075.1 Candidatus Fimenecus sp. | reverse complement strand
ATTTTTGCTGAAGAAATCCTCAAAAGGGGAATGGATGTTAAACTCTATGGTCCTGAAAGTGGACAGATGATGGGTCTTACTCCTGATTACATAAAGGCAATTACTGCTGATGAAACAATTATGAAAGTAATGGATATTTTTGCTTATCATTCATATCACGATGATAACAATCCAAATATCCGACTTGAATTCAAAAAAGAAATCGTAGAGAAATATCCACAGTTTCGTTTTGATATGAGTGAGTGGTGTGAATTGCCAAACAAGAGCCACACAAAGAATTTTAAAGGTGCGTTGATAACTGCACGAATCATCGGTCAGGATTTAGCGTATGCAGGTGCAGAAAGCTGGACATCTTGGGTTGCAGTTAATCAGTTCTCAATCAAGGAAGACGGAAATGACTATGCTGACGCTACAATTACTGCTACAAATGATTTTAGTGAGTGGTATGTGGCACGAAGATATTGGGGCTTTGCACATTTTGCAAAATATATTCCAATTGATTCTGTTTGCCTTGATAACGGATTTTTCCCTGACGAAAGCAACGATTTTAATGTATTCTCATTCTTAAAACCAAATGGTGAAACAGTAACGGTTATCGTCAATGAAGGAGAAGAAAGAGAACTTACACTCGACGGAAACTTCACTGAAATGAAGATTATTCAGTCTGTTGATGAAGATTATCTTAACGAAATTTATAACGGTGAATACAAAGAAAATATTATAGTAAAATCAAACAGTATTTTGACTGTAATCTGCAGATAAGGAGAATGTATTATGAACTATCCTAATCCTTTTATACCACAAAGAGCAGACCCTTATGTTACTAAAGGGCCTGATAACTTTTATTATTTTACTGCAAGTTATCCTGCGTTTATGAATGTTGATTCGGGTTATGACAGAATAATTTTAAGAAAAAGTGAAACTGTTGTTGGACTTGCGACAGCAGAAGAAAAAACAATTTGGCTTGCACATAATGAAGGTGTTATGGCAAAGCATATATGGGCACCTGAAATTCATTATATAGCAGGAAAATGGTATATTTTCTTTGCAGCAGGTGAAAAGCACGCAATATGGAATATCCGTCCATATGTCCTTATGTGTAAGGGTCAGGACCCAATGAATGATGAATGGGTTGAAATGGGGAAAATGCAGGCAAGTGAAGGTGATGACAAGTCGTTTACCGAGTTTTCACTTGATATGACATATTTTGAGAATAATGGTAAGCATTATCTTGTTTGGGCAGAAAAGCTTGACGATTCGTCACTTTTTATGGCAGAAATCAATCCGCAAGAACCATGGAAGCTTATAAACAAACCAATTCTTCTTACAAAGCCCGAATACGACTGGGAAAAGATTCGCTTTGCAGTAAACGAAGGCCCTGCTGTACTTAAAACTGATGATAAAATCTATGTTTTCTTTTCTGCATCAGGTACAGGTGAAGAATACTGTATGGGCAAGGTTTTTGCGGATAAAAAGGCCGATTTAATGAATATAAACAATTGGGAAAAATCTCCTGAACCTGCTTTACAGACGAGTGATTTAGTTGACCAGGCAGGACCAGGACATAACAGTTTTGTTGTTGACGAAAATGATAACTTGCTTATCGTTTACCACGCAAGACCTTTTTCACATTTCGATAAAAATTGTGGTTCATATTGTGACGAGCCACTTTACGACCCTTGTCGTCACGCAAGAATAAAATTAGTCACATTCGACAAAAATGGTGTACCAATGCTCAAGTAATTTTACTTGACATTATTTGAGTATATAATGTATAATTTTATTGTAAAAAACAACTTAAAAAATTAGGTTTACATAACTGACGGATAATGTGGATAACCACAAGGAAATGTAAACTAAATGTGAGCCGACCGTCTGGGCAATTCTATTTTGTTTACAAAGTGGAATTGCTCATTTTTGTTTTCGGCAAACTCGAAAAGTAAGGAGAAAAAATATGGAACATAAGAATTGGAACGGATTTAAAAAAGGCGTATGGCAGGATGAAATCAATGTTCGTGACTTTATTCAGCAGAACTATAAGGAGTATAAGGGTGATGACAGCTTCCTTGCTGAGGCAACTCCTCGTACAAAGGCAATGATGGACAAGGTTAATTCACTTTTTGCTCTTGAGCGTCAGTATGGTGGTGTTCTTGATATTGATACAACAAATGCATCATCACTTACAACATTTTTACCTGGTTATGTTGACAAGGCTAACGAATTGATTGTTGGCTTACAGACAAACAGACCATTGAAGCGTGGTGTTAATCCTTTTGGTGGTATTCGAATGGTTCGTCAGGCTTGTGAAGCTTACGGCTATAAATTAAGCGATAAAGTTGAAGAAGAATTCAAGTACAGAACAACTCATAATGACGGTGTTTTCCGTGCATATACTGATGAAATGCGTGCAGCTCGTAAATGTCACGTTATCACAGGTCTTCCTGATGCTTACGGTCGTGGACGAATTATTGGTGACTATCGTCGTGTGGCACTTTACGGTGTTGATAAGCTTATTGAAGAAAAGAAAAAGGATAAGGCTGCAAGAGATAATGGTAATTTCAATACAGACCAGATTCGCCTTTTTGAAGAGCTTTATCAGCAGATTGCTTTCTTAGGCTACCTTAAGGAAATGGCTGCATCATACGGATATGATAACAGGCAGCCTGCAAAGAATGCTCGTGAAGCAATTCAGTGGACATATTTTGCATACCTTGGTGCTATTAAAGAACAGAATGGTGCTGCAATGTCATTGGGTCGTGTAAGCACATTCTTTGATATTTATATTGAACGTGATATTGCAAGAGGTGTCCTTGATGAAAAGGGTGCACAGGAGCTTATGGACGATTTCGTTATGAAGCTTCGCCTTGCAAGACATTTAAGAACTCCTGAATATAACGAACTCTTCGGTGGTGACCCAATGTGGATTACTGAAGCAGTTGGTGGTATGGGTGAAGACGGCAGAACTCTTGTAACAAAGAACTGCTTCAGAATGCTTCATACTCTTTATACTCTTGGTTCTTCTCCAGAACCAAACCTTACAATCCTCTGGTCAACTCAGCTTCCTGAAAATTTCAAGAAGTACTGTGCAAAGGTTTCAAAGGATACAGACTCAATTCAGTACGAAAATGACGATGTAATGCGTCCTGATTACGGTGATGACTACGCTATTGCTTGTTGCGTTTCTGCTATGAAGGTTGGTAAGCAGATGCAGTTCTTCGGTGCTCGTTGCAACCTTGCAAAGCTCTTGCTTATTGCTATCAACGGTGGTTACGATACAACAAGTAAAATGCATATCGGTCCTCAGATGGATGTAATGGACGTTGAAAAGCTTGACTTTGATGCTGTTATGGAACGTTTCCAGATTTATATCGAATGGCTCAGCCATCTCTATGTAAACACAATGAACGTTATCCACTATATGCACGATAAATATGCATACGAAAAGATTCAGATGGCTCTTCACGATACTGATGTTGAACGCTTTATGGCTTTCGGTATTGCAGGTCTTTCA
>JAZQUC010000025.1:0-1788 GCA_045631075.1 Candidatus Fimenecus sp. | reverse complement strand
TAAAGGCTCTTAATATAAATTAAAAAGTAATCACCTCTTACCTTTGCACAAGTCCAGTAAAAACGGACAATAGAAAAAATCACCCTCCTATGGTAGAATTAAACTATCATAGGAGGAAATTTTATGTCCAGGAGTTACAGAAACATACAACAATACCATTGGTTTAGTTGGGGAGAAATCAACCGTCAGCAGAGTAAAAAGCAACCACCAAGCTCTTATTTATCGTAATTTTCGCTGAGTTTCTTTACTTTCTTGTTATCAAAATGTATATGAATACGTTCCCAATGAAAAACACGCCTTTTGAACCAAATGGAAGAAAAATGTTTATAAATAAATGATGGATTCGCCTTATTCAAAGGTGCGTATCTCACTTCGTAAGCATCCAACAGTTTGCAATAATCTTTTACCTTATCCATAAAATTCGATGAATTCTTTGGTGACCAGGCATTTTCAGCGATTGCTCCAAGTCTTGGGAAGGTCATAAATTCAAGTTTCTTCATATCAGGTACATATTCTGTCCACATACAAGCTTCAACGCCGTAGGTGTCTTCATCTTTTTCGGTCAATGCACCATCACTGTTGCAAACATCCGAGAGGGATGTCCACCCGTAAGGGAAATCAAGATAAAAAGTTTTATTTTTTGAGTTTATGAGCTTTCTGCCTCGTTCAAGTTCCTTTTTTATCATTTCATCGTTACAATGGGGTTTATATATGGTCCACGCAATTTTGGAAGAAAGGTTATCCGTTCCACCTTCTGTATCGTTGCCCCACATAAGAGAAGAATAACCTTTTGATGCAAGATAATCGTTAACTTTTGACATAAAGAACATCTGGAGGTCGTTTTCATCGTGCAGATTGTTTTCTTTTATGGCCTTCTGGCAATGAGGACATATTTCCCAACGTTCTTTGAATGCTTCATCGCCACCAATATGAATTATTTTATCGGGGAAAAGTTCCATTATTTCGTCAAGAACATCATAAACAAAACCGTAAGTTGACTCTTTACCTGCGCAGAGAATATCTCTTTTGACACCCCAATGGGTTGCTACTTCAAGACTTCGCTCAAAACAAGAAAGATACGGATAACAGGCGATTGCAGCAACATTGTGACCCGGAACATCAAATTCGGGAATAACCTTGATTTTATGTTTGTGGCAGTATTCAACAACTTCTTTTATTTCTTCCTGAGTATAAAAACCGCCGTGAGATTTTCTGTTGAAATTTGTGTGACTGCGCACCGAGCCTTTTTCTGTCAGTAAAGGATATTTTTTGATTTCTATTCTCCACCCCTGATCCTCAGTCAGATGCCAATGCAGTATGTTTATTTTATGTAATGCAATAAGCTCTATGATTCGTTTTATATCATTGACAGAATAAAAATATCTTCCACAGTCAAGCATATATCCTCTGTAAGCGAAGCGAGGGAAGTCAAAAATTTCAGTGTATGGAATATTCCCTCCTGATTGCAGAAGCATTTGTTTGAGAGTCTGTATTCCGTAAAAAAGTCCGTTTTCTGTTTTTGATACAATATTAACTTTATTGTTTTCGCACTTCAGGGAATAACCTTCATCATATTTGAAGTTGTCATCAATGATTAAAGAAATTAAACAGTCACCATTTGATGCTTTGATTTCTTTGTGCAATACTTTTTTTACGAAAACAATCAAATCATCAGAAAAATCAAATGCGGAAACGGTTGTATTGTCAGTTAAAACAAAACCGGTTACAGATTTATCGGTAAATATTTTTACAGGCTGAGGAATCAGTTTGAACATAAGATAAGCCTCC
>JAZQUC010000024.1:0-1768 GCA_045631075.1 Candidatus Fimenecus sp. | reverse complement strand
GTGTAACCACCTTTGTGGCGACCTGCTAATTTACCGTTTACAAGTACAGTTGTAATATGGTCAGCAGCACCAAAGCACAAGAAAACTCTGTTTCCATCCTTTTTTATGTCAATAGTTTTTCTATACCATACCATATTTAAGAAATCCTTGTACTGAATGCCTGAAAGCTCACTTTCAACACAGAAGGGTACATTGATTTTATGTGTATATTCTTTTTTATCTCTTATTTCAACTGCCTTTTTTTCGTCAGTTGAAAACTTGAAACTTCTTTTTGCCTTTTTAAATCCAAAATCCCACTGTCCGTCAAGATTCTGAAAATTATCTCTTGCAAACTGTGGATTAGAATGCTTTGCCATTTTAATATTCATAAATAATCACCATGTCTATAATATCATAAAGAATTTTTTATATCAAGAGAAACAACAAGTTTTAAATAAATTGGGAGTTTATAGGGGAATTGTAGTGGTTATGATACTCCTTGGCTCCCCTGAAAGGGGAGCTGGCGAACGAAGTGAGACTGAGGGGTCTGTTCCTTGATAAATAAACTAACTGACACACTTTACAAACCCCTCTGTCGCCTTGCGGTGACATCTCCCCTTTCAGGGGAGACAAGAATTTAAACTCCCCGACAAATTATAATTTGAATTATATTGTACAATAAAAATGCCAGGTACTTGACCTGGCACTATGATTGTTAAACAAGGTTTTTAACAAAGTAAACGATTGTATTCAGTACATTGTTAATAAGATATTCAATATTTGAAGTAATGTATGGTTCTTCAAATTCCCATTCATCAGGTTTTATAAGAGCACCTTTAAGTGTGTCGTCATATTCATAAGGTTCAAGGAATGCCTTTGTATGCATTTTTGCTAAGCAAAGGTGACGACAAGCTTCACGAAGCGCAGTACCGAAACCGATAGGGTCTCTGTAATACTGTGCTGTAGTTGCAATAACATGAGATGGAAGATTAACAGCCCAAAGACCTGTAAGCAATGTGTCATTACCGTTATAAACCGCTATAATAGGGCTCATATATCCAAAACCTGTAAAGTTCCATGAATAGTCAGAAACAACAAATCCCTCAAATCCCCATTCACCACGAAGAAGGTCATTAAGGAGCGCTGAGCTACCGCCACACCAGTTTGTACCGATACGGTTGAATGCTGACATAACGCCATAGCAAGGAGATTCCTTAATTGGAATTTCAAAAGCTTTAAGATAGATTTCACGCATTGTCTGTTCATCAGCCCAAGTGAAAACACCTTCACGATGAGATTCCTGGTCATTCATAACAAAGTGTTTGATTGTAACAATAAGACCTTCTGAATAACATCCTGTAATTACAGCAGACGCCATTGTACCAGAGATAATTGGGTCTTCTGAATAATATTCATAGTTTCTACCACCAGCAGGATTTCTGTGAATATTTACACCAGGAGCATACCAAATGTCTGTGCCAAGGTCACGAGCTTCAATACCAACACATTCGCCCATTTCTTCTGCAAGTTCAACGTTCCATGTACAAGCAACAGCAACTTCGCAAGGATAAGCAGTACCACTATCCATAAATGCAATACCATTCTGTCCCTTAACACTTGCAGGGGCGTCGTTATCCCATGTCTGAGGGATGCCAAGGCGTTCAACGCCACGTGTACCGTAACCACCGTCGATAACCATCATAACCATTTCATTGACTGTGAGCTGGTCAAGGAATTTATCCATAAGCTCAGGATTTTCATAAACATCCTGAAGCATAATTGTTTCATC
>JAZQUC010000023.1:0-40541 GCA_045631075.1 Candidatus Fimenecus sp. | reverse complement strand
CCTATCTTTTGAAACGAGTATAATATATTGACTATCAAAAAAATATATAATATAATGTATAAAATATATCTGTATACTCTTCAATACGTTTTTGTTGTATTTCATATCGTTTTTGCATTGGAAAGAAAATATTATTGACATTTTCTACTCGTAATCATATAATTCTACTTGTATTTTTAAGGGGAGATATGTCGAATGAATAAAGTATTTTCTGCTAATCCGTATGATTCCCTATTAAGAACCTTTTGTTTGTTAATATCAACAACTACTTGGCTAGAAAAATTCACTTCAAACAGTGTTGAAACCCTTCCTTTTTGGATGATTATTTCGACATTGCTATTACTTGAATCAAATAAAAGGTTGTTTTTAGAAGAGCGGTATACACCAACTAAAACAATTCGAGTTCTATTGGTTCTCTCATTTTTGTTTTTGATTTTATCATTATTGACAAACATTATTTTGTTTACTATCGATTACAATCAACTCTTGAGAGCGATAGGTGATTTTGAAAAAATAACTCTTTCTAATATATTTGTAGAAAAACATTATTATTGGCCAATGTTTTTTTACTACTTAAGTTTTATTCCGTTTTTATGGGATATAATATGTGCGGTAGTAATATATATATATCCTGTACAAATAAATGATTATGAAGATATTGATATCACAGTATCCAACATAAATTAAGGAGAAATAACTATATGGCTTCAAAGTGCACAACAAAAAAAAGAAACTCCATTTCTTTTACTGAATATGTATTAAACCAAAAAAGTTTATCTTTTGCTACACTTTTGGGTAGTAGAAGATTTAAAAGTATTGCAGAGCACTCAAAATTAGCAGGAAAAGAAAATAAACCTTTTTTAAATCAAGACGTATTTACTACTATGAGAGAAGGAACTGAAATAATTGATACAGTTTTTTTAGATGTTTTTCAATGGGTTGGTGATTGTGATGAAAAACCAAGATGGTGAATTAAGCATTACATTATTATTTGATGATGAGGGTCATTTTAGAGACAGAGACGAGAAAGAATTTGAAGAACAGCTTAATGACTTTTTAATTCTATGGAAGAAGTTTTTAAAAGCTCAAGGTGAAACTTCTTTAGTGTATGGTAAAGACTATTTTATTCACAAAAGAAACATTTATGAAATTTTGAAAAGATTAGATAAGCGTAAAGCCTATTATTATGTGTTTCACAAGATTAATAAAATATGTGAATATAAGGAAGTTGCTATACTTTGTTATTGGATAAATACATTGAAACCTTTTATGGTTGTAAATGAGAAATCAAGGATTTACAGTTGTCCTAATGAAATGTTATCTTTATACATCATTGTGTCAACCATTGGAAGAATTTTTAAGGAACAATATCCCGAACGAACTTTTGAAAAACTAGATGCAAAAACCATTCAAGATTATGTGTACAATTTTAAATATTGTGACTTAAGTAGAGAAGCAACTATTTTTTTCGTAGAAACTTTAGCAAAGTCATATGGTGTAGGAATGGAAATAATAAATAAGTGAGTAACATTAAATTAACACAAACTCATTTTTGAAAACAAATACTTATTTTAAAAGACTAAAAGGAACAAATAGCGAATATTCTGTTATTTGTTCCTTTTCTTTATAATATAAAAACTGTTAGATTGCTTTTATATAAATAACCGATACATTTCTAAATGTATTAAAGCTAATTTATTCATATAATAAATGATACAGAAAACTAGTCCAACATGTAATCTTTTGAAATATAATTTTCAGATTGAAATGCTATGTGCTCCCCCTGATGTGTTCCTTGGAAGTTTGCAATTGGCTATAAATAAAGAAAAGAATGAATGTTTTGAAAATACTTTTGTTTTGTAGCATATGTATTTTATTTGCTTAATTTATTTATTGAAATCATTGATTATAATTTTCCAAGTATACCTGAATATTCAAAAAGCACAACTGGAGTTGTGATATTAAAGTAGATGAAATAATTTATTTAGTATGTTATTATAAAAAAGTGATTTAGGATGATGTTATAATGGAAAGGATTATTAAATTTATAAAGGACAATTTTTCCAAGATTTTTGTAGGAATAATAGCTATAATATTGACTGTAATAGTAATACCATTAATAATTAATTGGTTATTTTTAATACCGGCATGTTGTGATTTCTTTGCGGTTGAATGGGAAGCAAAGGATAGTCTCTCGTATTATGGTGATGCATTAGGTTTTATAGGTACGGTTGTATTAGGCGCAATTGCGGTATATCAAACAAGTAAAGCTTATGGTCAGACAGAAAAATCAAATCAATTAACAAAAGATGCAATTTTCCAAACCGAAAAAGCAAATGCATTAGCTGAACAAATGCAGAAATTAGAACAAGCCAAGTTTCTGTCAATGGTATCTATAAAAAAGTTACATGTTAACAAGCGGAGTATTACTTCACCAAAATATTATAATGCTGAAATTTCTGAACCAATAATATTTGATATGGTTGATAAAGAATATTGGCCTTTTACGAATTGTTATCACATAGACGTAATGTTTGAAAACAAGAGTGAATACCCTATTGTAGAACTTTTAGTTAATGCAAAAGGTTATAATGGAAATGCTAATATTAAGCATGGAATTAAAGTTGATGAAAACATTGTTTATATTGATTCTCAAGAAGAACGGGCAATTCGATTTATAATCCCTTCGCATTTCTTTGAAAAATACAAAAGTGATGGAATTGAGTTTAATTTAACATTCGTAAATGTTTTTGATTACAAAACACTTGCAATCATTGATATTAATGAGCTGGATAATTACTGTGCTCGAAACAGAAGAGATGGTTATATATATCGTATTTTAAAGGTTACTGATGTGAAACCTAAAGAAACTGTTTAAAAAAATACTAATGATAAGATTAAAGTTTTTATATAGAAAATTTTAATGAAACAAGAAAGTCGAGCAGAGCACAAAACTTTGCTCGGCTTTTCTCATGTTACACTACCTTATCAATTATTCATTATAAAATGTTCGGGTTCAATATTAAATTTATATGCTCTATAAGGTGTTGATATAGTTTAAAATAGATAAACGATAAATTAAGAAATAAATTTTATTCTAAAAAAATAATCCGTATACCTGATTTCTTCTTTTGGAAAGTAAGAATTTCTTAATGGGTGGTAGGATGAGGTTAAGGATTAATTAATCATCAATACGATGTAGTTGATTACGATTTATTTTTATATAATAACTGTATAGTTTAATTTTTTGACTTGATTGTATAACTAAGAACGATTTTGTCGAAGGCGTGTAGGAAGCAAAATAAAATAATATTAGTTTGAAAAATAAGCGTTTTTGTCGAAAAATAAAGCATTTTTGTTGAGTGAATTGAAGTATGTAGTAACTTGTTATATTTTTATAGTGACGAATTATATTTCGATAAATAAAAACAATGTGTTTTATATTTAAAGTAGAGAGAAATTATGGAAGGTGGCACATTATGCGTAAACAAATAGCACTCTGTATAGGAAACGATGACTATCAATTTGAATGCTTAAGCAAACTTGAGTGTGCTATAAATGATTGTAATGAAATATCAAATAAATTAAAAAAATTAAACTACGATGTTTTTTGTTACAAAAATTTAGACCGTAATGGAATGCATGAAGCTATTGATACTTTTGAAACTCTTTTACCCGAGTATGATGTTGCTCTTTTTTATTATGCAGGACATGGCTTTGAGTGTAATGGTCACAATTTATTAATGCCTATTGATACAAACGGTGTTGATGCTGGATATCGAGAATGGATGGCATTGGATTTAGATTATCTTATCGCTGCTCTCGAAGGAAAAAATCATGATAACAATTTAAAAACTAAAATTATAATTTTGGATGCCTGTAGACAAGATAGTACTGGTAGAGGTTTAACTGGTCGAGGGTTTGCCCCTGTTTTCGCACCTGAAGGAACAATTATTGCATTTTCAACATCTCCTGGCCAGAAAGCTATTGAATTTAATGGACATGGCGCTTATACAGCTGCATTACTGCAATCAATTGATTTACCACGAATTCCAATTGAAAATATGTTTAAGCATGTAAGAGAAGTGTTATCGGTACAAACAGGAGGCAGACAAATATCATGGGAACATACTTCCCTAATGGGAAATTATTGCTTTAATGAAGATTCTATAGATGCTTTTGCATTTTATTCATCTGAAGCATTAGCAGACAAAAATTATTACTTTAGAACCGATAATCCTTTGTACGGAATTATTGAAAAACTTAAAACACATGATTGGTATCAGCAAAATCCAGCTATAAGTGAATTGTATTCATTGTCATTTGAATCTATTGGTGCAAACGATTTATTTGTTTTAGGAAGAAATATTTTTCAGGCTGCAGATGGTGGTGCTTGGGACTCATGCAGTTTTTTAAAAAAATTTATTAATAATTCGTTAGATATCGAAATTAAAAAGCATATTTTATGTGGGATGGCCTTTGAAATGTATTTTGATCGAAACGGACTATTAAGGCAATCATTTAAAGACAAATATTATATTGAAATATTAAGATTACTTGAAAATGAAGAGTTTCAAATGTGCAAAAATTTTATTGTAACAAAGCTTTCGGAAGAATCTAACCGAATAATCTATATTCCTGGGTCTGAAAGCAAAATTGAATTACATTTAGAATATGAGGAATTAGACATTCAAGTAAATGGAGATATTATATACAATATTGTTGCTATATACAGTCAAGGAACAAATATTATATTTAGTGCAGATGGTCTTTCGGAAATTGATAAACAATGGTATGATAGAGCTGTTCCTTTTTCTTCGTTACGCTTTGAATTAGCTAGAAACCTTTTGGCACCGCCTGATATGGTTATAATAACATCTAACATTGAAGACAAAGCAAATCATTATTTTTCTGTACCAATTAATTATAGTTTTCGTCGTGGATTGATATTAGACATGTAAGATTGAAAACTATAACAATTTATTATTGCTTGAAAATCAGTTGCAAAGCGAATACAACTATCTATAATGGTTTTAGAACACCGCGATTCAACTAACATCGCCCTGTTTTTCTCTACATTATCGCTTACGAACCCATCAGGTTCAAATTTCTCCCGTTTGAAAAAAGGTTTGATTTTTCTTTTTCCTTTTGGACGCAAATCAAACTCTGTGTCAGCCCAAAGAATGTTTTGCTCATATGGAATAGGAAATATTTTCTTAATTTTTTATATTCGGGATTTAGTAAGTTCTACAGATGAATCACCTAAATAATCAATAAACTTTCGAGCACAAGAGCATAACGTGTCGTTTGTATTATCCATAACATTTGATGATTCAAAGTTTAGTTTAGAAACATCTTTTTTAGATATACCATATGCTTATTCTTTGTAGTCCAAAATATTTTATAAAAATATAGCATATGCTTGAGTAATAATCTACTATTATTTTATACTCAATTTAAAGCGGCAGAGGAAAACTATGCACTGCCGTTATAATTATTAGTTATAAATCGATTCTTTATTTACGATTTCTCTTGCCCTTGCTTCAACATTATTTATTCGGACAACCCATTCCATTTGATTATCTCCTTTGAGCTGTTCTGTGATACCTTCATTGACCTTCATCTGTTATATCAGCCGAGGGAACATATCTGATGCTTGTTCATAAACCTCTGCAAGATGAGTCCACAATGTGCCGTTCATATGCATAATATTAAACTGAACTCGTTTATGTTTCATAAGATAATCTTTGCGTTTCAGTCCCCATACACCGAGTGGTTTGTTTGCTTTGGCAGGTAATGTGATGTGCGGTATTCTGTAATCTCCAACCATTCTGCATGTGCCTCCGCTTTGTTCAAATGATGATTTCATAAACAAAACCTCATGTTATTTAGTAACTTAATTTTACCGCATAACAAGAGGCTAGTCGAATGTGTGGATAAAAATATGGAAAATAGGTCTAAATTTAAGCATTTTTGTCGAAAAATTAAACATTTTTGTAAGATGCATTACACAAAAGGTAATTTTAATATAAAATTATAAATATAGCTATTAAAAAATAGTATTTATTTGCATAGAACTATTAGTAAATTAATTAAAATTTATATGAAAGAATTATATGTTTATGAAATTATAATGTCTATTTTTCTAGTAAAGAAATGTAAAATAACGAGGTAATGTATAATGAAAATATTTATCAGTCATTCAAGCAAGGATGAAAGCGTTTATACTGAGCTTACAAACCGTTTACAAGAACAAGGTCACAAAGTTTTCAATGCGGTTGATATTAACATTGGAGAGATTTAGATACAAAAAATAAAAGAAGCGTTACAATCATCGGATATACTTATTGCTATTATAACAGAAAATTTTTTGGATTCATCGTGGGCACAAGCTGAATTAAGTTCCGCTATATTCGGTATGAATAATTTGTGAGTTCTACCAGTTGTTGTTGGTGATGTATTTCTTCCAAGTTTTTTGTCAAGCTTCCAATATAGAAAAGTAGAGACAAAGGAAGAAGTTACTGAAGCCGTATTAAAAGATATTGCACAATTACATAGTGCTGATAAAAACACACTTCTTTTTAAAAAGAATGAACTTGTAAACAATGAAGACAGTGATGTGGATGAAAAGATATCTATATTAAAAAGTGCTTTAATTGAAAATCAATTGACTTTGGTATGTGGAGCTGGTATATCAAGAGATTCTTCTATTCCTACGTGGAATGAACTTCTAATAAATATCCTTAATGAGATTTATTCAAATGAACAGTCGTTAAATACTGATAATAATGTTACAGCTGAAGCTTTGCTTTCGCTTATGCCACAATCAAACTTAATTCTTGGTAAATATTTAAAGATAATATTAAAAGATGATTTTGATAAAACTGTTCAAAAACATCTGTATTTAAACTATAATTTCTTCTATGAACATGAGTCTGTAAATCCTAATTTGGAAACAAATATTATGAATGCAATAGTTGAATTATCTCGTCCCAAGAGGCGAGGAAAACAATTGGAATCAATAATTACTTTTAATTTTGATGATTTGATAGAAGATGCTTTATCTAATCATAGCATAGAACATGTCACAATATGGAAAGAAGGCCAAGTATATGGTATGGATGCTTTGCCGATTTTTCATGTACATGGTTTTTTGCCTAACAAGAAAGATTTTGAAGAACCAAATCTTGTTTTCAGTGAGGAATCATATCATTCTCAATTTATTGACCCCTATAGTTGGTCAAATTTAATACAGTTAAATACATTCTCTACAAATGTATGCTTGTTTATTGGATTAAGTTTATCTGATCCAAATTTAAGAAGATTATTAGATATTTCATGGAGAAGAAACCAAAGATGTAAGCATTATATTATTGTAAAAAAATCACCTCTGAAAAACAGAGCTGACGAAATTGCAACGATGCTTTTTGAGCAGGATGCAAACTCCCTTGGTTTAAATGTAATATGGTGCTCTGACTTTTCAGAGATACCGGGTATATTATTGAGAATTGCAAAGTGATTTTAATTTTTGAATATGGAGGAAATTAAATATCAAATGAAATATTCAATATATTTTCTGCTATTGGAATAGGATTTACTTTTTTGGCATCAATATCAGCAGTAATTGTTTCAATAGTATCGTTAGGATGTTCAAATAAAGTTGCGAAACGTTCAGGATACTTAAGTACTATTACTGCTAGTCGTGATAAATGGTCTAATTCTTTAAGAGAAAGCTCTTCTTTATATTTTACTCTGGTTGCACGAATATGTAGTGGACAAGAGAATGATTTAGATGAAATCAATAATGAATTAATACGATATCATTTTTCAATAGTATTGTTGTTATTTGAGCAAGATGAAGAAATCCATAATAATATGAGTGTAGTTCGGAGCAAGACTTTTGAGATTGTTGACCAAAGTAACATAATAAATCAAAAATATATGAAGCTGAAAGAGTCTCCTAATGCCACAGAAACATATATAGAAAGTCAAGAGGTGGTTGTAAAAGCACGACGGAAAATATATGACTTGAGATGCTCAATTTTAAATGATTATCAATGGAGAATTTTTAACGGAATAAGAAACTTACTTGAATGTGAATGGAGAAAGCAACAATATGAGGCAACAGATATGTGGAAAGAAAAATAAGACTCATTGAAAGCCGATAGAGGTTGAATTGGTTACATTGAAGCAAGGGAAAAAATATGCCAAATTTTAAAAATGAATTTCATCTATAAAGAATAATAACTATATAAAAATATCATTTGTAAATATATCTAATTTTGTTGTGACAATAAAGGAGAAGTATGCGAAAAAGATATCAAGTATTTGTTAGTTCAACATATACAGATTTAATAGAAGAAAGAAAAGAAGTTTCTCAAGCTATTTTAAAGTGTGACTGCTTTCCAGCAGGAATGGAACTTTTTCCAGCCTCAAATAAAAAACAGTGGGCTATTATCAAACAAGTAATTGATGACAGCGATTTTTATCTTTTAATAATAGCTGGTAGATATGGAACTTTGGGTATTGATGATAGTGGTAAAAAAATAAGCTACACAGAAATGGAATTTGACTATGCATTATCTACAGGAAAACCTATAATTGTTATGCTACATAGAAACCCAGAATCTTTATCAGCTAAGTTTGTAGAAAAAAATAAAAACAACATACAACGACTAGATAAGTTTCGTGAAAAAGCTTCCAATGGCCGTATGGTATCTTTTTGGGAAAACAAAGATCAATTGCATAGCGCAGTACTTAATAGTTTACACAAGGCAATGTCTGATACACCGGAAGCAATAGGGTGGATACGAGCTGATGTTAATATAAATTCTTTAAATAATAATGAATCATTAGATAGGAATTCGAGAAACTGGAAAGACATTTCTTTAAATGATTTTCTTTCATACTTAGATATAATCAGTTATACTGAAAAAAACGACTTGTTCAAAGAGCAAGATTTTTTAAAAAAATTTGTAAAATTAATTAGTGTTGATCAGCCATCTGAAACAATCAGTAAAGCTATATCCGTAATACCAAACAGGTATAATTTGGAAGGCAAAACTATTAGTTTTTTAAAAAAAGAAATAGACTATGATTCTATATTTAAAACACAATGTCTTAATATCGATGATGATAATGTAGATTTAACAATATCGGTTATTGAAATGTTTAACAAATTAAATGTTTATTCATATGAATATGCAAAAATAATATTAAATTTTTTTATAGATAAATATAATTATCCGTCATTGAAGGTTTCTTGTTTAGAATTTTTCAAAAACCATTGTTATTCTTTGAAGGGAAAAGATTTTTATAGCGAGTTAATCAGTTATGTCTTAAAAGAGATTAACAACAACAATAATAGAAAGATTTCAATAGATGATTTGATTTATATATTGACATCAACTTGTACGGACGAAGAAGATTTTGAGTTGATTTACAAGGTGTTTTTTGAAAATGATTTATCAACACGAAAAAGCATTGTTAATGGCATCTTGGAGCATTGTGGAGCTGAAATGTATGTAATAGCTCCTAGAATTCAAAGAGAATTTTTTGAAATTTTGGATGAAGTGATTTCTTGGAATGACAATAAAATGACAGCTGAATTTTTAAGATATTGTTTGTTTACAAGAACAATTGATATTTATACGGTAGATGAGATTTATGAAATGGTAAGTCAGCTTAATGATGATGTGTTTTATATTTTTATTCGTGGAATTAGTTATGAGACGTTTGGTTCAGGATTTGAAGAGGTTTATGAAGTGGACCAATCAGAACGAGAACGAATTATTGATATTATAAAAAAGAGAAATCATCCTAGACAAAACAAGTTGATTGAACTTTTCAGTTAATTAAATAATTACAAGTTAATTTAAAATATTTTTAGTTCAATTGTTATATGAATACATGAAGCAAAACTATGGGGTGCGTTTTTGCATGTATTGGGAGCCCGAAGCACTCAGAAACGCACCCTACAAAAAATTAAATAAATTGTTTGATATACCCTTACATGGGGCGTAATTCAGCTGAGAGTATAATATATACAGAAGTATGCCTCTATTAAGGTTGGAGAAATTACTGTTTTGAAGTATGTATAAAAAACGTATCTTATAGTTAAATATAATTTTCATAATGTGTTTCGTAAATTGTATTTATCCAAGACCTCTTTTTTTCTCTGTGCCGTGATTTCGGTATAGATTTCTGTAATTGCTACACTACTATGTCCTAACAATTCTTGTACAGAACGTAAATCGGCACCGTTTGACAATAGATTTGTTGCAAATGTGTGGCGTAGATAATGAGGAGTGGAGGAGGGGTTAACTCCAGCAGTTTCCTTGATTTGTTTATATATGTACTCAATGCCATGTATTCCAAGTTGATTACCGCTTCGATTAACAAAAAGCTTGTCCGTGGAGATATTCATTTCTTTTCTGATATCTAACCATTTGTTAAGATTGTTCCATGTCTCATCGCAAGAAATATATATTAAACGTTGTTTACGACCCTTACCGTGAATAAGCAAAGTCTTTTCGGATTCAATAATATCATCTAATGAAATTGCCGATGCTTCACCAATTCTAATTCCTGTACTTATCAGTACATCAATAAGAGCTAGATTTCTTGAGGTTTGCAATACTTCAGATGTACTTTTAGCCGAGTTTCTTTCTGCTGTTGCAGTTTTAAGAAGCTCGGCTATTTCATTTTTTGTTAATGTTTTTGGCAGCCTTCGTTCCTTACGGAATTTAAAGTGGCAATTTTGATAGTAGTTTTCTTCTATTAGGTTTTTACTGTACAAAAATTCAAAAAACATTTTAAGAGTTATTAGTTTTCTACTAATAGTAGTGTCGCACAAATGTCTGTCTTGTGATAGGTGAGATACATATTTTACTAAAACATCATTATCAATCCTGCCATCGCAAAATGCGATGAAGTCATTCAAGTCAGAATTATATGCTAAACTGCTGTATTTCGATATATTCTTTGTGGATTTCATGACAGAAACACACTCTTTTGCATACAATTTCAAATTTTTCATATATAACACCCCATATTTTGATAAGATATGACTTATTTTATCAAAATATGGGGTGTTTTGTTAGTATTCTTACAATAACTATAAATTATTGTAAGTAGATTAAAGTTCGTAATATGGATGTGAAATACTGTGTATAATTTTTTCTTTAGTTATTCTAGAGATGCAGATATAGAAATAATTGAACAATATATTAATTGTTTAGAGCGTTATGGATTTACGGTTTGGTATGATAAAGTAGACGTAATTCTTGGTAAGAATATTAATGATGAATTGTATAGTACTCTTTGCCAATGCGAACATTGGAACGGAATGATTTTATTTTTGGATAAAACATACTTTTCTAAAGAGTGGTGCTTAAAAGAATTAGATTATTCATTAGATAATAAAATAACATTATATCCAATATTATTTAATATATCAAAAAAAGATATACCTACCGAATACAGAGAATTGAATGAATTAAATTTATGTACAATAAGGACAAAAGATGATATAGAATACGCAATATACAAGACACTATACTTATACATAAAAACAGTTTGTTCACCTGCAGTAAATTTTAGATTAACGAATCATTTAACTTTAAAATATTTGGTAGAAACTTTTATGCAACAAAATCAGCAAGACAAAAATATATTGTTTACATGTGATAATATTGCGTTATGCATAAGGTATTTACTAAATAATGGGAATAATCTATTATCTAATGATACAAAATTTTTATATAATATTATTCATTTACTAACTCGAAAATACTATATTGAAGGGGTTGCAACAAGATTTCAAATAAGAATAGTTGTTGCAGCTACTCAAACTCTAATTAAATTTTATATTTAAAAGTTGCTGTTTTTAATAGCCTCTAAGATCTGAAAAATTGTTTTTATTAACATATCAGGTTCTATGTTGTTTTTTAGAATATGAACATAGCTTTTAAGGTAAGGGTAATTATCAATGTTTTTCTCAACATCTAAAAGAATTTCTTTTGATGCTCCACCAGTAGAACCAACAGGGATAAGATACATATTTTGCGCCTTTGCCCTTTCATAATCTCGTAATACACCTTCTGATGGCATATTAATTCCATTATAATACTGATTACCAAATAAAAAAATAGTTACACCATTTTTGCCGTAGATATCTTGACGCATGATTTCCTTACTTTCATTGTTCATATGATCGAGATTACCATTTATCAATGGTAATCTTTTTATGTCAAGAGAACTGTTTAAATTCAAATTATTATCCACAACCGCATTTAATACACCATTCTCAATTTGAGGACCTACTCCTTCTATACAACCAGTACATACCTTGTAGTTTGCTGTTGCCAAATCATAACCTAGTTTGTACAATAGTGCATCAGCTTTATTTTGCGTCCAATTATCTGGTAATTTTCTGCAGCTTCCAGCGATGTAAATATTGTTTAATAGATACTTCTTTTTTATTACTTCAAAAATATTGATTATTTCAGCATATTCATCCACCTCTATGGACTCAATTCCATATCTTTTTAAGTCTAAAATTTTTAGATTTTGCTTAATTGTTGCATATTCAAATTCATTGTCATCATCGTAATTACTACGTGATATTTTCTTAAAAATAGCATAGTGGGTACGTTTGTTTTTATCAAATGTTAATCTAATACTTTTCAATATATTAAACAAATCAGGGTCATTAAAACTATATCCAAGAAATACAAATGTTTTATTTATTAAATCGCCATTTAAAACATTTATAAATTGAATGTGGTCTCGTTCAAATGATTCATAATCACTTTTTGTAATTACCAATGATGACAAATCATCAATATCTCCATGAAATTTATATACAGTTACATCACGATTACGAAGATTACATGTTAGATTTTTTGTAGTCCGTTTAATATCCACTAATTTTTTAAAATCATTTCTTAAAGTATCTTCAATAAAATGGTCATAATTAGTTGTCCAAAACGTCTTTATAGGTAATGATTCAACAGCTTTTGCTAACTTGTAATTATCCTTATATTTTGAAAATGCATCTAGAATTGTATTACAAAGTGCATGATATCCATTAGCATTTTCGTAATATTGCGCTAAAGAAATATAATCAGTTTCTTTCTCAACGTCTAATTCAATATCGGAAGCTATATCACGAAGCAACCCTTTCCAATCACAAAACCCAGACTCTCTAGAATAACCGGCTCCAGCAAATACTGCTGCTTCATCTCGCACTATAGCTTCTGTATATTTTTTTATAAATACTGATTTCGAAATACTCATTTTTTCACATCCACACTATAAACTTTAATCATCTTACAATAATTTATAGTTATTGTAAGTTTTTTGTTTTTATTATATATTATTAAATCTGTATTAAAAATTTTTTGACTATGTTGTCGATAGGGGATATGCCTATCGATTTTTTATTTACAACTCACAATAATAAGAGATTATTGTAAGTTGTTATTTTTAGTTTCCCAAAACTTTTTCAAACAGGAACAAATAATTGCTATTTTTGCTTGAGTAAATTTTGAAAAGATTTATTAAAATATTTCCTTACATATATAAATCGTAAAAAAACATCAATTTGTGACAATTTAAAATATATTTTTTAAGCACCAATACTAAATGTAATGGTGCTTATGTTTAATACAATGTCATCATCCTGAATGGTGAGAAGTGGTTTTGTGGTTATATGAAGTGAACCATTCAGGATGACTTTTATTATATCAGTGGATTTAGTGCAATCACACTGTACAACACATATTTATTATTTTTAATATTGTGATTAATAGTGTGCTACACCACAAGAGCAAATATTGTTTAAACCTAATAATTGATTGAGGAAATTGATAATTTTCCAGATAAGATTTGTTAAGCCATCTTTGTGACAAGCATGTTCACATTCTACTAATGGGTCAAGGAGCTCGTTGTCTACATCACAATATCCGTTACCATCGTTATCTGCATGACCTGTTGCTTCAAGAACAACTGTTTCACGGCTGATTTCTTCGTAACATACTGAACAATAAACAACTACATCTTTACTACCATTTTCTGTACAAGTTGGAGCAACATAGTTTTCTTCAACTGCAGTTGAAGATGTATGACCAAGAGCATCTACATAATCATCAACATAAGTGTCACCACATTCGCAAGTGTATGTGGTATAGCCCTGTTCTGTACAAGTTGGTGCTGTTACTACTGATTCATAATCGTGTTTATGCTCTTGTTCCAGATAAGTTACTGCAATATCATTTGTCCCATCAACAGAAACCAAATTCCATTCAGCTTGTGTACCTACATAATCAACTTTATAATATGCCAAGAAACCGGTCACATTAAACGCAAATTTTTCAATTGTTGTTACACTTTTCGGAATAGTTACTTTTAAAAGAGTTTTGTTGCATTTATCGAATGCATATGTTCCAATAACTTTAACACCATCAGGAATAGTATAATTTTCTCTTTGGTTACCAATAGGATAATGAATCAATGTTGTTTTATCCTTATTGAAAAGCACACCAAATTCATCATTTGAATAATATTGGTTATCTTCATCAACGATTATTTCAGTAAGGTAATCACAATACTTTATTGCTTCACTGCCGATTGATGCTACACTATCGCCAATTGTAATATCTGTAGCATCACAAGAAGTAAATGCAGCTTCACCAATACTTGTTACACCATCTTCAACAACTATATGCTTAATGTCTCTGCTAAAATTATACCATGGTTGATTGATAAAGCCTGACACATCATCAATTTCATAATCATACATTGCACCTGTACCTGAAATTGTCAATGTATTTGTTTCAGCATTAAAAAGCCATATTAGATTATCACCACAGATACCTGATGGATATGTTGTATTATCTGCACAAATTACAGTATAGTTTTTAAGATATTCTGATGTTTCACTGTTATTAGCTAATAATTCATCCCACTGTGCCTGAGTACCTTTATAATATAGAATCAAATCGTATTTATTATCAAACACAAAGTCATCAAGCGATGTTATACTATCAGGAATCGTCACACTTTCAAGGTTTGATGCATAACAAAATGCATATGTACAAAGTGTTGTTACGCTATTAGGTATTACATAATTTGTTGAAGCACTACCTGATGGATATTGAACAAGCGTTGTTTTGTCTTTATTGAATAACACACCATAATCATCATTTGAATAGTATAAATTATTACTATCAACAGTTATTTTTCCAAGACTTTCACAATCACTAAACGCAGTACATTCAATTGTGATTACATTTGCAGGTATTGCTATTTCAGTAAGGCTATCACATTTAGCAAAAGCCCATTTACCGATGGTTTTAACACCATTACCAATTGTTATGCTTTGTGCTTTTCGACAAGATTCAAATGCTGATTCACCAATTAATATTACACTATCAGGAATTATAATATCAGTTAAACTATAACAAGCGAAAAAAGCCAGTTCCTCAATTGTAGTTACACTATTAGGAATCGTTATACTCGTAATCTTTGAACAATGCGCAAATGTAGAAGAACTAACTACGGTTACTCCATCAGGAATTCTAATGTTTTCCAAATTAGAACAATATTTAAATGCATACTCACCAATTTCTGTTACACTATCTGGTATTGTTACACTTATAATCTCTTGATGATAATAAAATGAATAATCACCTATTGATGTCACACCATCTTCTATGATAACTGTTTTTATAGAACTTCTCCTAAAATACCATGGTGAATTAAAACTAGAACTATAATCGGTCATAGAACCTGTACCAGAAATTGTTAAGGTTTTTGTTGATAAATCTAAGATCCAATTTAGATTATCACCACAAGTGCCTGATGTTTCACCAATAGCACTTGCTGTAATAAAAAAAACAGATACTACTATTACCAATGTCAAAAAAACTGATATGATTTTAGTGCTTCTATGCATAAAACTATCTCCTTTTATCATAATCAAATACTACTTATATTATAATGTATGATATAAACTAAATCTAATACTCATTTATGAAATTGATATCAACATACGCCCTTTACAGTTCATGCTATTCAAAGTATCTTTTATGTTACCTTTTATTTTTTCACTCTTTGAAGCACTACATGTCACATTATAACATTGATATTCAGAACCTTCTTTTTTCAAAGCTATATAATGTCCACCACCATCATGATTATAAAAAAGTATATTTGCCTTACTATCTTTTGTATAGTCATCAAAATTATCTACATCGTAAGAAATGATAACTGCATTTCCTCTTGTCTTAAAGAATTTAACTATACCTGCTGGGGTTGCACCAAAGAGTCCATAAAGATGTACACCATTTATTTCAAACTCCTGGATAATGTCACATAATTTGATAGAATTATTACCAAGCATTACCATGGCATTATATGTAGCGATTATTCCACAACCATCCCTATTTATTGTATTAAATCCAAGATGCATTTTTGATACATCTCCTGCCTTCTGATTGTATATATAACCCGTTATATCTTTAGACAGTTCTTGGTTGTATAAATAATTAGAATGAATTGCACTTAAATATTCTGAATTGATATCCTTAACTGCATATGTTATTGGATTGTTTTCGCAGTAACTATACAAGTTGAAATCCAACGCACTATTTGCATAAGAAAGATTATCAGTGGAGTTAGCATTTATGAATCTACCTATTTCAGGACTGTAGTATCTACCTTTGATAAAATACAACTCACTATCATAATCATAGTAGTACCCACGATAAATTGTTGGGAATCCATTGGAAATATTAGCAATAAGTTCATCTTGAGCAACATCATGTTTTGTTGGATTCGGACTACCCCATGCATCATATGTATATGTAAGTACAGTTTCATCAAAATTATTTATTATTCGTACTACATCGCCTTGGAGATTCTTTATATAAAGATATGTCATTGAATTATTAACAATAACTCCATAAGGAGAATTGTATAAATCATAAAGGAATTTAAAGGTATATGCTGTTTCTGAACCATCAGATTCATATTTAGTATAAATTTGATTAACTAATTTGCCATAAAGCCAAGTATAATTATATTTTTCGGATATTTGATTGTTTACATAAACATACTTTTCATGTATCAAACCACTTTCATCATAAATATACTCTATGCGTATTTCTTTGTCAATATTATCTACTTTCGTT
The DNA here is from genome assembly GCA_045631075.1 of Candidatus Fimenecus sp. Lineage (GTDB taxonomy): Bacteria > Bacillota > Clostridia > Oscillospirales > Acutalibacteraceae > Fimenecus. The sequence goes on along the minus strand of JAZQUC010000023.1, from coordinate 23,346 downwards.
GTGAATTGATATGAATTTAATTGTTTTCCAGTCCAAGTCAACTCTGCTCCCATTAACGATAGAGGATTGCCTATATTATCATATACAATTTCTACATCATCATATTTCTTTAGTTTATCCTTCCAAACATTATCGTATGAATAATTAGTTGTTGAAGTTGGTTCACCAAGCATTTCCACATCGTTTATATACTTTGCTTTAGATTGTATATTTCCTGCAAAATCATATTGATATTTATATGTGTGTACATTACCCGGCTCCGACACATAATCATTATATTTTGTGAGCTGGTTAAATCCATCATAAAAATATTCATATCGTAGATTTTCTGAATTATTCCCTACCGTAGAATCAGTAGATACAGAAGAATAATATTCATATTCAGCAGTTATATTTCCATTTTCATCATATTTATAGGTGAAACCTTGAATTTCTTCTGGAATTGTTTCGAATACATTATCACTAAAATATGAATATATATTATTAATATATGATTGTACACGATGAGATGTTTTGTTCTCTTCATAATAATCTGGATATATGTATTCGGTATAAATTGATGTCGATGTATTGCCATTCTCCGCTGTATTTACAGTAGCTATGGCATTAGCTTGGTATCGACCAAACCAATCCTTAAGAAAAGTCATACCAACAGATACATTTTCGGTAGAAACAAGTTTTTCATCCACAAATTGTCCTTCAATAAAATCACCAAATATACCATTCTTATTTGATGTTGTTGTATATGTTACATCATCGATTTTTTCAATCATTTTGTAGTTTTCGGATGCATCCAACGAATAAATATAATTATCGTTAACATCAAATATTTCAGTTCTATAATCTGTATAATGAATCCTTCTGCAATCAGTTTTAATTATTTCGGTTAAATTACCAAGTGCATCATACGTATATAAGAATTTGGTTTCATCATTAACAAGAATTTCAATAATGTTTCCCATTTTATCATACAAGTATTCTGTTATAGTTTTATCTGTATCACTATGATGATATATTGTACGATTTATTCGTCCACTAAAAGCTTCGGTACCATATTCATAAGATAATATGGGTTGTTGTCCAATAGAAACTTGATTTAAATGACCCCACTCATTATAGGAAAAATTATATGAAAAACCATTATGCGTTACGCTTACTATTTTATCATTTTCATAATTATATTCACCAAATATTTCTATGGTTTCGCCCGTTTCTGGATTTGTATATTTATTCGAAATCTTTGTTAACGAATTACTATCATTATAAGCATATGAAGTAATACTGTTTTTTGCATCCTCGATAGCAAGCAACAAACCGTTAATTTGATCATACGTATACTCAATGGTATTTCCATCTGCGTCTGTTTCAGAAAAGAGATAGTTACCATTGTATGTAAAACGAGTTAATGTCTCAATTTTTCTTATGCCATCAAAACATGTGTTTGAAATTATATTTCCAAATTCGTCCTTTTCTGTAGTGTTGTATTTATTAAAGCACTGAACACAGTAGCAAAGCGCTGCACTGCTGCATGAACATTTACAATTTGGTTCTTCGCAATTAGCACAATTACAAGTTTTAGTTGATATATTTGGATTATCTTCATCTGAAACATTTTCTTCTGAGCTATTTTCATCTCCATAGACAAACTCATTCTCATTTTTAGTAAGTTCAACACTTGAAATTGAAGCTGAATTGAGGTTTTTAGAGTAATGAATGGCAACTAAAACTTCTTCACAATTACTTTTAAGCATGAAGTCTTTTGTTGCAAATTGCCAGTCATTTATATTTTCACAGAACGGTACAATTATTATTTCTTTTAAATTTTCTATGTCACCATCAGCATTTTGCTCCGTGTATTGATATGATAACTCAATTTGGGCAAAACGATTATTTGTAAAATTGAATATATTGCCATTATTAGGTTCATTAGTTAGATTCTTTATTATTGTATTATTAGTTGTTGAATTAACAAATAAACCGTTTAACCATCCACCAATGGTGAAAATATCACCTTTTTCACCATCAATTCTAACAGTTTGATAAATTACATTTGCACCATCAATATTACCATTAAATAAAACAGCCTTCTTATTTGAATCATTTATCGTTGTATCTACAATTGAATAATTTGATTCTGTTTCCCAACCTTCGATATCTTTTCTAAATCCTCCATTTTCAATATAATTGTATTTGTTGACTGAGCTTGTTTGTTCCAGTTGAACATTGTCAATACAATATGTACCTTGAGAATTCTTAAAGCCAAATTCAACAACAATCTTCACCGTATCTTCTGGAGCATCAAGAGCAACCCAGTATCTTTGCCATTCTCCATAGGTAGATTCAACAGGAATTGATTTGCTATTTGTTTTAGTATTGGAGCTATCGTATGATGATATGTTTAAATATAATCTTACAACATCTTTTTCAATGTCTTTTTCTTCATTTTTTTCATCCGACCTAACATATGCTGAGAATGTGTATTTACCGCCTGATAAAACATTTACTGTTTGTTTTTGATAAACCGTAGCTTTGATGTCTTGAGACACGGTATAAACATAATCACCCAAGCACGCATTATTCGATGCTGTTCGTTCAAAGGCAAAACTGGAATTTTCCCAATATTTTGCACGTGATGTGTTTAATATACTATATTCCTTTTCGAAACTTGAATTAAGTAATAAGTTTTCAGCATTTGTACGATAGTCATTGGATGAGATGAAGAATGAATTATAAGTAGAACCTTCAACATTATTTATTGCATAATTTCCATTGCTATCAATTGTATAAAGTAGAGTTCCGTTACTGTTGAATTGATATGTTTCAAAGTTTCCAACAGCATCAATAAGCTTGATTTGTGTAGGACTTAAACGAACATATGAAAGCGAATTGCCATCAATATATTCTGTACCATCTAACGCTTGTTCTGTAATATTTGTAATTCTTCCATTTATATCATAGTCATATACAATGCGATTACTATTAATGTTTACGATTGATGTAATGTTTCCATTTGCGTCATATGTATATGTAGCAGATTTGCCATCAGGGAAAGTTACTGAAGTAAGATTCTCATTTTCATCATAAGCATAATTGACTTCAAGAGGTGATGTAGTAGTACCCGCTTTTATCTCTGTTCGATTAGCACCATAGCATTTAATCTTTGATAACAAATTAGTTGCATCGTCATAAATGTAGTCATATTCTCTACCAACACCATCAGTAATAAAGTCAATTCTATTTGTTTCATCGTATGTGATATTTATGTTTTGTGATGGATAGTCAGAGTTGGTGACAGAAGTTAATAATCCACACTCGTTAAATCTTTCTTCTAAACCATCAGGACGAGTTATTACGACATATTCAGGTTTTCCATCTATAGATGGAAAATATTCAATAGCATATCCATATTCACCATAGACATCAGAATATGTTTCTTCAAATGTAACTTCACCATTTATTATAGAATATGTATAGTCAATTTCTGAACCACTTTCGGTGAAGTAGGCGAGTTGATTATTTGACATTCTAACATGCGCACGCAAATAATTAGGTGTCCAACCATTACCGTATGCCATCATAGTGTCATAATTCAATTCACTCATTTTATCATAAGTTGCAGAGTTGTAAATCATACCAACAGTTACTGGCATGATATTGCCATCAATTGAAAGGTCTTCACGAATAATAGAAAGTTGCTGTGTGAAATCATTGACATATCCTGTGCCGGCCCTACCAACCGATTGGCTATGATAATTAAGGTTTTCATTATATCCACCCATATCAACATAGTCCATAACTATTGCTGTTGTATAGGTGTTAGTATCAGAACTTGATGTTGTAACACCATTCAATATAAATAAGCCAATATATTCCTCATTGCCAGCAACAACGGCAAAACCATTATTTTTTGCACCATTATACCAATCATTCAAAGGTTTGGTTAAGTTAAAATGAATATACGAAAATTTTAACCCATTTAACATTTCGTCTGAAGAGTAAGGTGAAGTATAATAATCAATTATTTCATCATTAAGTGAAGGTTTTGATGCATAAGTTACAGTTGTTAAATCAACTGGTGACGTGATTTCTTTTGCAAAAGCTTTACCATCAACTGAAGCACCGATAAAGAGATATTGAACTTCAGTAAATACAACATTATTGCCCAATGATTTTAATGCAGCAATGTTAAATTTAGTATATATTTCAGAATTTTGATATCTAGTTTCATTGTTCGAATTTGTTGATGTTTGGTTTATAACACCACCAGCACAATCATTATATCCGTTAATATATTGCGAATTTTCAATCTCACTGTCAAATGATACCCAAGTATCTTCAACCCAAGATACATCATCATTTTCAACATGAATTGCAGGGTCGATAGTGATCGGATATACACGGTCAGAACTGTTTGTCCATTCACTTGATGGTGAGTATTCAAGTGTAACTGTGCCATTTTCATTTTCAATCAAAGCAACATTGATGTCGTAAGAAAATGCTAAACCTGAATCTGTCATTACTGGGCGAGGAATTCTGAATTTAACTTCATCATTTTCGTCTTTAAAAGCAACACTACCCTCATCAAGTTTTTCAACATTTAATCCGTTTGTTTCAAATGTGAATGTGTATGTTTCTTTAACACTTTCTTTATCTGAAACAATAATGTTTTCTTTGATAGAATTTGGAGTAACGATATACTGTAAATCTGTGTTTTCAGCAACATTGTTATATGTAACGGATGATTGAGTCTGTGAAATTGCTTCGTCAGCAAAAGTGATATTAGTGTTACTAACAACAATGTTATTTTCAACAGTAGCAGAGCTTTCTTCAATTTCATCAACACTAAATGAAAGCTCATAACCATCTTTTTCGACTGTTAAGTTTTCATTACTATCAATGGTTTCAGGAAGTTCAACATTAAACAAATTATCTAAATTTGTATAAAGATTTCCATTAAGAGACATTGAGTTGTTGATTTCTTCCCATTCACCATTGTAAAGATAATGTAATGGTTCCTCTGTCATAACTGCGGTGTATGAACCGTCACTCTTTTTATATACTTTGGTGTATTCATCTCGTTTTTCTTTAACTTCATAAAGAATTTCTGCATTAGAATCATCTTCTACAGATGTTGGATTATTTATAACATCGTTAATGAATTGTTGATGTGCAATAGCATCAGTAATATTTTCAGCTAATACCTGTAATGGCAATATTTGTATCGCAATTAATAATGCAAGAAACACTGATAAAATTTTACATGCTTTTTTAGTTTTCTTTTTCATAATTTTTTCTCCTCATATTTTTGATATATTGTTTAAACCATATTAATCTTGTTTTAACACCTCCACATAAACCACTATTACTTAATTATAGGTCGTATTTACTATATAATATCAATCGTTATCTTTATATCTTTTGTTACGTCATCTTATAATAAAATTGTGTTTTCTGTAAAATACAACAAAATTAAATTTCCATGTAAAATTTAGTGTCTTAGCAAAGAATTTTTCGCACCTTGCTTTATTTATGACAATAATGTATAATTTTCTTGAAAAAGGAGAGATTATGTATGTTGTCAATCTGTTTAGCCTTATTACAGAATGAGGAGGATAAGCTACGATTTGAAGAATTCTATAATAAATTTTACAATACCATTTTCTATATTGCAAAAGACCATCTGAAAACTAAAGAAGCAGCTGAAGACTGTGCACAAGAAATAATGATTCATTTTGCAAAAGATTTTCATAACATAAATCAAGATTTTGACGATAAAGGTTTTAGAAACTACGTAAAAGTTATAGCCAAATGCATTGCAATCGATATGTATCGCAAAGAAAAAAAGCATATTAAAAACGTGGTTGATGCGGACCTTTCAGAGTTTTATAATCTTTCCGATGATGAATTTGAGGTTTGTGACACAATCCTGTTAAAGGACGCCATCAATGCAATGCCCGAAAAATACAGATATGTATTTTATCTTAAGTATGTCTATGGAATGAGTGGTGCAGATATTGCCAAAAAACTGGATATATCGGAACCATTAGTTCGCAAAAAATGTATGCTTGGAATGAAATTTATTAGAGAAACTATAAAGGACGAAAATTATAATGAGTAAATTAGCGCAAGCTTGTGAATTATCATTTAATGATTGGTTAGCCACATTTCCTGATGTAATACCTGAAGCAGAGCGTAGCAAAAGGCACGATAGATGGAAGAAAAAGTTATTCGATAAAATGCGTGATGACCACTACCATATTTTCACAACAAAAACTATTAAAGTTATGTGGATAGCTGCGATTATCTCAATGATGTTGTTGACAGCTTTCGTAATTCCATCATCCCGTGAATACATTCTTGACAATTTGGATGAATTCAGTAGATATAAAGTAACAGAAAATAACAAGAATACTGTTGTAGGTGAAATCAAGGTTGGATATATACCAGAGGGGTTTGGATTTGATGAAGGCATTGATATGGGGAAAAGCAAAACCAATAAATATGTTAACGAAAATGGTGATTTCTTTACAATAATCAAAAGCTCGTCAGAAGGTGAAATGAATTTTGATACAGAAAATTTTGTGTCAGAAGAAATAACCGTTGATGGACAAAAATATATTTATTGTAAAGGTAACATTGATGTTGATAATATAATATGGATAAAAAATGATTATGTTTATCAAGTATCGGCTTCTTTTGTAAAAGAAGAATTAATTAAAATTGCAAAAAATGTAAAATAAGACGTAACAAAACCTCTTTTTATTCCGATGCCTTAATTAAAGGGAGGTGAAAACAATGTCAAATATCATCAAAAAAAGTATCAGTATTGTTTTAATTCTCACAATGCTTTTTTCAGTTGTTGCAATCAATTCTTCTGCAAATACAGTTGAAGAAGACAATACTATAATGCCTCGCTGGTCTGTTATAAATAGTGTAACAACAGTTTTTTCAATCAGTGGTATAAATTCAACATCATCAGTGGTACTTACTGCAAAGTATTCCACATCACTTTCTATTAAAATTGAGTTACAGAAAGAAAAGTCAACAGGCTATGAAACTATTGAAACATGGACAAAGTCAGGCACAGGTACAATGCTTGGGCTTGAAGAAACAAGACTTATTAATATCTTGGCAGATTACAGAATGAAGGTAACTTGTACAGCTGGTGGTGAAACAGTTACACTTTACGACTATCCGGACTAAAAAATACAATTTGGTTTTTAATGAATCAAAAAATGTAAACATATCCCCCTATTGTAGAATGTTACTACAATAGAGGGATGATTTTTTATTGTTTTCTTTCAATAATTTTTAGTTTTACATTTAATGTATCACCATCAACAGAGTGTTGCTTTTTTAGGAGTATAACATTAAAGTTATTATTTATTAATTCCCAAAAATCAGCAGAGATTTCATTGGGTAATTCGATATTGTATTTAACACTCATACATATATCAACTCCTTGCATATAATTTCAACTACTCCTGTTTCAATGTTTTGCACACACGAAGCCCATTTCATTTGATCTTCTTTTTTGAGTTCTTCGGTGATGTTTTCTTTTTGTTTCATTTGTTCAACGAGAGTATCAAACATCTGTTGTGCTTGGATATCAATATCAGTAAGATACCGCCATAATTCACCTTGTGCAAGTAGGGTTGTAAAGACAACTGGTTTATGTTGCATTAAATAGTCCTTGTGTAACATACCCCACTTGCCGAGTTTAATGTTTGATTCTTCAGGTGGTAATGTGAGATTAGGAATCATATAATCTCCGACTTGACGATAAGTAATTGAATTGTTTGTTGACATAAAAAGTCCCCCTTTAATTTTGTAACTACATTGTACAAATTAAAGGGTGGGTTGTCGAATGTGCGAAATATTTATGTAAATATTATGGAACTTTGTGATAAACAAAAAATCCGAACGCTTCACCTATAAGGTAAGTGTTCGGATTTCTTCTGTGTGGTCGGAGTGACAGGAGTCGAACCTGCGGCATCCACATCCCAAATGTGGCGCGCTACCAGCTGCGCTACACCCCGAAGTATGCTGTTTTTCGTCAGCTTTGATAGTATATACTATTTTGTCGTGTTTGTCAAGAACTAATTTTAAAAAATAAGTAAAAATTTTAAGTATAGTGTATTTTATTAAATTGATTAAAATATTAAATTACGATTTTTGATATATGTTTTTCATTCTGCGTTTAATTTGCCTATTTGCTTTTTATTATTTATGTGATACAATAATATTATTGGAGGGGAAAATATGAAAACTAAACAATTATCTCCTGAGAAGCTTCAAAAAAGACAGCTTCGTAAGGCAAAGGAACTTAAATATTGGGAAAAACAGAAAGCACGACCAAAGGGCAATACATATTTCTGGTATCTTGTGTTGATTATTGCACTTATTTACGCAGTTGACGAGATTGCGTCACAGATTAGTACGCTTATGCAGACGGAAATTGCAAACACATTTTTCCAGAGTGAAAGTGCAGTTACACTTCTTAATCTTTTACAGATTGTTGCAATACCATTCCAGATTGTAGGAATTCTTTACAGACCATTGGCAGACCGTTTTGGCAGAAAGACATTTTTAATTATCAACACATTTGGTATGTCATTTGCAATGTTTATGATTTTCCTTTCACAGAATGTGTATATGTATTTCTTCGCAGCGTGTCTTATAATGTTCTTTATTCCACACGATATGCACGTTGTATATATTATGGAAACAGCACCAAACAAAAGCCGTGCAATAACATATTCTGTTGTTAAATTCTTTGCTAATATGGCAGTTATGCTTGTGCCATTCCTTCGTCGTTGGTTAATGGAAACAGCAGGACAATGGCGTAGAGTGTATTTTATTCCTGCAGTTGTTGGCATTATTGTTTCACTTATTGCACTTCTCTTTGCAAGGGAAACAGATGCATTTATTGATTCACGAATCCGTTACCTTAGTATGACGGAAGAAGAATTAGAAGCAGAAAAGCTTCGTAAATCTGCACAGGATTCTCAGGGTGGCGTTATCGACGCACTTAAATTCGGTTTTTCACACAAACAGCTTCGATGGGTGTTTATATGCTTTGCTCTTGCAGGTATTGGTGTTATCGGTAGTATGAATTATCAGGCAATTCTTACTCACGGTTATGCACAAAGTATTTATGGTTCAAGTGCGAAGGAATTTCTTGACCTTGTAAGTATAAATCAGGTTAACAGGGCAATCACATTATATCCAATCGGTATGGCTCTTTCACAGGTAATTATGGGCTTTATCTCTGATAAAAAAGGAAGAAAGGCAGCAGCAATTACAGTTGCAGCAAACTGTGTAGTTTCTTTTGTTATATTCGCATTAGGTGCAAGAATGAATTTCTTAACACCTGAAATTATCGGTTTCTTCTGTGGTACATTCGTAGGTAGCTACTATTCTACAAACGACGTGCTTATTATGATGGCAAGCGAATCAGCACCTACAAATCTTCGTTCTTCTGCAACAGCAGCACAGACAGTTGTAGGCTTTGCAGGTTATGCTGTAGGATTTATTACAAATATGATTCTGGCACTTATCTTTGGTGACAGCGTAATTGGTACAGTTGCACTTTGCCTTCTTGTTCCAAGCTTTGTGATTACACTTGTTGCTCTTATTAAAAATACTCACGAAACAAAAGGCGTTGACCTTGATACAGTTACTGGTACAGAGTGGGATTGATGTAAATTACATTTTTGCAGTGGAATTCAAGTGATAAAAGTTAATGGGGAATGGAAAATCCATTCCCCATTTTTGTATAGTAAAACCGACCTATGAAATTCACAGGTCGGTTAATTTTATACTATTTTCCAGTCGATTTCTGTCATACCTTTTGACTTTAAAAATTCATTTGCTTTTTTGAAATGTCCGTTACCGAAAAATCCGTTGTATGCAGAAAGTGGGCTTGGATGTGCTGACTGAAGCACTAAATGATTCGGGTTTGTGATAAGCTTTGTTTTTGCTCGTGCATTTGCACCCCAAAGAAGAAAAACCATTGGTTCAGGTCTTTGGTTAAGAAGTGAAATCACATTGTCTGTAAAAATTTCCCAACCCATACCCTTGTGACTATTTGGCTGACTTTCTCTTACAGTCAGAACGGTGTTCATCATAAGAACACCTTGTTTTGCCCAATATGTAAGCTCACCGTGTTCTGGAATAGAATATCCGTATTCAGCGTGAATTTCTTTGTACATATTTTGGAGTGATGGTGGTGCTTTAACACCTTTTTGTACAGAAAAGCAAAGTCCGTGAGCCTGATTTGGCTGATGATATGGGTCCTGACCTAAAATCACAACCTTAACATCCTGATAATCTGTATATTTAAGGGCATTGAAAATGTTATCCATATGTGGATATATGGTTTGTGTCCTATATTCCTGTATAAGAAATTTTCTTAAATTAAGATAATAAGGTTTCTGGAATTCGTCTTTTAAAAGAATATCCCAACTGTTATTGAACTGTACCATTTTTTAATCTCTCAATCATCATAAATGCAGATTTATAGATGTCACCACAACCCATTGTGAGGACTAAATCACCTGCTTTTGCGTTCTTTACAACATATTCAGCAACCTCTTCCTGAGTATCAAACCATACCGAATTTGGGATTTTTTCTGCTAACTGTGATGTATAAATATCATAAGTGTTCACTTCACGAGAACCCATAATTTCCGTCATAACACATCTGTCAGGAATTTTAAGAACATCTACAAATTCGTCGAAATGCATAGCAGTTCTTGAATATGTGAATGGCTGGAAAACTGCCCAAACTGTGTTGTAGCCCATTTTCATAGCTGCTTCAAGTGTAACTTTAAGCTCAGCAGGGTGGTGGGCATAGTCATCAACAAAATCAATTCCGTTGTATGTGCCAAGGTCTTCAAAACGACGACCTGCACCCTTGAATTCCTGCAATCCCTTGATACAATCCTCAAATTTAGCACCTGAATAAATTGCACAGGCAATAGCAGCAAGTGCATTAAGCACATTGTGGATACCTGGGATTGAAAGTTCAACGTTACCTAACTTTTTCCCCTTGTACATCACGTTAAACTTTGTGAATGCACCCTTATATTCTTCTACATTTTCAGCGTAGTAGTCATTTGTCTTATCAAAACCGAATGAAATCATTTCTTTACCCTTAATGTCTTTGATAGCTTTAAGGGTGTTTTCATCGTCACCGTTATAAATGACAGCCTTTGTAGCAGAATCGGCAAATTTTGTAAAACTTAAAATAAGATTTTCCATTGTCTTGAAATATTCAAGGTGGTCTTCGTCTATGTTGAGAATAACTGCAACATCAGGACTCATTTTAAGGAAAGTGTCCTGATATTCGCAGGATTCCATAACGATAGTTTCTGTTTGTCCTACTCGACCATAACTGTTTGTAAGTGGAAGCTTGCCACCGATAACAGCAGATGGGTCAAGTCCTGCTTCAATCATAGTCTGTACTGTAAGTGAAGTAACAGTTGTCTTTCCATGAGTGCCACAAATTCCGATACAGTTAGTAAACTGACGAGAAACTTCACCTAAAAGTTCAGCTCTCTGGAAAGTTGGAATACCACTTTCCATTGCTGCTTTTAATTCAGGGTTTTCTTTTGAAATAGCAGCAGAATAAACCACCATTTCAGCACCTTCGATATTTTCAGCACGCTGTCCCATCATAACCTTGATACCCATTTTACGAATACGGTCAACAATTGAACTTTCGTTGTTATCAGAGCCCTGAAGGGTATATCCCTTGCTGTGAAGAATTTCTGCAAGTGGACACATACCACTTCCGCCAATGCCAATAAAATGTATTGTTTTTACAGTTTTTAAAACCTTTGAAATATCATTCATATTTATCACCATTCTATATTATAGTATAAATTTTCAAAAAATTAAACACCTAATCACCAAATTCTTAAAAAAACATATCCTATTATTGTAAAGGTAAGGTGAAGTGTTTATGAGAACAAGAAATATTGTAATTGTTGGCGGAGATAAACGACAAAAATACCTTAAAGAATATCTATGCGAAAAGGGTTATAATGTTGAATCCTATGGTCTTTTTGATTGGGATGATGATACAGATAAACTGAAAAGTCTTATAGGTGAAAACACTGTTGTAATTCTGCCTTTACCTGTCACAAGAAATGATAAAACAATCCATATGCCTTTTTCAAAACACGAGATTTCCATTGAAAGACTTGTATCTTTTCTTGGTGAAACAAATTTGGTCTTTGGTGGAATAATCAATGGAGAGTTAAAAGAACAGCTTACAAATAAAAACATTTCTTTTATTGACTACTATGACGATGATTTAATCGAGAAAAATGCAGTCCTTACAGCCTTTGGTGCATTGAAAATCATTCTTGAACACATTGATTTTGCGTTACCACAAGGGAAATATGCCATTACTGGATATGGCAGAGTTGCAAAAGAAACAGCGTCTGTACTGACTGCACTTTCTTGTGATGTGACTGTGTTTGCACGAGACGAGTTGCAACGGAACAAGGCTATCGAAAATGGCTGTAATGCAGAGCCTCTCACAAAACTTCCTTGCCTTATAAACAAATTTGACTTTGTAATAAATACTGTACCTTCACGGATTATGGATGAAGAAGTACTGAAAAATATAAGAAAAGATGGCAAAATTATGGAACTTGCCTCGGCGCCATACGGAGTAGATTTTAACCTTACCGAAAAATGTGGAGTCGCAGTAGTTAAGGCCTTTAGTTTACCAGGGAAATATACGCCCAAATCAGCAGGGGAGTTAATTGGTAAAAAAATAGAAGAATACCTGCAAAGGGAGGAATAAACTTGAGCAAAGAAACCGTGGGATTTGCACTTTGTGGTTCATTCTGTACTTTTAAAAAGGTAATCCCACAAATGGAAAAGCTTGTCAACGATGGATATAAGGTAATCCCTATTATGTCACATACAGCGTATACAACTGATACACGATTTGGAAAAGCAAGAGAATTCAACGAACAGATTGAAGCAATATGCAAGGAAAACATAATATACACAATTTCGGGTGCAGAGCCAATAGGACCAAAAGAATTGCTTGATGTCCTTGTAATTGCACCTTGTACAGGAAACACTTTAGGTAAGCTTGCCAACGGAATAAGTGACACATCAGTCACGTTAGCAGTAAAAGCGCATTTAAGAAATCAACGACCTGTTATTATCGCAGTTTCGTCAAATGATGCTCTTGGCACATCAGCACGAAATATTGGCATACTTATGAACAGTAAAAATATATATTTTGTGCCAATGGAACAGGACGATTATATAAATAAACCAAACTCAATTGTAGCAGATTTTAAGTATATACCCGACACAGTTCGAGAGGTTCTTGCAACCAATAAGCAACCACAACCGATTTTATTAAAAAAAGCGTAAATTGATAAAAAATAGGCTCCCCTTGTCAGGGGGGCTGTCAACGAAGTTGACTGAGGGGTAGTCAGTTTGTATATTATCTATCTCTCCCTCAGTCTGCTACGCAGACAGCTCCCTCGTCAGAGGGAGCCGAAGAATTTTTCGTTTTTAATTTTATACTTTATCTATTTCTGCTCAAAGAACACTTTAAATGCTTTATATGCCATATAAACGTCAAGCTTTGAAACAACTTCCATTGGTGCGTGCATTGAAAGTACAGGGACACCAAGGTCGATTGTATCGATGTCAAGGTTAGCAACATACATAGCAACTGTACCGCCACCGCCTGCGTCAACTTTTCCGAGTTCACCAATCTGCCATACAACATCATTTGCGTTGAGCATTCTACGGATTTTGCCCATATATTCAGCAGAAGCATCACTTGTACCACTCTTACCACGAGCACCTGTATACTTTGTAATAACAACACCGTTATTTACAAATGAGCAGTTCTTTCTCTCACTAACTTCAGGGAATGATGGGTCAAAAGCTGCGTTAACGTCAGCAGAAAGACATTCTGACTTTGAAAGGACTCTCCAAGGCTCAACACCACCCATACGAGCAAGGTCAGAAATGAAATATTTCATATATGATGAGTTAAGACCTGTGTTACCGTCAGAGCCGATTTCTTCCTTGTCAGTAAGAACGGTAAGGCAAGTAAATTCAGGATTTTCAACATTGAAAATAGCCTGAGCAGCAGGATAAGCACAAACCTTGTCATCGTGACCGTAAGCACCGATAAGACTTCTGTCAAAACCGATGTCACGAGCCTTGAATGCAGGAACGAGTTCAAGCTCTGCGCTCAAGAAATCACTTTCAGTAATTCCGTATTTTTCGTTGAGAATTTTAATAATATTAAGTTTAACCTTGTCGCTACCTTCATCCTTTGAGAATGGACGAGAACCAATAAGAATATTAAGCTGTTCACCCTGAATACCTTCACTCATTGTCTGTTTCATCTGATTCTGTGCAAGGTGTGGAAGAAGGTCAGTAACACAGAATTGTGGGTCATTGTCGTCTTCACCAACATTAACTTTAACAGTTTCACCGTCAGCCTTTACAACAACACCGTGTAAAGCAAGTGGGATTGCAGTCCACTGATATTTCTTGATACCACCATAGTAGTGAGTCTTGAAATATGCAAGTGAAGAATCTTCATAAAGTGGGTTTGGCTTTAAGTCAAGACGAGGTGAGTCGATATGTGCAGCAGAGATTTTAACACCATCTGCAATACTCTTTTTACCAAATACGCAAAGTATAATTGCCTTGTTTCTGTTGTTGAAATATACCTTGTCACCTGCGTTATATGTCTTTGTGTTGTCGAATTCAGTATAACCACGGCTTTCAGCTTCTTTTACGAAAAATTCAACTGATTCGCGTTCGATTTTTGCAAAGTCAAGATAAGATTTGTATCCCTCACAAAAATCGTCAGCAGCCTTAACAACTTCATCATCAACCTTTTCCATAGCGTGTTTTGGCTCATAGAAAAGTTCTTTTTTCATTTCATTCATATCCATAATATTTTCTCCTTTCGGTTATATTCCTAATTGTAATGTGATTGGTTTTATTTCCACATTTATATCATAAGGTGGATAATTCCAAAGAACAAAATCAGCTCTTTTTGTAAAAAAGCTTTCGTCCTTTTGAGCATTTATGCGTTCAAGTGCTTTTTCTTCTGTGATATTGTCACGAGCCATAATTCTTTCAAGTCGAAATTCTTTAGGTGCAACAACTGCAACCGTAAAGTCGCAAAGATTATCTTCACCACTCTCAAAAAGTGCAATAGCATCAATGATTACACCACGATAGCCTACTTCTTCCATATCCTTTATAATGGATTGGATTTCCTTTGTCACTGCAGGGTGAGTAATAGTATTCAGGTCGTTTGTGCTCTGCTCATCCTTGAATGCACGACTTGCTAAAAGTGGTCGATTTGTTGTACCGTCAGGATTTACAACATCATCACCAAAACGCTCTTTTAATTTATTTTTAACATCTTCACTGTTGTTTATTACATCTTTTGCCACTTTGTCGGCATCAATGTGATAACAACCATAAGCCATAAGCTTCTGGGCAACGGTACTTTTCCCCGCACCCGTAAGACCCGTAAGACCAATAATTTTCATTATATCACCTTAATTTTAAACCCTGCTGAACGGATTAAACGATTATACACCGCCATACCCATACCTCTTGTGTCTGGACAACGGGCGTATACTTTTCCTGCGCCCATTTCGTCAAGCTCACGAAGAGCATCAAAAAGACGAGCGCTCTGGCTGAATCCGTCACTTTCCTTGCCGTATGTAACTGATGGGCAGGGGAGAAGCTTTTCTTCACCGTCAAAACACAATGCAGTAATGCCATCTTCACTTTCACAAAGTTTTTTAAAGGTTTCAAAATCACTTTTAATAAGAGTTATGTCAGCAGTCGGTGCGTAATGTTTGTATTTCATACCTGGTGAAGCTGCCACAGCACCTTCTTCAAGTTGATTAAGCACAGCATCGTCAACTACGATTTCACCGATAAGTTCAGTCATTTCTTCAAGAGTTACACCACCTGGACGAAGAAGTCTTGGTGGGTCTTCGGCAAATGAAATAACAGTTGACTCAACACCGATTTCCGAGCTTCCACCGTCAATAATAAGTGGAATACGACCATTCATATCGTCAAAAACGTATTTCGCATTTGTAGGGCTTGGACTACCTGAAAGATTTGCAGATGGTGCAGCAAGTGGCACACCACAGCTTTCAATTATATCCCTTGCAAACTTGCTTTTTGGAAGTCTGACCGCAACTGTGTCGAGATTTCCTGAAACAACATTTGAAATTCTGTCACTCTTTTTCATAATCATAGTAAGAGCAGCAGGCCAGAAATGTTCAGCCATAATTTTGACTTTTTCGGGAATTTCCTTAACGAGTGGCTCTAAATCCTCTACCTTTGCAATATGCACAATAAGTGGATTGTCACTTGGTCTGCCCTTTGCAATGAAAATTTTCTTAACAGCATCTTCGTCAAAAGCGTTAGCAGCAAGACCATAGACCGTTTCGGTAGGAATAGCCACAACTTTACCGTCATTTATAAGCCTTTTTGCCTCGTTCAACGCTTTTTCATATTCAGTTGTAATGTTAATTACTACTGTTTCCATTTTCAAGATATTCCTTTGCTTTACGGTATATGTAAAATTGCTCGTTGGCGATGTTTACAATCTGTTGAGCGTAAGTTTTTGCTTTTTCAACATTACCTTGATTTTTGGTGAATGTAAAAAGGTTTTCATAAGCCACGAGATATGAGTATGCCTGCATTTGCTCATCAGTGAGATTTTTATCTTTTGTTGGGTCATAATGGTTTGTTTGCCAAACTCTTACTGCGTAATCTTCAAAATTGCTGTTTTCGTTTGCAACAACTGCTTCAGCATACTGTGTCAAAGAGATAATGAAGTGTTTTATTTCTCTTTTTATTCGCTTATTTGCCTTTTTCTTTTCATATTCACAGATGATTCTGAACTGTTCTTCATAAGATTTGAAATCCTTTTTTTCAAGAGCAATAGTTGCCATATTGATATGAATGACAATACGTGTTTGGTTTGCAAGTTTTTTGTTTGCAAACTTTTGCCAGAACATACGAATTTCATTTTCAGCCTGCTCAAATTCGCCCATATTCATAAGAAAAGCGACACGATTGTTTAAAAAAACAGCCATATCCTGAATATTCTTTTCACTTGTTATATCAATTAGTTGGTTGGTAGCATTTAATGCCTTTTCAGGCTGTAAATGAATGTTACGGATTATGAGAGTTTGATTAGATTTTTTCACTATAACAAACAGATAAATCTGTAAGGTCAAGAAGAAAAGAACTAATAATAAAGGTGCTCCAAGTGGAACAAGTAATATAGCAGATATAATCATTCCAATAATATAGATTAACCCTGTTATTCTTATAATTGAAACTTTGTGTCTTATTATAAACTTTTCAAGCCTATTAAGTTTAAATTCCATAATTATTCGTTCGCTTTCAATTTTTCAGCAGTGTCTGCTGTGATAAGTGCATCGATGATTTCATCAATGTCACCGTTCATAATCTGCTCAATTTTATAAAGAGTAAGACCGATTCTGTGGTCACTCACTCGTCCCTGTGGGAAATTATATGTTCTGATTCGTTCACTTCGGTCGCCTGTACCTACCTGACTCTTTCTTTGACCAGCAATTTCAGCGTCGTGCTTTGCCTGTTCAATCTCAAGAAGTCTTGAACGAAGGACTTTTAATGCTTTATCCTTATTTTTGTGCTGACTACGTTCGTCCTGACACTCAACAACCATACCTGTTGGCAAGTGAGTAACACGGATTGCAGATGAAGTCTTGTTAACCTTCTGTCCACCTGCACCACTTGAACGGAAAACGTCAATCTGTAAGTCAGCAGGGTTAAGTTCAAAGTCAACATCTTCAGCTTCAGGAAGAACAGCAACAGTAACAGTTGAAGTCTGAATTCGTCCTTGACTTTCTGTTTCAGGAACACGCTGAACTCTGTGAACGCCACTTTCAAACTTGAATCGAGAGTATGCACCGTCACCGTCAACAGAGAAAATTACTTCTTTATATCCGCCAAGCTCTGTTGGGTTTTCGGAAAGAATTTCCATTTTCCAGCCACGTGCTTCAGCATACATTGTGTACATTCTGAAAAGTGAGTTTGCGAAAAGTGCAGCTTCTTCACCACCTGCACCACCACGGATTTCGATAATAACGCTACGGTCATCATTAGGGTCACGAGGTAAAAGGAGAATTTTTAATTCTTCCCAAGTCACATCAAGCTGTTCTTTTGCTGTTTCAAATTCTTCCTGAACCATTTCTTTGAAGTCTTTATCCATTCCGCCTTCATCAAGAAGCATTTTTGATTCTTCAAAGGTTTCTTTATATCCTTTATATTCACGGAATTTTTCAACAACAGGTGTTAACTGTTTTAATTCTTTCATTAACTTTGTGTATAACTGCTGGTCACTAACGGTTGCAGGGTCACAAAGCTGTTCATTTACATTTTCAAATCTTGCTTCAATACCTAATAACTTATCAAACATCTACTATTTCTCCATCTCTCAAAACTTTTTTTATGTTCTTTTCGATTTTCTGTCGTGGCACCATAACCTCACGGTTACATTTTACACAACGAATACGAAAATCCATTCCCACACGAAGCACAAGGAAATCCTTGCCTCCGCAAGGGTGTTCTTTTTTCATTACAAGAATATCGTTAAGTTTTATATCCATAATCTTCACCAATTATATAGTATAACACAACGACAAGAAAAATAAAATACTTATTTTAATTCTTAATGACACTTTTATTTCATATTTATATACTAATTTCAAAATAAAGGTGAGAATTATGAAAAAATATTATCCTGAGGGAATTATCTTTGAAAGCCGACAGAATAAAAAAAGCATGGAAAGTATCGGCAATATTCACGAATGCTTTTTAACAGAAAAGATTTTAGAAGGAAAAGTCACTCTCTGTGACCATGAACATAATCTGTATGTGGACCTGGGTGTAATGCAAGGAATTATTCCGCGAGAAGAATGTGCAATTGGTATTTCTGATGGTTCTGTGCGTGATATTGCTATAATTTCAAGAGTAAATAAGCCTGTTGTATTTAAAATTATTGATTTTATGGATAACGAAGCAGGAAATCGCACTGCAATTTTAAGTCGAAGACGAGTTCAGGAAGAATGTACCGAAAATTACATAAAGAATCTTTCACCGGGTGATATAATTGATGCAAAAGTTACTCATAATGAAAACTTTGGTTCATTCTGTGATATAGGCTGTGGAATTTCAGCCCTTTTACCTATCGACAGTATTTCTGTTTCCCGAATTCCACATCCTAATGCACGATTTGCCGTCAACACAATGATAAAAGCGGTTGTAAAAAGCATTGATGAAATGGGTCGAGTTACCTTGTCACACAAAGAGCTTTTAGGCACATGGGAAGAAAATGCAGGGAATTTTAAGGCAGGTCAGACGGTTGGTGGCATAGTTCGTTCAATCGAAAAATACGGAGTTTTTATAGAGCTTTCACCAAATCTTGCTGGTCTTGCAGAATATTCCGATACAGTTCACGAGGGTGACTCTGCAAGTGTTTACATTAAAAGCATTAATCCCGAAAAAATGAAAATCAAGCTTTCTATTGTAGATAGTTTCCCTGAAAAAAGCGGTCCGTCTCCCGTGAAATATTATTTTGACGGTAATCGAATAGATTTTTGGCAGTATTCACCTGAAATCTGCGACAAAATGATTGAAAGTGTATTTTAAATGTAAATACTGTTGTAAAAGGGAAAATCTTGTGATAAAATGAGCATAGAAAAAAACCTTAGGGGGATGTTTATGAAAAAGATTTTATGTTTTATTTTATCAGCAATTCTTCTTTTCACAGTTTTAGTACCAGCATTTGCTGCTAATGCGAAATGTGATTGCGGAAATGCACCTGTTGTTCAGGTAAGAGGTATTGGTGAAACACTTTATGACGGAGAGGGTAACGAAGTTTTTTCTGCTGAAAATATTGTAGGCGGTATTTTACCTGTGTTGCCACAGCTTGGTCAGTTCCTTATGACAATGGATACAGATGTACTTGTTGATGCATTGGGTACTGCAGTAAAAGCAATTTTTGGTCCAGTTGCATATGATAACAATCTTAACCGTGAATCTGTTGTAACTGTTAAAAATTATACAAGTGACCCATTGGAAACATATGTTGATTTTGAGGCTGAGGATGTTGGCTCTGAATATACTCTCGGTAAGGCTGTTCACAGTGAATTAGGTGATAAGCACTCATATCTTTTCATTTATGACTGGACAGCAAATCCTTTTGATATTGCAGCAGACCTTAATCAGTTCATTAAGGAAGTAAAGGAAAAGTCAGGTCACGATAAAGTTGCTATCTGTGCTGAAAGTATGGGCGGATGTATGACAAATACATACTTGGCTCTTTACGGTTACGAAGATGTTGAAACTGTTGTTATGGCGAACGCTGCATTTAACGGCCTTGAAATGCTTGGACAGTTGTTTATCGGCAACCCTGAAATTGACGGTGAAGCACTCGGCGGACTTATTGCACAGAGCATTTATGGTAATACTGAATACGCTTCACTTATTCCTTATATTCCACTTTTTAAAGCACTTGCAAATATTGCAAACAACCTTTTTGAAGTAGCAGGTGGCAGAATTTATAAGGAAGTTTTAATTCCTGTTTTTGGTTATCTTCCATCATTCTGGTGCTTTATCCCTGAATACCATTTTGAAGAAGCAATGGAAAAGATGCTTCCTGATGCTGGTCCACAGCTTAAAGCATTTGTTAATGAATATTACGAAAAAGTTGCAAGTAAAACAACTGACCGAGTAAAAGAAATGGTAGAAAGTAAAGACGTAAACTATTTCTGTGTTTCAAACTATAATCTTTATATTGCACCTGTAACAAAGACTGCACGTTGGAATTCTGACGGTGTTATCGAAACATACAACACAAGTGGTTTCGCAACAGTTGCTGATATGGGTGAAACTCTTGGTGCAGATTATGTTCAGGCAGTAAATACCGGTAAAGATATGGTGTCACCTGACAATATTGTTGACGTATCAACAGCACAGGCACCAATGCAGACCTGGATGACAAAGAACTGGGGACACATTGCATACAGACTTGATGACGGTACATGTGATTTCTATCTCTGGTTGCTTACAGCAGACGAACAGTACACAGTTGAATCAAATCCAAAATACCCACAGTTTATGTACTATAACACAGAAATTCCACAGCTTATGCCATTCGTTTGTGGCAGTGGTGATGTGACAGGCGACGGAAAGGCTACTGCAGTTGATGCAGGTCTTATAATGAAAGCTGTTGCAGGTGTTTATTGTGTGCCTGAAGAAAACTTCAAGAATGCAGATATGAACTGTGACGGTAAACTCACAGCAACTGACGCAAGAATTATTCTTAAACAGGTTGCAGGCCTTTTATAATGATGAATTTGTAATGTTGATTAAAGGAGGAATAAAAAATGTTAGCAATTATAGCATTACTTTCAGATATCGTTTATTTCTTAACAAGCTGGTTACCATTCTAAAATATTAGATAAGAGATAATATTTAATAGGTAAAAGATAATAGATAATTAGGTAGGGCGGGGTCTTGACCCCGCCATTGTTGTTTAATATGTGAATTGATTTAGTATCATTTTTTTCAATTAAATCAGCAATTCTACCATTAGTGGAGTGCTATTTTTTACTTTGTTTGTTACAATATTAGTGAAAGGAGATGTTGTAATGGATAATAAAAAGACAGGAAAATTTATTGCACAATGTCGCAAAGAGATTAATATAAGCCAAAAGCAACTTGCCGAAAAATTGAGTGTTACTGACAAGGCTGTTTCAAAATGGGAAACGGGGAATGGTGCACCCGATATATCGCTTTTAACAAAACTTG
Organism: Candidatus Fimenecus sp.; assembly: GCA_045631075.1. GTDB lineage: Bacteria > Bacillota > Clostridia > Oscillospirales > Acutalibacteraceae > Fimenecus. The sequence goes on along the minus strand of JAZQUC010000023.1, from coordinate 1,440 downwards.
CTGATGAGTTGGGTGTTACTGTTGTGGAGTTGCTTGATGGTGAATATGCGAAAGAAACAAATGAGAAAGAACAAACTGAAAAGATAGTTGTTGAAGCATTAAATAAAGCAAAAAAAGAAAGAGTAAAAACTGCAATTTCAATTTTTTTGTCATTAGCAATTTTATTTACTATTGTCAATGTTGTTATATATGGTTATTGGGGAAGAAGACATAAGGTTTTATACGATGTTGATTCAGTTTATGTGTTTCAGCGAAAAGATAATCCTGATATGTATGACATATATTACAATTGCACCGTAAATAATTGGTGGTTTGATTTCAACGAACATACATATAAGTTAGTTGATGCTCTTGGTGGTGAGCCAGGTGGTTGGCATTTTGAGGCGGAAACAGAGTTTTTTACATCCGACAATATTGATGAAACTGTTTTTGTAATTCATGTGGAATTTGATTTATCTACTGTTTGGGAGCCTGTTCCAATTATCGAAGAAATTGTGAAAACAGCAAGATTTGATGCTTATGATAAAAATGGTAAGCAAGATGTTAAAGCAAGTTTATATATGGAAGATTATAAAGATATGAAGGTTATAAAATTCTAATTTATCTATGAAGTAAATGGTGCGACCTTGCCTCCCTTGTCAGTGGGAGTCAAAAAATCATTCTGCATTCAGCATTTTGCATTCTGCATTAAAAAAACTCCCCGAAGGGAGTTTTTATCATTTAACCCATTTTGCAACTGCTGTTTCAACAAGTTCTACAACCTTATCAACGATAACTGCGTCACTATCTTCAAGGTTTAAGAGTGGTTCTCTTACACCGCCAAGGTCAAGTCCTGCTCTCTTTTTAAGTGCAGCTTTTGCTGTTGCGTACATATTACCTTTAGTTGAGCACATTGTGTAAATTACTTCGTTGATGTCATCCTGTAATTTGTATGCATCTTTAACATCACCGTTGTTAATCATTTCATTGAGCTTAACAAAAAGTTCAGGCATAACACCATATGTACCACCGATACCGCCTTCAGCACCAATCATACGACCACCGATAAACTGTTCATCGGGACCATTGAAAATAACAACTTCACGGTTGTTCATTTTTGCCTGACGACGGAACATCTGAATGTCCTGAATTGGCATTGATGAGTTCTTAACACCAATTACTCTTGGATTTTTAAGCATTTCATCAAAAAGACTTAATGTGAGTGAAACACCTGCAAGCTGTGGAATGTTGTAAATAACATAATCTGTGTTTGGTGCTGCTGCAGAAATATCGTTCCAGTACTTTGCAATTGCTTTTTCATTAAGTTTAAAGTAAATTGGTGGGATTGTTGCAATAGCATCAACACCAAGAGATTCAGCGTGACGAGCAAGCTCACAGCTGTCTTTTGTATTGTTGCAAGCAACGTGAGCAATAATTGTAATTCTGCCTTTGTTAGCTTCC
>JAZQUC010000022.1:0-9861 GCA_045631075.1 Candidatus Fimenecus sp. | reverse complement strand
TGATGAAACTTCGGCATGTGCCGATGCAAATATTCTTCCGGGACCATAATCATGTACAATCATATCGTGTATGCCTACGATTTTGTCATAAGATAGTAATTTTGCTTCAATCTGCTCTGTAAATTCTTTGTCAGCAGGCTTACCCAAAAGGTCAGCCATAGTGTCCTTTAAAATATTGAAACCTGCAAGGAAAATAAAGCCTGCAACGATAATACCGAGATATCCGTCAATGCTTACATCAGAAAATGCTGAAATTATAATTGCAACAAGTGCAACAGATGTAGCAAGACAGTCGCTGAAACTATCTTTCATAACGGCAATCATAGGTGCAGAGTTAATTTTTTTACCAAGCTTTTTGTTGAAGTAACCAAGCCAGAGTTTCATTAAAATACTGACCAGAAGTATTACGAGAGCTATCCAGCTGAATTTAACGGGAGCAGGGTTTATTATTTTATCAACAGAACTTTTGAAAAGTTCAATTCCCATAAGTAAAACGAAAAACGAAACACCTAATGCAGATATGTATTCAACGCGTCCGTGACCATAAGGATGGTCCTTATCCGCAGGCATTGCAGAGAGCTTTACACCAATAAGTGAAATAATTGACGAGCCCGCGTCGGACAGGTTGTTGATAGCATCTGCCGTAACAGAAATACTGCCTGAAATAATACCTGCAATATATTTGATTACTGCGAGAATAAGGTTAACAACAATTCCAGTGATACTTCCAAGTGTTCCGTATGCTTCACGAACCTTCAGGTTGCTTGTATTTTCAGGGTCGCGGATAAAAAGTTTAATTAGAATTTTTTGCATTTAAAGAACCTCTTTACCTTCATCACCAAGAATACCCCAAATTCCCAATATTGTCAGGCGGAGCCACAGTTCAGCAATTTCTCGTGGAGTTTTTTCAGGATATTGAGTAAACCAGCTGTTAACAAGACCAAGAAGACCAAACTTACAGTAGCTGTAAGCCTGGTTATAATCTGTTTCATCCATATTTGGGAAAATGTTTTTGAAAAGCTCATAAACACCTGAATTGAGTCTTTCACCAAGCTTGAATGCGAAATGAGCATCACCGTTAACACCTAAAAATGTTGTATAAAGGTCCTTGTGCTCATAAAAATGAATACACATATCCTCGCATACATCAACAGGAGTTTTTAAAAGTGATTCACTAGTATATGAAGAAAGCTTTGCATCAAAATCAGCATAAAGCTCATTTTCAAGTGCATCAACAAGGTCATAAACATCCTTGTAATGGAGATAGAAAGTACCTCTGTTGATTTCAATATAATCTGTCAATTCCTTAACGGTGATTTTATTGATTCTTTTTGTCTGTGCTAATTCCACAAGACCTTGACGAATCAGTTTTTTTGTTCGTCTTACACGACTATCCTCATTATTAGTTATTGCCATAATTTCATCTCCCGTTTTTAATTTTTATCATTATATCATCACAGTGTTCAATAATCAACAGTTGTGTATTGTTTTTTTTACATAATTTACAAAAATTTAAAATTCAGTTTTTTAATAAATAATATAGCATTATTATAATTTGTGTGATATACTAAATTGGTTTGTAAAATTATGGCGTTAATCTTAAGGAGTGAATAAAATGCCATTTATCGAATTTAAAAATGTTTCAAAGATTTATCAGGTTGGTGAAATCGAAATCAAAGCTGCTGACGATATAAGTTTTCCTATTGAAAAAGGTGAGTTTGTAATTATTGTCGGACCTTCAGGTGCAGGTAAAACAACCGTTCTTAATATGCTTGGTGGTATGGATAAGCCAACATCAGGTGTTATCAATGTGGATGGAACTGATATTGCTCAGTTTAATGAAAAAGAGCTTACAACATTCCGCCGTGATGAAGTGGGATTTGTTTTCCAGTTTTACAATCTTGTTCCAAATCTTACTGCGTACGAAAACGTAGAACTCGCAACACAGATTTGCAAAAATCCTGTTGATGCAGAAGAAATTCTTGGTGAAGTTGGTCTTGCAAACAGAAAAGAAAATTTCCCATCAAAGCTTTCAGGTGGTGAACAGCAAAGAGTTTCAATTGCCCGTGCATTGGCTAAAAATCCAAAGCTTCTTCTTTGTGACGAGCCAACAGGTGCTCTTGACTACATAACAGGTAAATCAATTCTTAAGCTTTTGCATGATATGTGCCGTGAAAAGGGAATGACAGTAATTGTTATTACTCACAACTCTGCACTTATGCCAATGGCTGATAAAATTATAAAAATCAATGATGGTAAAATCGAAAAGATTTTCTTGAATCAGGACCCTATGCCTGTTGAACAGATTGAATGGTAAAGGATAGTAACATATATGACTAAATCGCTGAAAAAAGATTTCAAAAGGGAAATCAGAAAAAGCATAAGCCGATTTATTTCAATTCTGCTTATAGTAGCATTGGGAGTTGCATTTTATTCAGGTGTGCGTTCAACTATGCCTGCTATGTATATGACGGCTGATGCGATATATGATAAACAAAACCTTATGGATATCCGTGTTGTGGGTACTTTGGGACTTACACAGAATGATATCGAAAGCCTGAAGGAAATTGAAGGCATTAAGGGAATTGAGGGTTCATATACAACTGACTTTCTCTGTATAGTAAATTCAAAGGAAATTGTCACAAGAGCAATTTCAATGTCCGAAAGTATAAATAAAATAAAAGTTGTTGAGGGCAGAAATCCAAAAAAGTATAACGAATGTCTTGTAAGTCAGGAGTTTATTGACGAATCGGGATTAAAAATCGGTGATACGGTAAGACTTTCAACAGGTACAGATACACCTGTTTCCGATACTCTTGCAACTGACAGTTTTGAAATTATCGGTATATGCTCATCCTCATATTATCTTAATGGTGATGTAGGAACAAGCAATATCGGTGACGGTATGGGTGACGGTTATATTGTAATCCCTCGTCAGGCATTTACAACTGATATTTTCACATCAATTTACATAACTGTTTCGGGTGCAAACGAACTCAATTGTTATGACGATGAATATAAAGATATCGTAGAAGCTGTTGCTGAAAAAATTGAACAGATTGCAGGTAAACAATGTGATATCCGTTATGCCGAAATCCGTTCTGAAAGTAACGATAAACTTCAAAAAGCAAGAAACGATTTTGCTGAAGCAGAAGCAACTGTTGAAGAAGAAATCAAAAGTGCTTATGATGAGCTTCAGATGCAGAAACTTCTCATAGAACAGAGTAAGAGTGATATTCAGAATAACAAGGAACTTCTCGAAAATGCTGAAGCAAACCTTCCTATATATCAACAGCAGGTTGCCGATGCTGAAAAGCAGATTGCTGATGGTGAAGAACAGCTTGCAACAATGAAAACAACGCTTGAAGAGAGTAAATCAATTCTTGATAATGCAGTAGCAAGTCTTGAAGAACTTAAAAATGACCCTAATGCTGACCCTGAGCAGATTGCAACTATGACAAGTACAGTTGCAACTCTTCAAAGCACATATGACTATGTTTCTAATCAGGCAATCACAGCAGAACAGGAACTTGAACAGGGTAAAAAGGACCTTCTTGAAGCAAAGGTAACAGTTGGTCAGTTGCAGAATGCTATTGCAAATAAAGGTGCACTTAATGATGCCGAGCAGGAAATTATGGATGCCGATGCAATGCTCAAAGAGGCTGAAGAAGAATATAATATGCATAAGGAAGATGCATATGCTGAGCTTGAGGATGCACGACTTGAACTCGAAGAGGCTGAACGCAAGGTTGCAGAAATGGAAGTACCTGTATGGCATGTGCTTGACCGTGAAAGTATTGAAGCTTATGTAAGCTATATTACAGATTCAGACAGTATCGGAGCAATTGGTGCAGTTTTCCCTGTAATCTTCTTTATTGTTGCAGCACTTGTCAGTCTTACAACTATGACACGAATGGTTGAAGAACAAAGAATGCAGATTGGTACTCTCAAAGCATTAGGCTACAGTAAGGTTTCAATTGCATCAAAATATCTTCTTTATGCTGCAACGGCAAGTGTTTTAGGCAGTATAATCGGCGTGTTTGTTGGTGAATTTTCAATTCCGCCTATTATTATTACAGCATACAGAGCTGTTTATTATAACCTTGGTGAAAATGTAATCAAGTTGAATCTTGGATATGCTCTCAGTGCTGGTCTTGTGGCAACTCTTTGTACAACTCTTGCAGCATTCTTTGCTTGTTTCTATTCATTGAGAAGTGTGCCTGCTGACCTTATGCGTCCTGTCGCACCAAAGTCAGGTAAGCATACCTTTGTTGAAAAAATCAAATTTATCTGGCAACGACTTAATTTCGGTCAGAAATCTGCAGTACGAAATCTATTCAGATACAAAAAGCGTTTCTTTATGACACTTTTCGGTGTCAGCGGATGCATGGCACTTCTTCTTGTTGGACTTGGTATTCGTGATTCTGTTTCAAGTATGACAGAGCACCAGTACGGTGACATTTTCAACTATACCGAAATTGTCAGCGTAGATTCAAGCCTTACAAGAGCGGAACGCAGAGCAATGCTTTCAAAAATAGAAACATTGCCAAGTCTTGAAGGTTATATTCAGGTCAACAGAACAATGGTTTCAGCATCTCAGGAATCAACAACTGATATCGATGATGAAAAGAGAGCGTATCTTATTGTTCCTACGGATGTTGACCAGTTCCCGCAGTTCGTTTCATTAAGAGAGAGAACAGGTGAAAAAAATAAGCTTTCACTTTCTAATGAAGGCGTAATCATTACAGAAAAATTTGCTGACTTACTGGATGTTCAGGCAGGGGATAACATTTACCTTCGTATTGATGAATCTACAGTTACGCCAAAAGAAATAAAGGTTGTGGGTATTGCTGAAAATTATATTTTCAATTATATCTATATGACACCGGGACTTTACAAGTCACTTTATAATGTTGAACCTGAAATTAATATTCTTATGATGAATTCAAACGACAAATTCTCTACTCAAAATCTTAAACTTGCATTGTCACGAATTGATGGTGTGAATTCTGTCATTACAAACGAAGATGAGCTTGAGAGTATTAACGAGGTTATTAAAAATCTTGATTTCATTATAATTTTAATGGTTGCATCAGCGGCAATTCTCGCATTCGTTGTTCTTTATAATCTTAATAATATCAATATTACAGAACGAAGAAGAGAACTTGCTACATTTAAATTGTTAGGCTTCTATGATAACGAATTAGCATCCTATGTATATCGTGAAAATGTTGTGCTTACGATATTTGGTATTATTTTAGGTATTATGCTTGGTGTAATATTACATAAATTCGTTATGATTACTGTTGAAACCGACGTTTATATGTTTGGCAGAGAACTTAATTTCTTAAGTGTCGTTATTGCCACAATCATTACGGTTATATTTACAGTAATTGTCAATGCTATAATGTATTTCAGTCTTAAAAAGATTGATATGGTCGAATCACTTAAATCTGTTGAATAAAGGAGAAAAAATTATGTTTCATCAGTTAAATAAACCCGTTGCAGGTGATATGATTGCAACAGTAAAAACAAATATGGGAGAAATTAAAATCAAACTTTTCCCTGAATATTCACCAAAAGCAGTTGAGAATTTCACAACTCACGCTAAAAATGGCTACTATGACGGTCTTATTTTCCACCGTGTTATTAATGACTTTATGATTCAGGGTGGTGACCCAAACGGTACAGGTACAGGTGGGCAGAGTATCTGGGGAAGACCATTTGAAGACGAATTCACAGGTGAACTCCATAACCTTCGCGGTGCTCTTTCAATGGCTAACTCAGGTAAAAATACAAACGGAAGTCAGTTCTTTATTGTACAGGCAAAGGAATGTCCTGAAGACCTTATTGAACAGATGAGAATGGCTGACGAAAGAGTTTTCCCAACAGAATGTATTGAAGCTTATGAAGAAATTGGTGGAACACCTTGGCTTGATTTCCGTCACACAGTTTTTGGTCAGGTTTTTGAAGGAATGGATGTTGTTGACGCTATTGCAACAGTAAAGAGTGATATGTTTAACAACAAGCCTTTTGAAGATGTTGTAATCGAAACAATTATTATAGAATAACTAATTTAGTTTTCGTAGGGGTCGGCGTCCTCGACGACCCGTTAAACTATATTGTTTAAGGGTGAAGAAAATATATGCTTTTCAAAAACATCTCAATAATCAACGAAAACCTTGAAATCCAGAACAATATGTATGTTGGCGTCAAGGATGATAAAATTGACTATATCGGTACAGAAAAACCACAGGAAAACTATGGAGAGGAATATGACGGAAAGGGTAAAGTCCTTTCATCAGGTTTTGTAAATCTTCATACTCATTCACCAATGACACTTCTTCGTGGTTATGCTGAGAATCTTTCTTTGGACCGTTGGCTTAATGAAAAGGTTTTTCCGTTTGAAGACAGACTTAATTGTGACCGTGCATATTATGGCACAATGCTTTCAATAGCAGAAATGTTAGCTTGTGGTACAACGTCATTTACAGATATGTATTTCTTCGGTGACGGAGTTATGAAGGCTGTAATTGACAGTAAGGCAAAGACTAATTTCGGTCGTTCAATTGTATCGTTTGTTGATGAGGATATTACTGCAAATGACAGATTTCAGGAGGGTATTTACCTTGCTGAAAAATACCACAATACACAAAATGGTAAAATTAAGATTGATATGAGTCTTCACGCTGAATATACAAACAGACTTTCAATTATTGAACAGTTTGGTGAGTTCACAAATGGTAAGGATTATATAAATCATATCCATCTTTCTGAAACAAAGGCAGAGCATGAAAACTGTAAAGAAAAGTATGGCAAAACCCCTGCTCGTCTTTTCTATGATGCAAAGGTGCTTAACAGTCCTACAATTCTTGCTCATTGTGTATGGGTAGAAGATGAAGATATGGATATCTTTAAAGAAATGGGTGCAACAGTTGCTCATTGTCCTGCAAGCAATATGAAGCTTGGTAGTGGATTCTGTAACACATATAAAATGTTACAGAAAGGTGTGAATATCGGTATCGGTACTGATTCAGCGGCAAGTAATAACGGACTTGATATTATGCGTGAAATGTATCTTGCGGCACTCTTACCAAAGGGCGTTAATAATAAAGCAGATATTGTAACACCACAGGATATTTATAAAATGGCAACTGTCAACGGTTACAAAGCACAGGGCAGAAACGACTGTGGTTCAATCAAAGTTGGCAATAAAGCCGATTTGATTGTAATTGATATGACAACACCAAATATGTATCCTGATTTTGATATTCTTAATAATCTTGTTTACTCTGCAAATAAGAGTAATGTTGTACTTACTATGGTTGATGGTGAAGTCCTTTATAAAAACGGTGAGTTTACAACTATTGATGTTGAGAGAATGGGATACGAGGTAAGCAGACTTGTTCGTGAAGTTGTAAACGAGGTAAATGCATAATGATTACAAAAGCAGTTGAATTTATAAAATCGAAAATTACAGATACTTACGAAATAGGTATTATTCTTGGTAGTGGATTAGGTACATTAGGTGAAAAAATCGAGAATCCACAGTTTGTTGATTATAAGGATATTCCAAATTTTCCTGTTTCAACAGCACCTGGACATGTTGGTCGTTTTGTTTTCGGTACACTTAACGGAAAAAAAGTTATGTGTATGCAGGGCAGAATTCACCTTTACGAAGGTTATCCTGTGGAAAATGTTGTAATGCCAATCCGTGTTATGAAAATGATGGGTGTTAATAAACTTATCGTTACAAATGCGGCAGGTGGCATCAACGAAAGCTTTAATGTTGGTGACATTATGGTTATTACTGACCACATTAATTTTACAGGCAAAAACTGTCTTATAGGCAAAAATGATGACCGTTTTGGTGTTCGTTTTCCTGATATGACTTATGGTTATTCACCAGAGCTTCGTGAAATTGCATTTAACTGTGCCCAAAAATTAGGAATGAAGCTTCAAAAAGGTGTATATATTGGTTGTACAGGTCCAAGTTATGAAACACCCGCCGAAATCCGTGCGTTCAGAGTTCTTGGTGCAGATACAGTTGGTATGTCAACTGTTCAGGAAGTAATTGCAGCAAACCATTGTGGTATCCAAGTGCTTGGCTTCTCACTTGTTTCAAATAAAGCAGCAGGACTTTCAGGTGAAAGACTTACCGAAGAGGAAGTTCTTACAATCGGCAGACAAAAAAGTGAAGAAATGCAATCACTTATTACTGAAATTGTAGGTGAATTCTAATGTCATTTTTAAATGGTGCTTCAGTGGGCTTTGATACTGTCAATAATAAAGCAGTTTTCATTGACCAAACAATTTTACCAAACGAATATACAGAAGTTTTTACGGATGATTATAATGAGATTTTTGATGCAATAAAGCTTCTTAAAGTCCGTGGTGCACCGGCAATTGGTGTATTTACTGCAATTTCATTGGCTGTCCTTATGAATAAAAGTGAATCCGATACATATGAAAATCTTTTTGATGAATTAAAAAAATACTGTGATGACCTTGTTTTGTGCAGACCTACTGCAATAAATCTTAAATGGGCAACAGAAGAAATGCTTAAAATTGCAGAAAATTCAGAAGCAGAGAAATTCAAAGAAAATCTCATAGAAAAAGCACTTGAAATAATTGAAGACGATATTGCAATTTGCAGAAAAATCGGTGAGAATGGTGTGCAATTACTTGAAAATTGCAACTCAATTTTGACGCATTGCAATGCAGGTCGTCTTGCAACGGTAAAATACGGCACAGCTCTTTCACCAATATATGTTGCAAAGGAAAATGGTAAAGATATAAAGGTTTTTGCTGACGAAACACGACCACTTCTTCAAGGAGCTCGAATTACTGCGTCTGAACTTTGTGATTCAGGAATTGATACGACTGTCATCTGTGACAATATGGCATCTTATGTTATGAAAAAAGGACTTGTTGATGCTGTTTTAGTGGGATGTGACAGAGTTGCATTAAACGGTGATACTGCAAATAAAATCGGTACAAGCGGTATTGCTATTTTAGCAAAGCACTATAATATTCCTTTCTATGTTTGTATGCCTTTTTCAACTTTTGATAAAAACATCAAGACAGGTGAATGTATTGAAATTGAAATGCGAAATGGTGATGAAATAGGGGATATGTGGTACGAAAAACCAATGATTCCACAAAATGCTAAAACTCTTAATCCAGCTTTTGATATTACGGACCATTCGCTTATTACTGCATTTATTACTGAAAAGGGTGTATTCACACCTGATGAAATAAAAGATTTTATTTAATTAACATAATCCTCCGTTTTCTACTTGAAAAAATGGGGGATTTATTGTAAAATACTATTGTTAAATTTTTGTCAGACTTTTCTGACTAATGGAGGTAAAATTATTATGGCAAATCGTTTTGTACTTAACGAAACATCTTATCACGGTAAAGGTGCTATCAGTGCTATTGCTGATGAAATCAAGGCAAGAGGCTTTAAAAAAGCTTTCGTTTGTTCTGACCCTGACCTTATTAAATTCGGTGTTACTAAAAAGGTGACAGATATTCTTGATGGTGCAGAAATTGCTTACGAAATCTATTCAAATATTAAACCAAACCCAACAATTGAAAATGTACAGACGGGTGTTGAAGCATTTAAAGCAGCAGGTACAGACTGTATCGTAGCAATCGGCGGCGGTTCTTCAATGGACACTGCAAAGGCTATCGGTATCATCATCACAAACCCAGAATTCAGTGATGTTCGTTCACTTGAAGGCGTTGCTCCAACAAAGAATCCTTGCGTTCCAATTATTGCAGTTCCAACAACTGCAGGTACAGCAGCAGAAGTTACAATCAACTATGTTATCACAGACGTAGAAAAAGACAGAA
>JAZQUC010000021.1:0-5576 GCA_045631075.1 Candidatus Fimenecus sp. | reverse complement strand
CCTCCGATACTACCGCCTCGGAGGTACGGCGGAGAACAAAAATGCCAACCAAAGCACTACCCTGTAATTTTACTATACTATATTATTTCGGTTTAGTCAAGGGTTTTATGCGTTTTCTCTCGATTTTACCGAAATAATATGTTAAAAAAATCTGTCAAATATCTCAACCTTATTACCCGATAAACTCTGTGCATACTCTGATAACATTGCCATACCGTCAGGCACGTCGTCGTGCTTGTTTTTACCGGCTACAGTATATGAACACAGCATATCTAACATTTTCCCGTAATCGTCCTTTTTCTTATATAACGATTTATCCTTGAACAGAAAATGCTCTTTAACAAACGCACTATTTACAATAATTTTCGTTTCCTTATTACTTGTGGTAAACTTCGTTGTTATCTTCGTTATACCGCCCAACCTTTTTAATTCTGCCTGAATATCTTTCGCAATTCTGCCACCAGCATTATTATGCTCAAACCTCGACATTTGCACCTTGTTTTTCAGTAAACAATTTACAATTCGCGGTTCTACTACGTTAGGCAAACTATTATCACAAATACAATCGTCTATATAGTAATCCTTGCCGTAAATATATGCTACCGGCATAAACGCATAGTCTTTACCTCTATCCTTTGTATCGCATATACTTATAACTCCGTCAGGCTCCCCGTCAGGCAATTCAAAATATCTGCGTAATTCATTTTCGGCATAAAGCAAACCTTCACGTTCTATTGGCTGATTCATATACAACGCACGCCAGCTTGCATCGTCCATTGTATCACGCATATCGTGATAGAAATTCGTTGTAAATCCTACGCCGTTTATATAATCGAAATTGCTTTCCTCATTTTCGTCTAAAGCAGGCATTACAATAAATTTTGCTCTTTTACTATCACCGTATTTCTGTTCAATTCTACCAATAACATCGTGTACGGACCATCTGGTTGCGATATGTAATTCCACGCAATTACCGATTTTTCTTTGCCTTAAGTCCGTTGTGTACTGTTCCCACAGTTTATCCAAACGTTCCTTGCTCATTGCCTGCTCAATACCGCTTACAAGGTCATCGCAGTATAATAAACCTTCGGCTCTAACCTTACCGGCATTACCGCTACCAACTGACGTAAACTGCAATGTAGCAAATCTTTTAGGTGTACCAATATCAACGGCAAGGTCAGCAGCATTGGTTCTCTCAATATCTATATTCTGAAATACTTCTCTCCATAGATATTCGCCGTCTTTACTCATTATTCTTAAACATTCATCATACACACCACGCAAGAATGAATTACTATGGCTACCGGTCAACATAGGTTTATCAGGTTCTTTACCTGCAAGCCACGTCAGGAAGAATATTGCAAGCGTTGTTTTGCCAACACCCGGAGGCATACTTATACATAATACATCTAATTTACCTTCGGCCAACTCTTGTAACGCCATTGCAACGGGCTTTAACTGTTTTCTACGGGGCAGATAGAACCTCTTGCTTGCTTCTCTGTTCCATTCGATATACTGACAGTAACTATCGAAATCTACCGGTGCAGCCATTAACAAAGTTTTCTTATATAACTGTCTGTATTGTTCAGCGTGTTCAGGACGGTCTTTTTTGAATTTTTTTGATTTTTCAACACATATCTCTCGGCATTTAAAACATAAATCCATATCCCCTGTCGAATATGCAAGGTCGAATATGGCTTGCACATTCTTGAAAATATCGTGGGATTTCTTTTTAAGTAATTCCTTTTTTAATTTTGCGACGGTTTTTTTATCCATATTTACCTCCAATAAATAAAAAAAGCCAACCATCCGGATTTTTCCGGATAATTGGCTCAAAGGCTCTAATTTTTATTAAATTAAATTAACGCAATAATGCAAACAGCTACTAATGCCACAATTAACCCTGCGACAATGCCTAACAAACCATTTATACGTTTATCCTTGGCTTTTAACTGTTCTTTATATATATCAATTATTTGCGTATATAACTTCTCGTCTATTTGGGGAACAATAACTTGGGGTGTTTCAGCAGCAACGTCAACTTTAATAACTGTATCGTCGAATAGTTCAGTTGCCGTTCCACCCATTGCTTTCCATAACTTTATAACGTCAGAAATATTCGGCTTCTGTGTTACACCATTGATGATTCGTTTAGTAGTAACTTCAGAAATACCACTTTCTTTTGCTAATTGTGGAAAGTGTTTGCCACTTTTTTCGTATATTGCATATTTTTCTTGCAATTTATAAACAATCGGCTCTGTCTGGTCTACCATTTTTGTTCTCCTATTTTTAATGTAAAAATCGCCACTTTTAACAATTTTGATAACGTTTTATACAAAACTGTCAGCGCAAAAAAACAGTTTTGTGTGTGGAAACGACAAAAATCAAAACTGTTCGACAAAATTGGCTGTTGCATATTTTTTCGCTTTGTGATATCTTATGCTCAAATTATAACACGAAAGGAAATTTAAGTCAAATGACAATCGCACAATTAAAACAATTTATCAAAGATCTCACAGACGATACCGTAATCTTAATTGAAGAAACGGACATTAATGAGGTGGAGTCCGTAAATATTAAACACCATTTAGATGGGCGATGTTATTTGATATTAAGTGCATTGGAATAAGTGCGGCATTTGCTGCACTTATTTATTTTTATTCACCTATAAACGCCTTTGAATTTCCGTCAGAATGTATAGTCCAACCAAATTTACAATCATTATTATCATCAACAACCATTATAATGCAAGTCTTATATTCTGCTGTTTTTAACACAACGGGTATTGAACTTGCATACTCTTTTGCTTTATCAATAATATTATCATTATAGGAAACAATAATTAAAACTGTATCATCATTTATTTTATGCGTTGTTGCACTATCACTAATAACATTACCAACCGCTTTCAATGTTACAGGCGGGTCGTTATTCAATATTACATCTGAATATTGTTCCAATAACTTTTTATTTTCAGTAATCAAATCATCATTCTCACTTGAAAAACTTCTTGCAGCCATTGTTGCAATAAAACCATACACTACTGATAATGCCAGCACAACCGATAATATAATGATTGCTATGTTCTTTTTCATTTTAATACCTTCTTTTATTTTTTTGCAGATTATACCATATAAAAATAAAAATCGCAACGTTTATTTATTCGCATTTTCTTATTAGGTCTAAAAAATACTGTGGAGAGTACACACAATATTGCGGTACGCTTAAACATTCTCTTCCAAATCTCATATACATTACAACTGTTTTCATTACGATACCTCCCTTGCTAATTTATACCATTTTGATCTACTGATGCCTAACTCTTTTTTATTTATTCGTCAATATCGGTTCGTGTACGCCTTTTACCCAATCTCCGTTTTTGCCGTACTTATACATTCCTCTATAAGTATTCTCATTTCCTAAAATAACCTGAACGGAGCTAATTGCCCACTTGCTGCCACTTTTGTTTACATATCCATTGCGGTTCAATTCGTCAACAATTTGACGATACGTGTAACCGCTTTTTTTCATTTCAAAAATTTTTCTAACAACTTCAGCTTGTGCATCATCAATAACCATTTTCCCACTCAAAGGCTTATATCCATATGGCGTTCTGCCACCACTATATCCGCCTTTTTCGGATTTGATTTTTCTACCGCCACTTGTTCTTTTATTGATATTCTGTCTTTCCATATCAGCAACACACATTGTAAATGCTTCAAGCATATTAGCAAATACGCCCATAGCACCGAAATCTTCAGCAACAGAAATTAACTTTATGTTTTTCTTTATTAACAACATTTTGTAGTAATAATAAACATTTATATCCCTTGCAACTCTATCACTTTTGGCAACAACAACACATTCACAAGGAGGATTTGTTACTTCACCATAAACTATTTCGTCAAATCCCGGTCTTTCAACAGCACCCGATTCCCCTTCATCCGTGTACCATTGTACGATATTCATATCATTTTTTGCACAGTATTCTATAATCTGTTCTTTTTGAGTTTCAAGTCCGAATTTATCTTCTCCAACTTGCCCGTCTGTACTAACACGAATATAAGCAATTACATTTTTCATTTTTTTATTTCCCCTTTCGTTATGTCTATATATTATCATAATTACGATAACTTGTCAATAGTATTTTTCGTAAATGTCTTTTTTATTTTTTCGGATAGTAAGGGGAGTTAGAGGGTGCAGGGGGCGGGGCTATTACACCCCCGCCGGGGCTGTTTTTGCTATATATAAGGTATATTTACATTATATATAAAAAATTTTTCTTTTGCTTAAAATGTTAACAAATTGTAAACTTTACGATAAATCAAGATTTATCTATTGACTGTTTACGATAAATCAATTAAAATGGTTATCGTAATAGCAATATTGCAAACAAAAAATAAAAAATATATGGAGGTATAAAAAATGAAGGCAAACAACATTATAAAAAAATTATTAAAGGAGGAACCCAACGCCGCAAGGATGCTGCATAACGCTTTTTATATTGATTTTGAAAAAAATTTCAACATCTATTATTTAAAAGGTAATTACACAATAAACAAAATATATAACACAATAGAACCGGACGTAAAAACCGAAACAATAATATTATTGACAAGAAACAAAAATAATTATGATAAAGATTTTCATCTGGTAACAGTTAAAAATGGCGTCGTTAACATTGATCATAAAATATATTCATATACAAGAAATATAAAAAAGCACGTCAACATTGATTATTTTTTCAGAAAATCAGACTTTGAAAAAATGAGGAAGGCCCCCGAAACAGAAACATATATAATAACACAGCGCAACGAACTAAAAACACCAGCAAAGAAAAACGATCTTGATTTTAACGCAAGATATAAAAACATATCTAAATATAGCTGCACAATGGGAGACGGGCGCGGTAATTCTTGGATATATAGATTATTTTTAAAACATTTAGAAAACAACGCCCCCCAAATAGAATACAATATAAACTATTATAATATTAAATCAAAAAATATAAATGATTTTATTGATAAAAGCGGGTATTTATTGGAACGCAGGCGCAGCGAACTAAAGAGAAAAGCGGCAGTTTTAAAAGCTGAACGTGAAAAAGCTGCATATTTAAAAACCGAAAACAGCGAAAAAATAAAAGAACTTGAAAATATTTTCAATGAAACAAAAAAAAGAATTATTTTTGAAATTGAAAAAGCAAATAATTATAAAATCATCCTAAATATTGGCCATTTATTATATTTTGATTTTTGCCACATTGAACAAGATATAAAACGCTTTACCGAAAAAACAAACAGCAAAGATTTTGCAAGCATTGAAAAAAGCAACGAATTTTATAATAACTTAAAAAAACGCTTATTTGATACAGAACAAAAAATAAATGACATTATTTCAGAAAATGAGGAGTAAAAAAAATGATTTTAAAATTATCTGAAAAAACAAATAGCAACGGATGGCGCAGGCAAATTATAATTGATTTTGAAAATAAAACAATCACAACAGGATCATTTTTATTTTTAACCAGCGACATTGACAAGCTAACACACGCACAATATTTACAAGTTATTGATCAT
>JAZQUC010000020.1:0-2471 GCA_045631075.1 Candidatus Fimenecus sp. | reverse complement strand
CCCATACCATAAACAAGACCAGAATGGTCATTTGCTTCTTTATTCATAATTCTTGTAATGTAATCAGCAACCTGACCTTCACTTGTAATATCAGTGATGTTTGCCTTCATATCCTCAAGCATTTTGAACACCTTGATATTAGCACCACCGTGACGAGGTCCCTTAAGCGCACCGATACCTGCAGCAATAGCTGAATATGTATCTGTACCACTTGATGTAACGCAACGTGTGGCAAATGATGAGTTGTTACCGCCACCATGTTCAGCGTGAATAATCATACAAACGTCAAGAAGTTTTGCCTCTTCATCAGTAAATTTCTTATCAGGACGGATTGAACGGAGAATGCTTTCAGCAGTACCCAAATCGGTCTTATTCTGATGGAAATACATACTCTTTTTATCATAAACTCTGCGCTTTACCTGGTATGCACTTGTAAGAATTACAGGCATCTGTGCTATAAGCTGAATACACTGACGAAGCACATTTTCAGGTGAAATATCATCAGGATTAGGGTCATATGAATAAAGTGCCAAAACACTACGAGCTGACTTGTTCATAACATCAGGTGATGGAGCCTTCATAATCATATCCTCAACAAAATCTTCAGGAAGATTACGACACTCTGCCAACAACTTTGTAAACCATTCTAACTGTTCCTTTGTAGGAAGCGCACCGAACAAAAGAAGCCATACAACCTCTTCGTATCCGAAACGATTTTCCTTTTCACAGTGTTCAACGATATCTGACATACTGATGCCACGATATACAAGTCGGCCATTCTTTGGAACCTTTTCACCGTCGTCCATATAGTAACCTTCAACAGCACAAACACGTGTAAGACCAGCAAGCACACCTGTTCCGTCATAGTTACGAAGACCACGCTTTACTTCAAATCTATTGTAGTAATCAGGATTAATATGGTTATTTTTACGAAGCTCTTCGCATAAAGTTGAAAGAGCATCATTGGAGATACTTGAAATATATTCTGACATAAAAATTACCTCCTTTAGAATTTATCGATATGTGTCCAGGATAATATAAGTATACATTGTATATTTTAATACAATGAAACAATAAAGTCAACAAAAAGGGAGAGATAAAAAATGAAAAATTACACTTTGATATGCTTTTTACTCGCGTTGGGAATGATTCTTTTTCCGCTTGTAGCCATCGACAAAACCTCTGATGTGATTTCACAGGAATTTCTTGATGAAGAAGCTATTCAGAATAATAACAACATTATTACTGAAGCTGTTCCTACTGTTAAGGTTATGTCAGCAAACAGCAATGATATTACTGAAATGTCATTAAAAGAATATCTTATAGGCGTTGTGGCGGAGGAAATGAACGCGTCATACCACGAAGAAGCCATAAAGGCACAGGTTGTGGCATCACACACACTACTTTTATACATAAAAAACAAAAATCCTGAATCATTGAATGGTGCTGATATATCCGGTGATAGCACTACACATCAGGGCTTTCTTACCAAAGAAAGACAACAGGAAAAATGGAAAGACAACTATGAAGCATACTACAAAAAAATCGCAAAATGCGTTGATGAGGTTATTGATTACACATTGCAATATAACGGAGAATACATAAACGCTGCTTTCCACTCAATATCCAATGGAAAGACAGAGAATGTCAGTGATGTATGGGGTGGAAATTATCCGTACCTTGTATCCGTTGCAAGTGCAGGTGACAAGCTATCCCCTGCTTTTCAATCAGAAGTCACCGTTACTGTAAGTGATTTCAAGAAAAACCTTAAAGAAAAAAATATTTCTTTTACGGATAATCCAGAAAAATGGGTCAAAAAAATTACCAACACCAAAACAGGTATGGTAAAAACAATTGAAATCTGTGGCAAAACAATTACAGGTCGTGAAATGCGAAGTCTTTTTTCATTAAGAAGCAGTACATTCACATGTAAATACAAAAACGGGAATTTTGTTTTTACTGTAAGCGGTTACGGTCACGGTGTTGGAATGAGTCAATATGGTGCCGATTATATGGCTCGTCAAGGTTCCACATACGAAGAAATTTTAAAGCATTATTATACAGGTGTCGAGATTGTTTGAGAGCAACGAGAATTTGGAGTTTATCAGTTAAATGCAGAATTCAGAATTAAGGAACTGCGTTGCGATTATAAATAAAACCAATATGGTTGCAATGTAGGGGCTGACGAGTCTCACCTGCCGGTTCGGTCGGTGCTTCTGCTTCGCAGAGGTGTCCACTGGACACCCGCACCCCCGGCAGCCCGAAACAAGTGTACAGATAAACCAGCAACGGGTCGTCGGGGACGCCGACCCCTACGAAAAATTTCATTATCATATAAGAAATACAGTTGAATAATGCAGTATTTGTCTTCGACAAATATGAAGTGAAGCAAATCCTTAATATGCCGTAAGGCATACTTCATAGCGTAAGCTACTTCATATCCGTCAGGATACTTCATAAATCCGCAAGGA
>JAZQUC010000019.1:0-8116 GCA_045631075.1 Candidatus Fimenecus sp. | reverse complement strand
CATTGCAAGCATTAATGTAACATCGAAATTATTTTCGTGCAACTTTCTTGCGATAACATAGCCATCGCCACCGTTTCTTCCCTTGCCACAAACTATAAGAACCTTTCGTTTGTCTGTATTTGCATAGGTTTTACGAATCACTCTTGCACAATATGAACCTGCATTTTCCATAAGCTGAAGATAGGAAATACCACTTTCATTTGCCAATACTTCAACCTTTTTTACATTCTCAACTGTCAATACTCTCATTTATTCACGCCCTGACATTAGGGTGACAGAAATAATCCGAACCTGTTTTTTACAGGCTGATTTCCGTCAATCCATCGTTAAAATACTCGCAAATCCACCAAGGATTTGCTCCGTTTTGTGTCTTGTCTTGCCAAAAATCCCCACTGTAAAAAATCTACGACCTTAAAACGAGATATTTTTATTGGATTTTTGGATATTGAGGATGCAGGAAGGCTGCCGCCTTTCAAATCCGAAATGCCGAAAAGACTTAAAAATAGCCGTTTAAAGGCAGATTCGAATTATCTCTGTCACCCTATTATATTTATATTTTAGCACAAACATACCGAAATGCAAACAAAAAAGAAGAGTTCCGAAGAACTCTTCTCATTTAAATTATAATACGTAAATTGTTACGCCTCTGTCTCCCCACTGGAAACACTGTTCTGTGCTATTCATATAAAGGTCACAAGTGAAGTAACCCTTCTTTACAAATCCACCTGTATCTGCTGCGATAGCATAGCCATATACAACACCATCGTCTGATACAATCCACATTTCAGTACCATATGGAATCTGTTTTGGGTTAACTGCAATGTAACCAGGCTTTACAGGTCTACCTGTTGCTGTTATACCACCAGGAATGCAATATGCTGCACCACGACCCTGAATTGTGTATTTGTATTCTGTAGGAACATTGTTTTTACCGATTGTGTATTTTGATGGAAGTTCCAATTCTGAAATAGGATTACCATTCTTTTCAATCTTGTTGTTACCTAATTTTTTTGTTGTCTGTTTTACAAGAGTACCAACCTTGATAATCTCTTTGACAGGTTCTTTTGTCACTTCTTCACTTACAAGTTCTGAAGACTCAACAACACCATTTACAACCTTATCTGTATAAGTGAAAGTCTTAACACCGTCAACGCCCTTTTGAGTAACCTTCTGTGTACCCTTGTTCATTGCTGATGAATTAACCTTTTCAGTTGTAAAAGGAATTTTTTCTTCTGTTTCGCGTGTTACATATTCAACACGAAGAACATCAATAACCAAATTATTTGAAAGAACTGTATCAGCAGATGGTGAAACTTCGTCATCCTCGTCAAGAGTAATTCCCTGTTCTGTAAGCACGTCACCTACTGTTTTTTCAGTAGTCTGTACTGTCTTTTCTTCACCGTCAACGTTGATTATAATGTCAAATGCACTAATAATTTCAACTCGTAAATTGTTTGTCACAACAGCGTTTACGTTGACACTTGAGAAAAGAGTATCAGAGAGAGTAACACCCTGACTTTCGATAAGCTCTGCTACTGTTCCCGCAAATATAGTTTCGATTGTTTTTCCGTCTGCATGTACAAAAGTTACTTCACATGCACGATAGATTTCAATTCTGCTGTCCTTACCTGGATTAAAATAGTCGAGTATAAGTCTGTCATTTTTGGACAACTGAATTTTTGCTTCGGCAACAACATTTTCTGCTACTGTTTCAGTAGTTTCAATTCTTGTTACCTGTGAGCCTTCGTAAATATCTACGATATAAGAAGTCTCACTTGTGGCAGCAAATGCTGTTCCGGCGCACAAAATGGCAACTGCCAAAATAATAGCCGTTACTCGTACCGCAATACGACGAGTAGCCTTTACCTGCCCTTTAATATTTTGATTCATCATTCTGCTCCTTTAATAAGTCGTGTTAACCCCCTGATGTTTGTGAGGTGCTTGCCCAAACCCTGACTTGGAAAAGTGGATTTTAAGGCTCGCCTAAAACAGCGACCGTTATTCTCGCTTTGTGACCTTGAAGATTATATTCATACGCGATAAAAAAGTCAAATTTTTTTAAAATCAATTTTTGTTCATATTTCACAAAAAACAAAGTCAATTTTCGACTTAATATCCAATCAAGCCTCTTAAAACCACAATATTTTGTGTTTTTCTTGCTTGAATTTAAGATTTTTTTGTAAGATTGTTAAAATTTTTTTTAAATTATTACAAATTGGTTACAAAATATCACCTACTAATGCTTGTATATATACATTATTTGTGTATATTTTATGCATTTTAACGGTGGGATATTCCATTTTTTTACTATACTATTATATATAAGGGATTTTTAAGTAGTTTTGCACAAAAGAAAGACGAGGAAAAACTCCTCGTCAAACTTGATTTATTGAATTTATACAAAAACATACTGAATAAGTATCATATAGAGAATTGTGCCTGTGCCGATACTTAACAAATTATTTCTTTTCCACAAGTGAAGTAACACAACAACTGCACCTGCAATAAATTCAGGTAATCCAAATGGTGAATCAACAATGCTTACTGACTTAAAGCAATAAACTACAAGCATACCTATTACAGCAGGCGGAAGCACCTTACCTAAATACACAACAGCCTTTGGAATTTTCTTACCATTTGGGAAAAGAATAAATGGAATTGCTCTTGTGGCAAAAGTTGTTAGTGCCACCAATACTATTATAATAACTGAACGCCAGAATGAAACAGGAAGATTAGTCATTTTTTTCTACCTCCCCTGTTTTATTCTTTTTCTCATCAATTCTATGGCTTGAAAGAAGGACAATCATTATAATAATCATAGCAGGAAGTATAAAACTATCTTTACCAAATACAAGAAGGCTGATTACGCTTGCAATTACACCAACTATTGCAGGAAAACGATTTTTCTTTTCCAGCCATTGTTCAACAAAGATTACAATAAACAACGCTGTCATGGCAAAATCAATGCCTGTTGAATCAAAAGGTATAAGGCTTCCTGCTACAGCACCTATTATTGAGCCAATTATCCAATATGACTGGTCAAGTGTTGCAAGTGCAAATAAAAACTTTCCTTCATCAACATCAGGTGGTGTTTTTGTAAGAAAATAAAGAGAATATGTTTCATCTGTGAGTGAGAAAACCATATATGGTTTCTTTTTACCTGATACCTTAAACTTATCAAGCAAAGAAAGTCCATAGAAAATATGACGGACATTAACCATAAATGTCAAGAATACAACCTGCAAAAGGCTTACTGACGGGTCAAAGAAATTGACAGCAAGATACTGACCAGACCCTGCATAGACGAGAAGGCTCATAAGACCCGCCCACAAAAAGTTATATCCCTTATCAGCAAACATAACACCAAAGGCTATGCCTATAAAAAGATAGTCTGTCATTACCGGTAAGGTATGAGGAAACGCTGCCTTATACGCAGCCTTGTAAGTATTTTTCTTTTCCAAGATTATCACCGTCGTTGATTTTATCACATTAAAGTAATAAAGTCAATGACGTTGTAAATAATTTTACTTTAGTGATAAATTGGAGTTTGTCGGGGGAATGCAAAATGCAGAATTCAGAATGCAGAATTAAGGGTCTGCGACGCGATTATAATGCCTCCCTCTGACGAGGGAGGTGGCAAAATCTTTGATTTTGACGGAGAGAGAGATAGTTTTTCTGTACACTAAATCTCTCCCTCAGTCTGCTTCGCAGACAGCTCCCTCGTCAGAGGGAGCCAAATAATATCCAATTAAATGTCACCGACAAATTATAATTTGATTGCATTTGCAGACAATTTATTTTTATGCTATACTTATTATATAATAAACATTTGGAGGTAATGATGAGTAAAATCGATATTAAAAAGTTAAAAAGTGAGGTTATTGGGGAATTAAAAGGGTTGAAATTCAAGAATTTCTTTCTTCTTTTTATTGCAGGTATTATAAATTCAATTGGTGTTACAATGTTTTTAGCACCTGTTAATCTTTATGACAGCGGTATTTCAGGCACATCAATGCTCTTGTGGCAGGTTACACCTGAACAATTTAATCTGTCATTCTTTCTTATTATAATCAATACTCCACTTTTTCTTTTTGGCTTGAAAAAGCAAGGACTTCAATTCACCATATATTCATTGTGGGCTGTGTTGATTTATTCTCTTTCTTCATTTTTAATTACAGATATTTTACCCATTGATGTAGCCAATTCATCACCTTTTGCAGGTAAAGATTTAGTTCTTTGTGCAATTTTTGGTGGTCTTATTTCGGGCGTTGGTAGTGGTCTTACAATCCGTTACGGTGGTGCAATTGACGGCGTTGAAGTTATGGCAGTTATTTTCTCGAAAAAGCTTAACATGACCGTTGGTACATTCGTAATGATTTACAATGTTATCCTTTATATTATAATTGGTATTGTTTTCAGAAGTTGGGAATTGCCACTTTACTCAATTATCACATATGCAGTTGGCATTAAATCTGTTGACTTTATTGTTGAGGGTCTTGATAAAGCAAAATCCGTTATGATTATTACTGAAAGAGAAGAAGAAATCTGTGACGCTTTAAGCCACAATTTCGGTTACGGTGTTACACAGATTCATGCCACAGGATATTATTCGGGCCAATCACGTTCAGTAATTTACTTTGTTGTAAACAGATTCCAGATTGCAAAACTTAAAATGATTGTTTCTGCCATTGACCCATCTGCGTTTATTACAATTTCTGAAGCATCTGACGTTTTGGGTAGTAGCCTTAAAGGAAAAAACTGACACAACAATAAATTTATTCATAAGACTTGCATAATTGCGAATTTCATTGTATAATTATTCCAAATAAGTTTTGTTGAATGAATTTTATTCACCAAAACGAAAAAATAGGAGGATATTTTATGAAAAAAAGATTAGTAGTAGTTCTCGCATTAGTTCTTGTTTTCACATCTGTTTTCTTTACAGCTTGTGGCGACAACAAGGGTGACACAGCAGCAACCACCAATATTAACATTGGTTCAGGTGGCACAACAGGTACATATTATGGTTTCTGTAATGTTGTTGCAACTGTTATCAATGAAAAGACTGATATGAAACTTACAGTTCAGTCATCAGGTGCTTCAAAAGCTAACATCCTTGATATTGCTGACGGAATTGTTGATTTAGCTATTGTTCAGAACGACGTTATGGACTATGCTTACAACGGCACATCACTTTTTGAAAGTGACGGCGCTATCAAGTCATTCTCAACACTCGGTGCTGTTTATGCTGAAGTTTGTCAGATTGTTGCTCGTGCTGATTCAGGTATTAAGACAGTTGCTGACCTTGAAGGCAAGAAAGTTTCTGTTGGTGACAGTGGTTCAGGTGTTGAATTCAACGCTCAGCAGATTCTTGGTGCTTATGATATTACATTTGATGAAATCGACAAGCAGAACCTTAGCTTCCAAGCATCAGCTGATGCTCTTAAGGACGGTAAGATTGACGCTTTCTTCTGCACAGCAGGTGCTCCTACAGTTGCTATCACAGACCTTTCAACAACTACAGGTATCGTTCTTGTTGAAATCGACGATGCTCACCTTGCAAAGCTTCAGAAGGACTATGGTTTCTATGCTGCATACACAGTTCCTGCAGGTACATACAATGGTATCGACAAGGACGCTCAGACAGTTGCAGTTAAGGCTACATTTATCGTAAGCAACGAACTTAGTGAAGAAACTGTTTATGACCTTACAAAGGCTATCTATGAAAATGTAGATGAATACTCACACGATAAGGCTAAGGAAATGAACCTTGAATATGCTGTTTCAAGCATTTCAGTTCCATTCCACCCAGGTGCAGAAAAATACTTCAAAGAAGTTGGCGCTATTAAATAATGAGCCAAATAACCTTGAAAAGTTCTAAAAAAAGGTTAATTATTGCAGCCGTTTTAATGACAATCATTACAGCGGCTGCTGTTTTAATAAGTCTTTTGTCAACGCCTTATCTTGTAATGTATGTTGACGATACAAACTCAAGATACATCACACAAAAGGCTGAAGACGGACTTATGTTTTCAGTGGAATTTATCCACTCGGTTAACCAAACTCCTGTTAAAGATACTTTTATTATTGAGAATGAGCAAATCAGAGCTTATTCAACTACCTATCGTTCCTTTGGTGCAGGTGTACAGACATCACTTGATGAAGGACAGACTATGACCTATGACGATGACGGAAATATGGTCATTACGGGTTTTGATATTACTTATGACCCGTTAAGATATATTGTGGGTACGGTTTCTGACCATATACTCACTATTGATGGCAAGGAAATAAGCCTTCGCGATTTATGTGGTAGAAATGCAAAGGTTGTTTTTGAGATTGCCACACCATTTGAAATTCTGACGAAAGGATTGTTGTAGTTAATGTCAGATGTAAACACAAAACCAATTACAATGGAAGCTGACGATGAAGTTGTTGACGTTGACAAAATTATGGCTGAATTTGACAAGGAATCAAATACACGTCACTTCACAGGCATCTTCCAGAAGATAATTAAAGCTGCTATGGTATTTTTCTCTCTTTATGTTATGCTTGACGGTTGGACAGGCACAATGGAAGAAAGACAGAAAATGTCCTTGTTTATCGGTATAATCGTTTTCTTTGCTTTTATTATCTTCCCAAGTCACAAAAAAGAGAAAAAGAAAGCAAACTATGTACCATTTTACGATTGGATTTTTGCAATTTTAGGCTCAGGTGCGTTCTTCTATTACACAATTAACTGTCAGGCTATTGTTGACAGAGCATCAAGAATCAATGAGCTTGATATCGCAATCGCAATTGTTGGTATAATTCTGTTATTTGAAGCTTGTCGAAGAGTCGTAGGCTTACCTATTGTTATTGTTTCATCAATATTTATTGCCTATGCATTCTTTGTTGTAAATAGAAATCCGTTAAGAATTATCGTTTACAAGCTCTTCTATACAACAGAAGGTATTGCAGGTACACCTCTTAACGTTTGTGCATCATTTATCGTTCTTTTCATTATTTTTGCTTCATTCCTTGAGCAATCAGGTATTGGTGCATTCTTCGTTGACCTTGCTAACTCAATTGCAGGTAAATCAGTTGGTGGTCCTGCTAAGGTTGCTGTTATTTCAAGTGCTATGGAAGGTATGTATTCAGGTTCTTCTGTTGCTAACACAGTTGGTAGCGGTTCTGTTACAATTCCTACTATGAAGCGTTGCGGTTACAAGCCTGAATTTGCTGCTGCAGTTGAGGCTGCTGCTTCAACAGGTGGTCAGATTATGCCACCTATTATGGGTGCTGCTGCTTTCCTTATGACTGAATATACAGGTCTTCCTTACGCACAGATTGCTATTGCTGCAATTCTTCCTGCTGTACTTTACTTCACAGGTATCTTTATGATGATTCACTTTGAAGCAAAGAAGCTCGGTCTCAAGGGTCTTCCCAAGGAGTCTATTCCTAACTTCTTCAAGCTTGTGATTTCAAAGGGATATCTTCTTCTTCCTGTTGTAGCACTTGTTGTTTCAATGAACTACTTCTCACCGGCAAAGGCTGCGGTTATCGCAATTTTTGCGGCAATCGCCGTGAAGCTTCTTGAGGATATCATCAAGTCAATTGCACACAAGAAGTTTGAGTTCAGTCTGGAGGTTTATATCCAGTCACTCGCTAACGGCACAAAGAATGCAATCGGTGTTGCTCTCGCTTGTGCGGTTGCAGGCTGTATCTCAGCGATGGTTCAGAAAACAGGTCTTGCAAACGATCTTGCATCATTCATTTACGATGCATCTGAAATCCATCCGATTTTTGCACTTTTACTTACAATGGTAATGTGTATTATCCTCGGTATGGGCGTTCCGACAACAGCAAACTATGTTATCATGGCGTCGATGGTTGCTCCCATTCTTATGAGAATGGAAACACTCGCTATCCCGGCACTTGCGGCTCATATGTTTGTTTTCTATTTCGGTATTGTGGCAGATATCACACCGCCGGTTGCTCTTGCAGCTTATGCAGGTTCGGCAATTGCGAAATCCAACCCGATGAAAACGGGTGTTACGGCAACGCGACTTGCAATTACCGCTTTCATCGTTCCGTATATCTTTGCTTTCAGTCCTGAAATGCTTATTGTCGGTTC
>JAZQUC010000018.1:0-1995 GCA_045631075.1 Candidatus Fimenecus sp. | reverse complement strand
GGCGAACGAAGTGAGACTGAGGGGTCTGTTCCTTGATAAATAAACTAACTGACACACTTTACAAACCCCTCTGTCACCTTGCGGTGACATCTCCCCTTTCAGGGGAGACAAGAATTCGAACTCCCCTATAAATTATAATTTGTATAACAAAATAATGGTTGATTTTTTTGTTTGTAATGGTAAAATAATCTCATTGGAGTGATTTATATGAATTATGATTTCAGTTTTTATATGCCGGTGAATATTCTCGGTGGTAAAAGTGCTTTACAAACCAACAAAGCTATTTTTTCAACTCTTGGAAAGAAATGTCTTATTGTTACAGGCAATTCATCTGCGAAAAAGTCAGGTGCGCTTGACGAATTAACTTCTGTGCTTGATGAATTGTGCATTGAATACACAGTTTTTGATAAGATTACAGAAAATCCGTTGACCAGCACTTGCTGTGACGGTGGTAAGGTTGCAAGAGATTTTCAGGCTGACTTTGTTGTTGGTATCGGTGGTGGCTCACCTCTTGATGCATCAAAGGCAGTATGCGTTTATGCTACAAATTCTCACATTGTTAATGACGATATTTACACAGCGACAGTAGAAAATGAGCCTTTGCCACTTGTTGTAATGGGCACAACATCAGGTACAGGCAGTGAGGTTTCAGGTGTTTCTGTGCTTACCCGTGAAAACGGCAGAAAGCAGAGCATAAGCGGTAAAAATTACTATGCAAAATATGCTATTGCAGATGCCAAATACACTTATTCCGTTCCGTACAGAACAACAGTTTCAACTGCTCTCGACGCACTTGCCCATGCTATTGAATCAATGTTTTCTCCTCGTGCAGATTTTCTTACAGAGCAATTTGCACTTATTTCAATTAAAATGATTTATCCTATTCTTGAAAAGTTGAGTAAAAGTAACGATTTGCCAACAGAAAAAGACCGTGATACACTTTATTTTGCATCTCTTTATGCAGGTTTTGCACTTAATAAGGGCGGTACAGGATTTCCACACGGTATGGGTTATGCATTGACAGAAGATTACGATGTTCCACATGGAATTGCTTGTGCTGTTTTTATACCTCAATATCTTGATGAAGCAGAAAAAGCTAACCCTACTCTTTTCCATCAAGTTATGAATGCTATGAATAGTGACAAGGAATCTGTGAAAAATCTTATCTCACAATTATGTGATTTAAATTTATCTATTCCTGACAAAAAAATTCAAGGTTATGTTACACGATGGGAAACACTTAAAAACTTTAAAAACTCCCCTACTGATTTCAACAATCATGATGCAGGTGAGCTTGTAAAATCATTATTCGGTACTAAATAGTTAATTTTAATCTAAACACTGTTTTTTACTTAATAATCTCTGTATTGCACATATTATCGTCGCTTTTTTGTTTATTGTTGACAGAAAAACGACGATATTTTTATTGTTTAAATCATCATTTAGATGTTTTTTAACTGTATTTTAGATTGTTTTTAACTTGTAGATATTTTTTAACTCTTTGAGTTTTTGTTATTTTCCAAAAATTGTTGACATAGTAAAAATTAGTGATATAATTGTATGTGAACTATTGTCGGTTATTGTGACAGACAAAAAAATACTTCTAAAAAATGGAGGAAAAAATTTATGGCAGACACAAGATTCGCAATTGCACATTATCATGACGCTGCTCAGATTAACAGACAGCTTGACGAACTTATCAGCAAACCAATTTACTCAATTAAGCCTGAAGTTCTTAAAGCTTATGAAGAAGAGTACTATGATAAGAAATGTGCTAAATCAAAGGAAATGATTTCTGAAGCAAAGACAATCATCCCTGGTGGTGTTCAGCACAACCTTGCTTTCAACTATCCATTCCCACTTGTTTTCACAAAGGCTGAAGGTGCTTACCTTTATGACGTTGACGGAAACAAGTACTTTGACTTCCTTCAGGCTGGTGGACCTACAGTTCTTGGTTCAAACCCTAAGGTAGTTCGTGACCAGGTTATCGACCTT
>JAZQUC010000017.1:0-51114 GCA_045631075.1 Candidatus Fimenecus sp. | reverse complement strand
ATTTTAAACACCTTGCGCACAGGCTTATTACCTGCACCGTTAAGTGGTGTATAAATAATCTTAAGTCCTGATTTTTTGATTGCATCAGGATTTACACGACAAGAAAGAACTTTCTCATAAAATTCATCATAAAGCCAATCTTCAATAAAATCAACCATATCCTCAGCAAGTGCATCATCAAAATCCATTGTTTTAACACCTGTGAACATATCAATATTCTGAATATAATTATATGTTTTTTCAGCTGCCTCATCAGTCATCTGGTATCCATTTGGATCATAACATTTATAACCATTATACTTTGATGGATTATGACTGGCTGTAATAATAATACCTGATGAACAATTAAGTCTTCTAACAGCAAAAGAGAGCATAGGAGTTGGAACAAGTTCAGGATAAATATAAACTTTAATTCCATTCGCTGCAAGAACACCGGCTGCACTTTCTGCAAATTCCTTTGACTTAATTCTTGAATCATAAGCAATTGCAACTGAAGGATTTTCAAACGATTCGTTAAGATAATCAGCTAATCCCTGTGTTGCCTGATTAACAGTATATACGTTCATTCTGTTTGTTCCTGCACCAATAACACCACGAAGTCCTGCAGTACCAAACTCAAGATTTTTATAAAAACGGTCAAGAATTGCTTCGTCGTCACCTTTAATATTTTCAAGCTCAGTAATCAAGTCTTTATCTGCAACAGCAGAAGAAGTCCACAAATTATAGAGTTTATTTATGTCGTTCATTATAAAACCTCCAAATTTATCTGTATATATTTTATCCTATTTTTTGTCAAATGTAAATATGATTTCAATTTAATATTGAAAATATTATGCGTAATATTGTATAATTATTACATTAACATTGGGATGTGATATTTTGTTTTCAAGAATTATAAGTCTAGGACTTTTTGGAATGGAAGCATACAAGGTAATTGTTGAGGCTGATATATCAGGCGGAATGCCTCGCTTTGATATTGTTGGACTCCCTGATACTGCTGTATCTGAAAGCAGAGAACGTGTCCGTTCAGCAATTAAAAATGCCAATTTACAATATCCAGTCAGCAGAATAACTGTCAACCTTGCTCCTGCAGATATAAAGAAAGAAGGTCCCATTTATGACCTTCCTATTCTAATTGCATTACTTAGTGCAAACGAACAGTTAAAAGGTGTTACCGATGAAATGGCGTTTATCGGTGAATTGGCTCTAGATGGTGAGTTAAGAAAAGTTAACGGTGTTTTACCGATGGTTCTTTGTGCTAAAAAGAATGGAATCAAAAAAATTTTTATTCCATATGAAAACATAAGTGAGGGCGCTGTTGTTAGGGGTATTGAAGTTTATCCTGTTAAAAGCGTATTTCAATTATTAAAACACTTAACAGGAATCGAAGAAATTAAACCTATTACAACTGACGAATATAAGGAATATTACAATCCTGTCAACATTCCAGATTTTTCAGATGTTAGAGGACAGGAAGAGGTTAAGAGAGCATTAGAAATTGCTGCTGCAGGTGGTCATAATGTTCTCATGGTCGGACCTCCTGGTTCAGGTAAAAGTATGCTTGCAAAACGAATGCCATCAATCTTACCTGATATGACATTTGATGAATCAATTGAAACAACAAATATATATTCAATTGCAGGTGCATTACCAAGCGGTATTTCACTTATTCGTTCAAGACCATTCCGCTCACCACATCACACAGTATCCCCTGCCGGACTTTCCGGTGGTGGTGCAATTCCAAGACCAGGCGAAGTATCACTTGCACATAATGGTGTTTTGTTTCTTGATGAGTTACCTGAATTCACAAGAAATACACTTGAAGTTCTTCGTCAACCAATTGAAGATGGTGTTATCAGCATTTCTCGTGCTGCTGCAAAATTTCAATATCCTTGTTCAGTCATGATGATTTGCGCAATGAATCCATGTCCTTGTGGTTATCATGGACATCCTACAAGACCATGTACCTGTTCAAATGGTGCTGCGCAACGATATCTTAACAGAGTAAGTGGTCCTCTTATTGACAGACTTGATATTCATATAAATGTTCCACCTGTAGATTTTGAAAATCTTTCAGGAACAAGTAAGGCTGAATGTTCTGCTGATATTAAAAAGCGCGTTGAATTAGCAAGACAAATACAACACAAACGATTTGTGGGTACAAAGATTACTTGTAATGCAAAAATGGATGCTTCTGCAACAAGAAAATTCTGCAAGTTAACTGAAAATGCTTTGCTTATTCTTAAAACTGCATTCGAAAGACTTTCACTTTCTGCAAGAGCATATGACAAAGTATTAAGAATTGCAAGAACAATTGCTGACCTTGACCATTCGGAAATAATTGATACAAAGCATATTACAGAGGCAATCCAATACAGAAGCTTTGACAGAAATTTTGAATAAAAGATTAAACTCCCTTGAAAACCATCAAGGGAGTCTTTTGTTTTAATTTTTAACCTTTGTGATTTGAGGAATTTTGCCTATAATTACCGCGACGACAGTTGTGATAATAATTTCTGGAATCATATAAAATCCGTTATATATTATCGAGTAAACAAGAGAAAGAGCATTTCCTGTATATGTATTCATTATTGTTTGTCCCCATGAGTAGAAACCTTCCTGTGTAAAAAACCATTCTGCCCATGCACCATAAAGAATATAGCCTGAAATAATATGTGAAATGTATCGCAGTGTTAAAACTGTGAATGCACCTAAAGTAAGAGATACGCTGTTATTCCTGATTCTTTGTTTATATATTGCACCAAGGCCAAGTACAGTATAAGCAACAATATAATCAAAAATAAACATCAATACAATGTTGCCAAGGCCACCAAGATAGTCATCAGATGAAGGTAAAATAAGACTGCTTATTGTCTTTACACCCAAAGCCATCTGTACAAGTGAATAAACAAAACCTGTAACAATACCTTTTCCAATACCATATTTCCAACCAACAAGCACAATAGGTAACATACTTACTATTGTAACCTGTCCACCGAATGGCATTTCGGGTATTACCATTTTTGCAACAAGTTCAAGAACTGCTGCAAGTGCAATCATAACTGCACTTTCTACCAACCAATATAGATTTTTCTTTTTCATTCTCTTTTACCTCCAAATAAAAAATTCAGCCAAGGAATACCGCAAGGCTGAATGAAAATTTCCTACGCCGGCATTATCCGTATCAGGTTCAATGGTCAGAGGTGGATTACCCTCAATCTCAGCCGACTTACCCGTCAGCACCCATAACTATATTTACTTGGCTTGATTACATTATACACCTGACAAATTAATTGTCAAGCAAAAAATGTTTAAGTGATGAATATCTTAATTGAGTCTTATTATTATCAATCATACTGTTAAGACACCCTGTTGTACCAACAAGAATCATCAACTTTTTTGCTCGTGTAACTGCAGTATACAAAAGATTTCTATAACAAAGTCTGCTGTTAACTGAGATTACAGGCATAATTACTGCATCAAATTCACTACCCTGACTTTTATGAACAGTTATGGCGTATGCAAGTTCAATTTCCTGCAATTGCTCTTTAGAATATGTAGCACGTTTTCCTGAAAAATCAATGATAACAGCATCATTACGCATATCAATAGTTTCAATAAAACCAATATCACCATTGAAAATTCCGTCACCATCACCATCATCAGATTCCCAGTGAATGTTATAATTATTACGCGTCTGCATTACCTTATCACCTTCACGGAAAAGACGATAACCTGTATTATGTTCTCTTTTATTCTGTGATGGTGAATTAAGTGCTTCTTGCAATACATTATTAAGGTTTACCGTACCTGTTTCACCTTTTTTTGATGGACAAAGTACCTGAATCTGTGTTGCAGGGTCAAAACCATATGCATTAGTAAGTCTTGTTATTGAAAGTTCCTTTATGGTACGAACGGCATCAAGTGCAAAAGCTCTTTGCATCATATAAAAATCGCCTGTTTTGTTATCGGTTTCAATATATTCACCATTAACAATGGCATGCGCATTCTTTACAATGTTACTGTCCATTGATTGACGAAAAATTTCCTTCAACTGTACAACAGGTAAAAGACCACTTTCAATTAAATCTTTAAGAACATTACCCGGACTTACAGATGGCAACTGGTCACTATCCCCAACCATAATCAGTCTGCAACCAAAAGGAAGTGCATCAAGAAGACTTGAAAACAAGAAAATATCAACCATAGACATTTCATCAACTATAAGAGCCTGACAATCAAGAGGGTTACGAAGATTTCGTTTAAAAACCGGTTTATCCCCTTCTCCCCATTCAACTTCTAAAAGTCTATGAATTGTTGTTGCTGTTCGTCCTGTTGTTTCCGTCATTCTTTGTGCTGCACGACCTGTCGGTGCACAAAGTGCAATATCAAGAAAATCCTTTTCGAACATACTAATAATACCATTAAGTGTTGTTGTTTTACCTGTACCCGGACCACCTGTCAGAATAAGAATTCCCTTATTTACTGCAGTAATTATTGCCTCTTTCTGAAGTTCTGCATATTCAATGTTATGTCTTTTTTCAATTTTAGAAATATACGATACTACGTCAATTGGATTTTCAGGCGGAAACTTTAATAAAACTCTCAATCTGCTTGCAATACTTTTTTCAGCAATATAACTTTCAGGCAAAAAAACAAAATCTTTTTTACCAATTTTTTCAACAATAACCCTTTTATTTGAAACAAGGTTTTCCACAGCAATTTCTATGTTTTCTCTTGTTTCATTTAAAAGTTCACCTGATGGTGTATAAATTTTTTCAAGTGGAAGACAAGTATGACCATTAAGATAATTATGTCTTATAACATACAAGATTCCTGCTTCAATTCTGTGCTTTGAGTCAGGCTTATTAGGCAACATATCTGCTATTTGCTCTACTCGTTCAAATGAAATTCTTTTATCACCTTCACAAAGAACATATGGATTATTTTCGATTATTTCAACAGCACTTGCACCTAATTTATCAAATGCAATAAGACATTCGTTAGTATTAAGACCATATTTTGAAAGATTAATAATGAGCATTCTTGTGGATGCTTGTCTTTTGTATTCTTTCCCGATTTTTTTGGCTTTTTCCAATGAAATGCCCTTGATTTCAGCAAGTCTTTCAGGTTCGTTTTCAAGAACATCAAATGTCTTTTCACCAAATTTATCAATAATTTTTAATGCAGTTGATTCACGAATACCCTTAATAACACCACTTGCAAGATAGTGATATAAGTCTTCTACTGTTTCAGGCAACAAGGCATTGCAGAAGTCAGCTTTAAACTGTCTTCCGTAAACTGAATGATATGTATAATCTCCTACAAGTTCGACTTTGTCACCCATTTTCAAATCAGGTGTTATACCAACTACGGTTATTTCTTCATCGCTTGTATCGACAAGGAAAACCGTATAACCATTCATATCATTACGAAAGGTTATATCAGTTACAATACCTTTTAATTTGATTTTTGATTCAAATTCTTCCATCTAAAAAATCCTTTAAGCACTCATTTTTCACATAATATATGCCATTACACTCTTTGCAAATATTCAGTAAATCTTCTTTTTCATCATTATTCATCCCATAATCAAGAACAACAATTTTACTGTTTATATCTTCATTTATGAAATTTAATTTAATTCGCATTCCGTATGCTTTTTTTCGAACATCTTTTGAATTTTCATTGCAAGGCAAAATAACATAATAAGCATTATACATTTTTGATAATAACAATTTTAACATAATAAGGTAACAAATTGCAACTGTTCCAAGCAGTATAAGAACAACAAAAACAAACCAAATTATAGAGTCGAACATAAAATCACCTCGACTCATTATATGTAATAATTATTACAATGTTAAAAAGGACCGTCAATGACAGTCCTTTCAATTTTATCTGCTATTTGCCGTTTCAACCATTGATAAATAAAAATCATCAGCACTTGTTGGGTAATCCTTTGTACCACAAAAATCGAAATGGTCAGTACCCTCTAATGTTTTCATATAATACCATCTGCCAGGCTCAATAATTTCACCACTTGCGATACTTTCTTCATAACTTTTTGCAGTTGCAGCATCACATTCAGGATATAATGCGCTTGCAAGTGGCACAATGCCATCATGGGCCGCCCAATTACCTTCTATTGTAACTCCATCATAAGTTTTCCCTTCTGACAAGAACATCATTCCAGATGAGATATAGAAAATAGGCGTAACAGTTTTATTTATAATCTGTGGACCATTTTCACTAATCTGATTTGTCGCAGATGTAGTATATGAATAATAATATGTATTTGGTGAAAGTTTAATTTTTTCGTTAAGTTCTTTAGCTCCACGAATGGTCAAATCGTAATAGCAATTATCCTCTGCGTAATAGTAATTTGATACACTCTGCATATTGATATTGGCTTTTCTTTCACCCTGTGCAGGTGTAAGTCCAAAATGACTCATTTGTAATGAAAAAACAAGAAAATTATTACCAAGAGTTGAGCCGATTACATTATAAAGAAATACAACTCCATAAAGTGGGTATCCTGGGTCATATAAGATATTTGCCACTTGTGTACCATTGTGAGGACTTGAAAGTGTAATACACGAATGAACACTATCATAACCACCAATAAACAAAGGACTTGTAGCATCACCTGTTGCATCAATTTCTTCTTCACAACCATAAGTCATAAGAGAAGTGAAAAGTCTGATTGTTTCACCACCGAATGAATGTCCAACGAGATTGATTTTATCATTAGGATTCCATTCTTTTCCCATTAATGGAACACCTTCGTATGAAAATCCATATCTGTCATGGTTATGTGCTTTTGAATGTGCTTCACCATAATCAACAACTGTACCTGTAAGTTGAGCATAAAGTTCACAAGCTCTATCCCAAGCACTGTTCAAAGGACCAACTGCAGCAGCATAAGCTTCAACGCCTTGGTCATTTAACATTTTCACAAAGTCGTTATTAGAAAGAGAGAGTCCTCCACCCCAGTAAGGTGAAAATTTATAAAACTTATTTGTTGGTCCCCAACCACCCATTCCGTGAACAAATACATAAGGGTAGTCAGTCACAAAACTGTTTTTATTCACAGGACGAAACTGAACATCATTATTCACCCCAGTACAAGCAGATGCGGGAATCACTGCTATTGAAAACACAACAGCAATCGTCAACATAACAACTAATACTTTTTTCATAATAATCATCCTTTCTTATATATATTTTAAAAATCATTTTGATTTTTGTCAACCTATATATATATCTTAGACAACATAATATAAGAAAAATATTGTTTTGAAAGAAAAAAATAACAGAGCACATAAGCACTCTGTTATAAAAATGAGTAAATCTGTAAGCCGAGTTCTGTCGTTTAAGGCAATTATCTATCTGCGATATGTGTTGCCACATACCTGAAGCCATCTTTCGGAGTATCTGCCCAGCTGACAACTCCAGTCGATGTTGCATCGGGTAGGGTTTGCTCAGCCGTTACATCTCTGCAACGCTGGTGAGCTCTTACCTCGCCTTTCCACCCTTACCGTAAAAACGGCGGTTATTCTCTATGCACTTTCCCTAAGGTCACCCTCGGCGGCTGTTAGCCGTTACCCTGCTGTATGATGCTCGGACTTTCCTCACAAGTAAACACTTACGCAACTGCCCAATTTACTCATATTTATTATATTGTAATACCGTCTTTTTTAGTTTGAGTAATCTGATTACCCTTTACCATAAAGACATTTTTTGAAATATCCATCATAGGTTTATCAGCCATTGAATCTGTATAAAAATCATCGATAATGACATCACCATATACAGAACGAAAAACTTCAAGTTTATGTTCCTTATAGCATATACTGTTTATTTCACCCTTAATAGGGTCAATATCAGAACCTATGTAATGTTTTATGCCAATTCTGTCACATATAATTTTTAAAAGACAATATGGACAACCTGAAACTACAATATCTTCTTCATCCTGAATTTGAGCATAAAAATCTTTTACTTTATGCTCGTTCAAATCCCAGAACTTTTCAAATTCATCATAGATATTATCATATTTCTGGCAATATTCTTTAAAAGCTTTTCCGTAGCTTTCCATTGCTTCTTCAACAGTGATTTTATCTAATTTATAACGGATAAAATCCTTAATAAATTTTGGTGCAAATCTTATAATGGTTTTAAAATCCTTCTTTAAAAAATAAAGAAAAACATCCATTATACTTTCGCCATCATAAATCGTATTATCAAAATCAAATACTCTCATAAATCAGAACCCTCTTGATGCGCCACCGCCACCGAATGAACCTCCACCACCACGGAAGCCACCACCTCCGCCGGAAAATCCACCTCGTGAGCCACCTGAAAATCCTCCACGGTATATTGTTGGACCACCATAATATCTTCCACCACCGTGATGCGAGCCACCATTATTAGAGTCTCCATCAAAGGATTTATTAAGAACAACTATTGTAATTATAATAATTATAATTACAATAAAAAGTCCACCAAGTACATCTTCACCAATGTCTTCTGAATCAGATTCATAAGTATCATAATTCTGAATTTCATATTCAGCATTTAACTCAACACCATATTCCTCACAAACAACATAAGCAACTGCTTTATATGCTTCTGTAAGCCCTGTTGAAAAATCATCAACGGTTAAATATGGAATAGCATAATCATCAAGAATTCTGCCGACCTTACCATCATTAAGACAACCTTCTAAGCCATATCCGACCTGAATTGAGATTTGACGGTCAGAAAGAGAAAGTAAGATAACAACACCGTTATCACTATCTTCGTTTCCTACGCCCCATTTACGGCCAAGCTCAAGTGCATACTCATCAACATCGTACCCATCGAGTGAATCAATTGTGACAACAACAATCTGAGCATTGGTTTGTTCGTATAAATCAGCACCAATCTTCATAATCTCTGATTCATCAATATCATCAATAATATTAACAAAATCATTCACAAAGAAATCATTTGTTGGTTCAGGCAATGATATTGCATAAGATGAAAAAGTCAGTGAAGAAATTAAAAATAAGGTACATAAAAGTACAATTATCTTTTTCATATCTTTAAAAATCAATCAAAGTTTACTGTTGGAGCAGTCTGTGATTCACTTGATGCCTCGAATAAGTCAACTTTTTCAAAACCAAACATTCCAGCAAAAATTACTGTTGGGAACTTTTTGATTGAAGCATTATATTCTGTTGCAACATCATTGTAATCCTTTCTTGCAGTTGAAAGTCTGTTTTCTGTACCTGCAAGTTCATCCTGTAATGCAATAAAATTCTTGTCTGCTTTAAGTTCAGGATAATTTTCAACAACAACTAAAAGTCTTGAAAGAGCTGAATCAAAGCTATCTGTTGCTTCCTTATATTCTTCAGGGTTTGATGCAGAATTAAGCTTAGCACGAGCATCAGCAAGTGCTGTATAGACATCTTCTTCATGAGATGCATACGCTTTTACTGTATTTACAAGGTTAGGAATCAAATCAGCTCTGCGTTGAAGCTGTACCTGAATCTGTGCATCTGCATTTTCAACATTTGCCTGTTTATCAACAAGACCATTGTAAGATGAAACTAAACTTCCGCCTAAAATTGCAATTACTGCAACAATAGCAATAACAACAATTAAACCTTTTTTCACAAAAATCACCCTTTAAACTAAATTATTCATCAAAACCGTTTGGATTATTGCTCTGCCATCTCCATGAATCTTCACACATTTCAAGAAGGTCACGTTCAGCTTTCCAACCAAGTTCATTGAATGCTTTTGTTGCATCTGAATAACAAACATCAAGGTCGCCAGGACGACGAGGAGCAATTTTATAATTAATTTTCTGTCCTGAAGCTTGTTCAAAAGCCTTAACAATATCAAGAACGCTGTATCCATTACCTGTACCAAGATTATAAATATTAACCTTTGGTTCATCCTTAAGGATTTTTTCAACAGCTTTAACGTGACCAAGCGCCAAGTCAACAACGTGAATATAGTCTCTTACACCTGTACCATCATGTGTATCATAATCATCACCAAATACATTAAGGCAAGGTAATTTACCGATAGCAACCTGTGTAATATATGGCATAAGATTATTTGGAATACCATTTGGATTTTCACCAATACGACCACTCTTATGTGCTCCGATTGGATTAAAATAACGAAGAAGAGTTACTGCCCATTCATTATCACCCTTATGGAAATCATCAAGAATAATTTCAATCATATATTTTGTAGTACCGTATGGATTTGTTGTACCACCTGTTTTCATATCTTCCTTAAGTGGAGAAATGTTACTGCTACCATAAACTGTCGCTGATGAACTGAAAACAATTTTTTTACAATTGTATTCTCTCATAACTTCACAAAGAGCAAGTGTGCCACCAATATTATTATCATAATATTCCAATGGTTTTGCACAGCTTTCTCCAACCGCCTTAAGACCTGCAAAATGAATACAAGCATCAATATTATGATTTTCAAAAACCTTTCTCATATTCTCCTTATCACGGATATCATAAGGATAGAATGAAAAATCTTTTCCTGTTAATTCTTTTACTCTGTCAAGAGATTTTTCACTTGAGTTGTAAAGATTATCTACAACAACAACATCATAACCT
The DNA here is from genome assembly GCA_045631075.1 of Candidatus Fimenecus sp. GTDB lineage: Bacteria > Bacillota > Clostridia > Oscillospirales > Acutalibacteraceae > Fimenecus. The sequence continues at coordinate 40,477 of JAZQUC010000017.1, read as the reverse complement.
GCATTTAAAAGCTCAACGCAAGTGTGTGAACCAATAAAACCTGCGCCACCTGTAACTAAAATACTCATATTAATTTACCCCTTTGTAACTGTTGTTCCCTCATAATACTTTGTGAGAATTGCTGTATAGTCATGGTCATTTACTGAAAGATATTTTGCACCAATCTGACCCATACCAATTCCGTATCCTTGACCATATGTTGTAACGATAAATGATGATGTTTCTGCATTATAAACAATCTGGAAACAGATTGACGCTAACTTATCATCACCCATTACCTTCATTTTAAATTCAATACCTGTCATTTCAGTACCATTGAAAACAACAGATTTAACATTACCTACATCTGCTGAAACAGAAGCATCGTGCTCTTTAATTACTACCCATTCAGCAGGGTTTTCAGAAAGAACAACAGAACTGTTGTTTTTAAGCAAGATTGCTTTCATTTCATCAAGAGAATAAACCTTGCTTGATTGGTAAGTTCTAACATTAACATCCTGATGACGTTCTAATTTTACGCTCTTAAGATATGGTAATTTTGCTGACATATCAAGAGTATTTACTGCTGTAAGATTATGGAACAAAGGAACAGCAAGGAAATTATTATATGTAAGATATTCACCAAAAACATCTTCAACAGCACGAGTAACAACACCATTTGCTGCCTGTGAAATTCTTACATTATCAAGAACAAAATCATTGCCGATTACTTTAAGACAAGTATATGTAGCAACTGTATATGCCTTTACAACATCAAAGTTATATCCGTTAGAAATTTCTGCTGTAACAAGACGAGCAAGTGCCTGTTTTGCAGGAATTTGTTTACCATTAACAGTAATAAACTCCGGTACATCTTTACTATACTCTGAAATATTATTCTGAATTGTTGCCTCATCCATACTCATAATTGCTGAAACAAGATAATCAGAAAGTTTCATCATATTTTCATCATATGCTGTAGAACCAACTGTTGTAGGTTCAGTAGTTGAAATTATAGGATTAGTTGTTGATTCAGTTGGTGTATCACCTTTATTATCGTCTTTTACATTCTGCTGGAAAATAAAAGCAAAGATTGCACAAACTATGAATACAAGACCTATAACAATTGCAAGGATGGCAAGAGGCTTTTTCTTTGCAATTTTCTTATCATCATCTGTAATAACATTATCCTGTGAATCGGAAATTTCAATTCCAACACTTCTCTTACCAGATACCTTTTCACCAACAAGTTCAATGAGCTCAACTGCTGCACTTTCAACAAACTCATGTTCAGTTTCATTATCTGACATATAAAGTTTTCTTACAAGTGCTGAATCACCATCAGAAACTGCAATACAAATATATTTAGCATCATTTGATGTATAAATATCACTGATGCAAGCACCAAGTTTTGCAGATGATAAATCAAGGCTTACTCTTGCAAGCTGTGCAGTATATTCAGTAGGATTAATCTTACCTTTATCCTCAACATAAGGTGTAAATACAAATGCTTTATCAAAACCTACAACTTCATCGCCACAGCTCTTTAAAACCTCTGCATTTCTTGTACCGTTAACAGCAACCAATGAATCACATTCAAGAATACTGTTTACAGCAAATGAAACCTTATCGAAAAATGGAGGCTTTTCAGTTGATAAAACAATGTCATCATATTTAGCCATTAACTGTTCATTAAGATAAGGAATTACACCATTTCTTAAAATTTCATCAATTCTATAATTGTCTATAGGTAAAAGAATAAGATGCTGATTTCCGTTAGCCATTGCAAAACCTGAATAAAGTCCATCATCAGATGCAAACACAGTTGCAGGTTCAGGGAAAGCGGAAAAGGCTTGCTTCTTTTTATCATCAAGGCTTAATTTTTCAACTCGTTTTGACACAGTTGAATTATATACAACCTCTGTGCCAAAAGCCTGAATTAACGCATTTTTAAATTTTAAATAATTTTTAACATCAACAGCAGTGAGAATTAATTCATCGTTTTCAAGTGCACTCTGTAAAGCAACAAACATTTCTCTGATATCTTCAAATTGCTGGAAGACGCAATCATCAGTATAGTTGTTTATACTACTTTCAACACGAGCCTGAAAACGAGCAAAAGACATACTTCTGTCAACATTAAGTGATAACACTTTTGTTCTCATATTCAAATAACCTCTCTTTTCCCTACTTTTTACCTGCTAAATTATTATGCAAAAGGATTGCTTTCACCTTTTTTATCATACCAAACCTGTGGATATTTTGGTGATGTATTAATAGTTGCACCATCCACATTCACATTAGGTGATTCGTTTTCACGAACCATTCTTCCCATTACAACAAGTCGTGCATTATCAAATTCACGAGTTGGAGTAACAAGAGTCAAAATTTTATCATCAGTCTGTACTGATACATCCGTATTAATAAGACTTCTGACTTTAACTTCATTGATAAATTCACCGAATTTATTGTCAGACATAAAATCAGTAACAGTATAACTAAAACCATTATCACTTACAGGGCTGTCAGTCGCAATAAACACCGCAAAAACCTTGAATGTATATGATTTATATAAGGTACTGAATTCAATAATTGGTGAATTTTTATATCCTTCAATAGTCTTATACTGTTCAAGAACAGAAAACATAAGATTATTGTTGGAATTTTGTCCATAAATTATTGTATTATCATCAAGTTCATATGTTTCGTTTTTGTAATCAATATACGGACATCCTGATTTGTTATCATTTCCATAGAAATCCTTATTTTTATAGTATTCGTTGTTATCACCTTGAACAACCTGAGCATCAAGATTGGTGTTGCTGATTTTAATCCAACCTGCCATATCATTATTGGAACTATAAAAATATGAAAATTGAGATTTCATACCTTGAGGAAAAGAAACTGATGAACTATCAGAAAGAATTTCATTCCATGACTCATTATAGGAATTAATACTTAATTTGTCAGTTAATTCAGCGTTATTAACTGAGCCCAAAGATGATTGTTCACTTCGTTCTATAAAAAGTTGAACAAAACCTATAAAACAAGCAATTATAAGAATAATTGAAAAATCCATTATGATTTTTCTGATTTTTTCTTTACTGCTATCATTCTTAACAGGAAGAAATACTGCAAAAAAATCAGAAAATATTTCATCAAATGTTTTAACACGCTTTTTAGGTGTTTCAGGAACAGATGCTATAACCTGTTCCACTTTCTCCTCTTGTTTTACAGGAATTTCTTCTGCTTTTTCGGTCGGTTGATTAAAAGATGTATATTGTTCAGTAATATCAATAAACTTAATACCGTTTTCAATAACAGATTTACCACCTGTTGGTGTATCACTTTTTGAAACCGATTTCACATCTTCAACAACTTTAGGTCTTTCAGGTTCGTTAACCTGCGGTAATTCGCCTTCTATACCTAAGCCCTCACGAAGTTTATCAAAAGAAAGCATTGAATTATTTTCTTTATTATCCATTAGTCAATCACCACAGGATACCACTTTTTATCATTCTTATATGGATTTGCAATACCCTTTATGTTGTAATAAAGCTGTGGATATTTTGGATTTTCATTTACATATGCTCTTGATACATCAACTGTTGCATCTTCACCTGGTCTTACTGCACGGGCAACAACAACGATACTTGTTTTCGCACGATTTCCAGCTGTATCAAGATTTCTTGCACATGATGACAATGTAAGAATTCTGTCACCATCCTTGATGTCAACGCCTGTGTAATAAAGTGTACGCTTATTCAATTCTTCAACATAACCTTTGAAGTTTGGTCCTTCCATCTGTGGCCAAATGAAGTTGAAAATATATCCATTATCATCATATGCCTGCTGATTTGTGATAAACACAGCATAGATTTTCCACTGATAATAGCTTTCAAGTGTATTAAACTCAATAATTGGGTGTTCTTTATAATATTCAATATCATCGTAGTAAGCAATTTCTGAGAAAACACTACCAGCTTTGTAATCGTTGTGACCATAAATAATAGTATTTGCGTCAAGGTCAACAGCATTGTTACGATAGTCCATATAAATTGCACCACGTTTATCTGACTTATGGTCAAATGTGTGTGAAAGATAATATTCATTATCTACTGACTGAACAACAGGGAAGTTAATTTGTGTACCAGGAATTGAAATCCAACCTACTGTTTCAGGATTCTGTTCAACATATTCTGAATAGTCAGGTTTTGCAACAGGTTCAGTTGTTTGTACCTGTGATGAATTTGTAACATCATCACCATTTGATGGTTCGTTCTTCTGGTCAATAAAGAATTTTGTCAAAAATATTGCAGAAATAAGTAATATAGCAACTACAACTGCAATAATGACTTTTTTTACAACAGCATTATTTTTCTTTTCCATAGTTATTCTCCTATCATTTCTATAATCATTTTAAGAGCTTCATCTGAAGCACTTATTCTGTTACTGTTTCTAACATCAGTTGTGAACTGATTATTCAATTTCTTAACAACGGTTGTTTCACCGTTGGAAACTGCTAAATAAATTAAACCGACAGGTTTATCGGTATTATCAGAATTTGGTCCTGCAATCCCTGATACTGAAACTGCAATACCAGCACCTGAAACAGTGAGAACTCCGTTCACCATTTCACGAACAGTTTGTTCACTGACTGCACCAAACTCTTTTAACGTATCATTCTTAACATTAAGAACTTTTTCTTTAATCTCATTACTGTAACTGACTATTCCACAATTAAAAACTGCAGATGAACCACTGACATCTGTAATTCTCTTTGCTATAAGACCACCAGTGCATGATTCAGCACAAGACAGCACAAGATTTTTTTCACGAAGCAGTTTTACAACCTTTTCTTCAAGTTTCATAAACTACCTCTTAAAAACAAATATTATTGATTGTTGTATTTGCTATTGCTCTTTCAATAAGACCTTCAATATCAAGTGCTTGTTCAGCTGTTTCAATAATTGATATCTGTGGTCTTGTTTTAGGATGCTTTGGAGTAAATACTGTACAGCAATCTTCATAAGGCTCGATAGAAATATTAAATGTATCAATCTTTCTTGAAACCTTAATAATTTCATCCTTATCAAGACCAATCAATGGTCTGAATACAGGCATTTCAACAACTGCATCAGTACAAGCAAGAGCATTGAGTGTCTGACTTGCTACTTGACCAAGACTTTCACCGGTTATAAGTGCTTTGCAATCTTCACGCTCGGCAATTCGGTTAGAAATTCGCATCATAAAACGACGCATAATAAGAGTAAACAATTCCTCAGGACATTTATCTCTTATTTCTTCCTGAATTTCTGTAAATCCGACTGTAAATAAACAGATATTTCCGCTGTATCTTGAAACCTTACGAAGAAGATTGTGAACCTTTTCCTCAGACTGTGGTGATGTATATGGTGGTGAAGCAAAATGAATTGCATTAAGCACAAGTCCACGCTTTGCCATCATATATGCAGCAACAGGACTATCAATTCCACCAGAAATTAAGATTGCTGATTTTCCTGCTGTACCTGTTGGCATACCACCAGCACCCTTTGTCTGATTACCACGGATAAAAGCAAATTTTTCTCTTATCTCAATCGTAACAAGGATATCAGGATTTTTAACATCAACCTTCAAGTGAGGGAATTTACTTAAAATTGCTCCACCAACTTCAGCAGAAATCTCAGGTGATTTAAGAGGGAATTTTTTATCAGAACGCTTACCCTCAACCTTAAATGTTTTTGCTTCTCTTAACTGTTCAGCAAGATAATCAGGCGCATTCTCAAGAATGACTGACATATCTTTTTCGACCTGTAAGGCTCTTGAATATGCTGCAATACCGAAAACACGACTAATTCTGTCACTGACTTCATCCATATCTATGTAATCATCCATAGGAACAACAGAAATTGTTGATTGCTCTTTTCTATATTCAAATTCACCTAAAGGTTTAATGCGTTTGCGAATATTTTTAATTAAAATATCTTCAAATGTGGAACGGTTAAGACCCTTTAAAGCTAACTCACCGTTCTTAATTAATATAATCTCTTTCATATTCATCTCCTGACACGGTTAATGGTTTCGATTATTCCATTATACAACAAATCCATATCATTTTCCGTGGTAAATTTTGACAAACTTATTCTTATAGCACTGTCTATTCCTGCTGGTGATACGCCCATTGCTGTCAAAACATCACTTCTGTGACCCTTAGCACAGGCAGAACCTGCTGAAACATAAATCCCCATTGAAGAAAGTGAATTGAGCATAACCTGTGATGGTACACCCTCAACGGAAATGTTGATAATATATGGTAAGGCGTCCTGTGGAGAATTTATATAAACCTTGTCAACATCATTAATTTTATTAACAAAGTAATTCCTTACAGCCGTAACATTGTGAAGATTTCTCTCAACATTACCAATATCCCCTACTGCTTCAGCAAAAGCACATATCATTGGAGTTGATTCAGTACCAGAAACCATTCCATTTTCCTGACCACCACCAAAGATATATGGTGAAATACGGACATTGCTGTTAACAAACAATGCACCAGAACCTTTCACTCCGTGAATTTTATGAGCACTCATACTCATAAGGTCAATTCCAAGTTTTTTAGGTTTTATTTGAATCTTACCAAAAGCCTGAACAGCATCACAATGAAAATATGCCTTTGATTTTTTGTTTTTAATAATACTTTTTACTTTTGCAAAATCCTGAATGGAACCAACCTCATTATTAACTGCCATAATACTTACAAGAATCGTGTTTTCATCAACAGTATTTGATAACTCATCAAGATTGATTTTTCCGTTAATATCAGGCTTAAGATAAACAACATCAAAGCCCTGTTCACCAAGATTTTCAAAGCATTTAAGCACGCTTGGGTGTTCCAACATAGTTGTTATTACTTTTTTGCCTTCACGACATTTTGCTTTAGCCGTACCAAAAATTGCGGTATTATTGGCAACAGTGCCACTTGGAGTAAAGAAAATTTCTTTATCCTCGCACCCTAAAAATGAAGAAATTGTATGACGAGCAGTGTCAATTTCTTTTTTAGCATTAAAGCCACACAAATGAAGTGATGACGGATTACCGAATTTCTCGTTCATCATTTCAAGTGCTTTTTTCACCGATTTTTCACACGGTTTTGTTGTTGCACTATTATCAAGATAAACGCTCAAATTCTTCGCCCCCATTTTACATACTTAAACATAGTAATTATACTACAAAAACTATGATTTGGCAAATAAAAATTGAATATTTTTAGGCATAAATTTAAATTTTTTGTGAATAATATTTCCAAATGTTTAAAGGAGTTCATTTTAATGGAAAAAATCAACATTTCAACACGCGTCAAAGCACGAATTATACTATATTCAACTACACTGATTGTTGTTTTAGGTATATTTTCAATTGTTCAAACTGTAAAAGCAAACAGATATGAAAAAGAAACAATGATACTAAGACAAATGGCACTGATAGCTTTGGATGAAAACCTTAACAACATTTCGACAAATCTTGAAAAAACTATTTATGTCAGCACTCCCACAATGCTATCAAAACTTTCTGCTGAATTATGGCGAGAGGCATCAGGTGCCAAAAATAATCTTTCAATTTTACCAACAGGTGAAAACACAATAAGTAACACTTACAAATTTTTATCACAAATCGGAGAATTTGTAATGTCTCTTGAACGAAAAAGTGCATTAGGCGAACAGTTGACCGATAAAGAACGAGAACAACTTAAACAACTAAATTCCCTTTGTAGAAATCTGAACGATAAAGTAAATCAAATGTGCCACGATATGCAGAACGGAAACTTTCTCTTTGATGATTCATCTTCTACTCTATTAAATACAAGCACTGAAATACAGTCAATTGGTAATAGCTTTGATGATACAGAACAAGCTATGACAGATATTCCAACACTTATTTATGACGGTCCTTTTTCTGACCATCTTACTCAAAGTAAACCAAAGTTTTTAGAAGGTCTTAAAGAAATCAGTAAAGAGGATGCTTTGAAAATTGCAAAGACTGTTTGTAATATGGAAAAAGATATTCTTTCTTTTTCGCACGAAGAAGACGGTGATATTCCCTGTTATGTTTTTAAAGGAGAAAAATACACTGTTGCAATAACAAAGCAAGGCGGTAAGCCTTGTTATATGTTGAGTTCAGAGTTTTCAGGTGAAATGAAAGTAAAATATGAAGATGCAATAAGATATGCTGATGATTTCCTTGAAAAAATTGGATATGACGATATGGAAGAAAGCTATTATTTTACTGATGACGGAATATGTACTATAAATTTTGCATTTGAAGAAGACGATGTAACAATGTATCCTGACCTTATTAAAGTCAGCGTATGCCTTGAAACTGGTAATATTATATCCTTTGATGCTTCAGGATACATTTCAAATCATACTGAAAGACAAAAACTTAATAGAAAGTTGTCGCTTAAAGACGCAGAGAATAAGTTAAACAATCATCTCACAGTTATTGATTCACAAATTTGTGTTATACCTACAGAATGGAAAACAGAACAGCTTTGTTATGAATTTCATTGTAAGACAGATTCAAGACAAGAATTGCTTGTATATATAGATTGCGAAAGCGGTGAGGAAAATAATATTTTACTTCTTTTGTACAGCGATGGCGGAGTTTTGACAAAATAGAATAAAAACAAATTTAATTACAAATAATATTATTACCAATATTTATAGGAGGTACAAAATGAAAAAAGTAATTATTATTTCACTTGTTGTTATTGCGTTACTCAGTGTATTTATGACGGGATGCAGTAATCCTGAAGACGGAAAAGTAACAAGTGACAACAACCAGAGTTCAACTTCAACAACAAACCAAAGCAGTTCGACAAGTACAACACGAAATGACAGTACAACTAATAATGCTGCTACTGATATCGGTGATGGTGCAAGTAACCTTGCAGATAATGTTGGTGAAGCAGCATCAAATGTAATTGGTGGTGTTGGTGAGGCAGCATCAGATGTTGCAAACGGCATTGGAAAAGGTTTTAAAGATATGACCAAGTAAAAGTAAAAAGCCGATGATAATCATCGGCTTTTTACATATTTAATTTTTGATTTTTCTCCATTTTCTTCCAATTTACAAAACTATACAAATCATTCACAAAGAATACAATAAAACATATGACAACAGAAATGTATGTAATGTCAGTAATACTTGCCAACACCCACAAAACAATCAATACCAAGTCGTTCAAAGCATATGCAAGAGCAAAATACGGACTTCGTCTGAATGTGAGATAAACAGCTAAAAAACTGGTTGTTACCGAAATAGTACTTTGAATAAGATTTGCAGTATTGAAATGCTTTAAAATAAAATAGAAAATAACAGTTACTATGCCTGTCAACAGGAACATTAAAATAGTTTCTTTTCTTTTTAGCCTATTCACTTTAACTTGAGATTTGTTTTTGTAAGGATTTTTAAGCCATGAAACAAGTGCAAGAAATGCCATAGGCATTGACATTCCAAGGTATGTAATCATTTCACCGTAATATGAAAATCTATATGAAATAATTCCATAAAGTAAGCTGAATATAATTGTTAAAAATTGACCAATAGGATTTCCTTTTGCATTGAAAATTAAGAATGTTGCACCTATTAAAGAGGCTGAAAGAGTTAGGTAATCAGTTTGTTTAAGCATAAAAAATGAAATAATAATTAACAAGACAGATACAGACCAAAGTCCGATTTCAAATTTTGTAAAATAATTAAGTATCTTTTTCATAAAAACCTCATAAAAATAACACCCACTGATACATCTTCAAAGACCTAACGATGTATCAAATGGATGCTTTGCATCACACTACCCGGTGGCAGTATATTTAATTATAAAATTTTATTTGTTGTTCATCAACGAGATTATATAATATCAAATCATTTCTGTCAAGATTTTCACGATACAAATCTACTGCTGAAATTTGACTATTATTATAAGTTTTATAATAATAAATTCCTTTGTCTGTATTGCAACAAGAAGTGTACACTGTTTTTTCGAAGCTATCGCCAACTCTGACGCAACCATTTGTCTGTGAAACGGTATCAAGTATATGAAAAAACTGACTTATACTCTCACTTTCTGTGTTTCCACAAACTGAATTTAATCTTGTAAATGATGCTCGGACAAATCGTGACATTGATGACAAATCACCTGGCAAACCAATAGCGCCCATTCCCCTGCTGTATTTATTTAGGTCAAAGCCTTCTGCAAACCGTGTTTCAGGCTCTTCACGAGTAATATTCATAAAATTATTAATATTAAATACCTGCAAAGGAAATTCAGGATTATTTGTAAGAATATGAACGGGATTATAATAAATTTTCATACCATTTTCTGTGCATTCAAGAACAATGGAATAATCTCTGTCAGAAATCATCCAATGAAGCTGTGCTGATTTATATTTTTCGTTAAAATCTATATTGATAATATTGGTTTCGGTAAGCAATTCACGAGTTTCATCAACAGATGAACAATTTCCTAATATCCATGGTATCAATTCAAAAACACCAATATTATTTTTGTCATTTACAGGCTCATTGTACCTTGCTGTTACGGGAAAATTTAACCCTGCAACCGACAATCCTTTTTCATTGGTTGCATCATAATACAACGGGTAATTATCAACCACTATACCCATTCCAATAATAGCATAATGATTATTCAAATCATTTGATAATCTAAATTTCAAATTGAAATTTCTAGGCGTTATTATCACTTTTTCATTATAAGAGATTTCCATATCAAGTGTTCTGCCAAAGTAGTGTTCCTTCGTCAAAAAAGAAACAGAAGTACACATAACAATCACATCCTTTTAATGTCTTTTGATTATTATATGTACTTCAACTATAATTATTTTTTCTTTACTAATGATATTGTTATTTCGTTTGCAATAAAAGTCCCAATTGCAATTGCCATCAAAACAAAAGTCGTAATTTCAAATGTTGTTGCTGTTGCAATAAAACCAAAAATCAATTGGATACCAAAACCTATTCCATACGCCCCACCCATATGAAAACCTGTTATATCTGCTGAATATTCTTTCCCAAAACGGTCAGGAACACTATGCAACACACTTGGGAAAATCGGTCCAAAGCCTACACCAATAAGTAATAACCCTAAAAGAGATATTTTACCAATCGGAAGAGCTAACAGAATCATCCCTAAAAATGAAATTGCAATACCTGAACGAATCATAGTGTTATCAGATGCTTTCATTGATACAAATCCTGATATAATTCTACCTACTGTTATTCCACAAAAATATAAAGAAATCCATTTTGCAGCTTCATCAGGCTCTAATGCGTGAACATGAACAATAAACGATGCACCCCATGTTCCGATTGTAAACTCCATACCACAATAAAACCCTTGCGAAAGAAGGCTTGTAAGCACACCTTTCATCTTGAATATCTCAAGAAATCCTTTTTTATTTTCATTTGAAATTTCTTCTGGTTGGTCATCTTCTTTAACTGCTTGCCATTTTTTTAGTGAAAAAGCTATAATAATTGCTACAAAAAGTTGTAACAAAGCAACCACACGATACCCATTACGCCAAGAGCCCATTTCATCTGTTAAGAAAAACGATAATATAAGCGGACTTATTGTAACACCTATACCCCAAAAAGCATGTAACCAATTCATATGTTGAGCTTTATAATGAAGCGACACAAAGTTATTAAGTGCAGTATCAATTACACCTGCACCATATCCTAAAACTACTGCACCAAGCATCATAATGACAATATTAGGTGAAATGCTCATTATCAAAAGACCAAACACTGTAAGTAAAGTTGAAACCAAAGTCACTAATGGTGTACCAAACTTTCGTATAACCTTACCTGCAACAAAGCTTACACCACCGACACAAAAACCTGTAATTATACCGTAAAGAGATGCAAAACTTTCTTCAATTCCAAAGTCCTTATGAACAACCGGCCAAGCGGCACCAAACAGTGAATCAGGAAGTCCTAATGATATGAAAACAACATAAATTACTGCTAAAATAATAACCATAATTACTCCTAAAATTTTAATTAACATATTTTAGCATATAATATTTTTATTTTCAACGATAACAAATAATAAAAACTCATTGAAATAATATCTGATTTATTTTATAATCATCTCATATGGATAATGGAGAGATTGTATGAAAACTTATGTTCCGAATTATTATAAAGATTTTAAATGTATTTCCAAGGAATGCAAGCACAACTGCTGTATCGGTTGGGAAATTGATATCGACGAAGATACATTATCTTATTATGAAAATCTTAAGGGAAAATTCAGCAGAAAAATCAAGCAAGGTATAGAATACAATAATAACTGTGCAAGTTTCAGACTTGACGGAAAAGGTCGTTGTGTATTTCTTAATGATAAAAACTTGTGTGACATTATTATTAATTTAGGTGAAGACTCACTTTGTCAGATTTGCAGTGACCATCCTCGATTCAGAAATTACTATTCTGACCGTATTGAGATGGGATTAGGTCTTTGTTGCGAAGAAGCAGGACGAATAATTCTTGGTCAAGATATTCCTTTTACGCTCGAATTGCTTTCGGATGATAGTAATACAGATGAAACAGATGAATGCAATTTTGATTTTTTCACTTATAGAGAAAATTTATTTAAAATATTAAATAATGAATCACTTACATTAAATGAGAAAAAAAATAAATTCTCATCATACTGCGAAATGAAAGTACCTAAATATAATAAAAGTGATTTGGTTGATTTATATTTATCACTCGAAAGACTTGATGATTACTGGAGTGTTGTATTAAAAAATTTAAAAGATACCGATATTTCAAACGTTATTGTTCCTGAAGAATACAATAAACAATTTGAAAATCTGATAATGTATTTCATATACAGACACATTACAGTAGAAAATGATTCAGAGATGATTTATTTCATATTAACAAGTTACCATATGATTGAATTGCTTTGTAAAATGCACATTAAAAATTACGGAATTTTAACAAGTGATGATATTGTAGAATATTGTCGTTTGTATTCATCTGAAATAGAATATTCAGATGAAAACATTGACAGAATAATTGAAATGTTATATAAAAATTAGCCTTGATTTTTCAAGGCTAATTTTTTGCTTATTCAACTGTTTTTTGTAAAATCATTCTTGCATCAACGGCTGTAATTTCACCATTACCATCCATATCAGCTGAATAGATTTGTCTGCCGACAAGTGATTGAAGATTAACTGTAGCTAACAACACAATTCGCGCATCAATAGCTGAAATAAAACCATCAGAATTAAGGTCGCCCAACACAAATGACTCCTTAACAAGTGCTAACATTTCTCCTAACTGTTGAACATAGTTATCAAGAACATGTTGTTCTGAAAGTTTCAAACCTGTCATATCAACTTTCAACAACTCATCAAGCTGACGAAGAAGTTCCTCATCATATAAAATACGATTCAACGAATAAATCTCTTGTTGAAGTTTGTTATATTGTGAATAGTCAGCTTTTCTGTATTCAGGAGCGTTAACAATCGGAACCGATGTACTAGAACTTACATTTTCACCATTTCGACTAGTTACAACACAATAAAATGCTGCAGAATCATCATCCTGAGATGGTTCATAATAGAAGTTTGTTGCACCTTCAATAGGTGTTCCGCCAACATTGGAAATAATATCATTTCGGTACCATTGATACTCACAATTAAATCCAAAAGCATATATAACAATATATTTGTCACCAACTGTTACCTGTGCTGAATCTTCGTATACAGAAGGAACCTTCACAAATTTTTTGTTATTAGTTAAAGCAAACTCATGAGCATATGTGTCTTCAAAGCCATAAACAACAAAGTCACTTGTCGGTACTGATGTAATGGATGTGGTTGTTCCAGGCAACAAGATACCTTTCAAGGTATTAGGTAAACTCTTGATAGTCTTTACTTTATCGAACATTAAAAATTCAACCGATGAATTCTTAAACGCGTCCTTTGCGACTGTTTTTACATTTGGCAAATATAAATTCAAAAGGGATGAACAATTAGAAAATGCATTACTATTTAATTCTTCTAAAACAGGAAGCATAACGATTTTTAAGGAAGAACAATTTTGAAAAACATAACTACCTGTTGATGTGTTTTTCATCAACGCACAAGCAACAAGATGAGGATTATCAGCAAAAGCATAGTTACCTACTTTTTCAACATTCATTCCTACAAATTTATCAATTGCAGTATTTCTTAATGCATTTGCTTTGATTTCAACAACAGAATCAAAATTCACTTCAACCAGTGAAGAACAATTCTTAAACACACCAAGTTCAAGAACAGTAAGTAACGGAACAGAGACTGAAACAAGGTCTGTACAATCAACAAAAGCATTATTGCCTATTGAGGTTAATTTTGGCGCACTGAAAAGAGATACACCTGATTGTGCAAACGCCTCTGTCCCAAGCGTGGTAAGATTATCACAGATAACAGGACCAAGACTTGTTGTACCTGTAAATGCATAAGTACCAATAGTTTCTACATTTGAAAGGGTAATCTGATTAAGTTCTGAACATCCTGAAAAAGCATACATACCGACAGTTGTCATATTAGGAAAATCGATTGCTTCAACAGAAGAGTTTTCAAATGCATGCATAGAAACATCTTCAATTCCATTACCAGAAACAGACTTTAATGATAAACAATTATTAAATGCTGAAGCATTAATCTTTTTACAAGTGTCTGGAAGAATGATGCTTTCAGTTCTCCTATTATTGCTGAATGCTTCTATACCGATACCCTTAACAACAATTCCCTTTATCACATCAGGAACAAAAAGATTCACTTCGGAACCATAGTAATTTGTTATATAACCAAGAGAATTGATTTCGTAATAGTCATCCTCAGTCTGTCCGATTCTATCGTATTCAACGGTTACAATAGAGCTTGGTTTACATCCATCCAACCAAGCAAATGCTGAAATCTTAGTATCAATTGAAACAGTAATCGGTCCGCTATAAATAAAACTATCAAACCAATTTACAGACTTTAAATCCGTATCATAAATAATATAATATATTTTTGCATCTTCATCAGGACAAGTAATATCTACTGTAAATGTCTGTTCAAATGTACCACTTGGGACACTGAAAACAGGGTCGGCAGTTGTTGGCTTTTCATCAAGAATATACTTCAAGAACAATATACCAGCACCAAAATAATTTTTCCCGTCTTCGCCTTTAGCTTTAATAGCAAATTCTTCAATCTTTGCTTCACATGCAGACGCTGAAATATCCTTTGATATTGATTGAAGAATTGCAAGTCCTGCAGAAACCTGTGGAGTTGCCATAGATGTACCACTCAACTGAATGTATGTGTTATTGAGATAGCTACTTTCAATATCAACACCAGGTGCAGCAATATCTATAGTTCCATTATAATTTGAAAATGATGCTAAATTATCATTTGCATCAGTTGCACTGACTGTAATTGCTGACTCAACACAAGCAGGAGAAACATAATTTTTTGTAAGGTCAAGTTTGTTGTTACCTGCTGCAACAACAACATTAACATCGTTTGCCACAGCATTATCAATTGCAGTTGTCAAGGTTGGACTTTCCACTTTACCTGAAATACTTATATTAATTACATCTGCGCCATCTGATACCGCCATATCAACAGCAGTCGCAATGGTTATTAAAGAACACTTACCCTCATTATTAAGAACTTTATAAGGTTTAATTTTTACATTATCCAATGAGCAACTTGCAACAATACCAGCAACATGAGTTCCGTGACCATAATCATCCTCTGAAGAATTTAAAATACCCGAACCACTCAAATTCACATTACTTTCAACAAGTCTGTTTTTGAGAAGGTCGTGGTCAGTATCAACACCACTATCAATAACTGCAACAAGAACATAATCATCTTCAATTCTTTCTGCAAGTTTTTCTTTTATATCTGTAAATCCGATTTTATCTGTCATCCACTGAATAGCCGCTGCGGTAAATTCATCATATTCATTAGCCTCATCATCAGGAATGACTACGCCCAAATCTTCCTCTTCTTGTGAAACATATATAGAATCAGGCTCAACATATTCAATTGAAGATGATTTAAGATAATATTCATACGCTTTTTTTGCTGACAACTGACTATCATACTGTAAAACATACAAATCATTGTAGCCACTAACACAGTCGATAGCGCCTTTGTAATCATTAAGTTTATCTGCCTTAACAATAAGTCTTTTTGTTTCAAATGCGTCTTCATATAAACTATCATAAATCGAAGAAGACTGTGTCTTATTGAAAAAATATTCAATTCTATACAACATATCATCAAGTGATGAAGCAGTGCCTTCCGACTCATTTTCAATACTGTTTTCACGAATTATTCTCGATATATCATCCGCAAATTTATATATAGCTGTATCGTCTTTATAATCTTTTGCAACAGCAATAACCCCCTGAGAAACAGATATGAAAAGCATAGTCATTATAAGAATAACAGACAAAAGTTTCTTCATGGATTTCACCTCAATTTAAATACACAATTATGAATAAAATATTAAAATATTTAATAAGTCATTTTACCATTACTACTATTATATTACAATAGATTGAAGAAATATTGAACACATTAGCATAAAGTGTATAGCAAAATAAACTGTATCATAAATTTTGATACAGTTTATTTTCTTAATAATAAAAATATTTATAAAATGTCGGATATTCATTCAGAAATTGTTGAAGATTTGTTCTGTATTTAGTACCTGGGTCGTTAATTAAAAATCCTGATGCACTCAATAAGTTGCCACCTGAATATCCTTTAATTACAACCCAATGCTGAGTACCTGAAGAATTTTTCGCACCAAAAAGTACAGGTTTGCCATCTTTAAGCTTTTGATAAATTTTATTTAGATAATCGGAACTACTTGTCACTACTACATAATCACTTGGCCAATACAAGTTACCTGTTGATGAATAACTCAACTTTTTAGACATTGCATCTGGATAAATCGTTTCACCTGTACGATAAGATTCCATCATTGCAATACCTGTTGTTGCACAACCGATTTTTCCTATTGTTTTACCTGAATTGCCGATTATAACATTTGCCCAACGGGAATCTGTCTGTTTAAAATCAGGTACACTCAATGAAATTGACGGATAAGCGTTTGTTGATTGGTTTATTTTAAGATACTGACTGCTTACATATCCTGTATTTGTGCCATCATATAAAATTTTACTCCAGCTTCCTGAAGTTGAAAGTATTATTACTATATCACTTTTCTTAACTGAATCTTTAACTAGATAGTTCGTTCCTGCACCTGAACGGACATTAAGTGATGTTGAAATTGTATTGACAGTAGCTGTTTTGCCTGAATCAAGTTTAATATAATCCTTATGGCAATATCCATATTTTCCGTCAGCGTACTCTACATAGTACCAATTTGCCGAAAGTGAAATCAAAGTAATATACGAGCCGTTTGACAAGGATGTTAACACTGTACTACTTGTTGATGCACTTTTACGCACATTTAATTTTCCACTTGTAAGAGATACAACACCTGCTTGTGATGTAAGAGTTGCACCATAAGATTTAATAGGAAAAATAAATAACGACAGTATAATTGTAATAATTAAAGTAATTGATAATATTTTTTTCATAAGTCACCTCTTTATTCTGCATATATGCATACACAGTATAACAGAGGTCAGAAAATATGTTAATAGTCCAAATGTTGGAATTAAGTATAACAAAATTTATTGTAACTATTGAAATAATTGCTTTATCATTATATAATTCAATAGTAAATGTTATGCTTTTGGAGGAAATAATATGCATTTATTAAAAGTTGACAAAACTCATTATGTTGGTCAGGCTGACCCATATATTTTGAAATCAAATGGCAGATATTACATCTATGTTACAGGTCACGATGCAATATATGCTTATCATTCAGACAACCTTTTTGACGGTTGGGAGTATTATGGTGTTGTTATGACAATGCCAAATCACGATTCATTCTGGGCACCAAGCGTTATTGAATTAGATGGCAAATTCTATATGTATAATTCCATTGAAATTTACAACGATACACCTGATAAGGGTGGTCACAGAGGTGCTATGCACGTTTCGGTTGCCGATAATCCACTCGGACCTTTCACAGGCACAAAGCAGATTCTTCACCCATTCTCAATTGACTCACATATTGTACAGAATGAAGCTGGGCTTTTCCTTTTCTATTCTGCAAATCGTTTTGAAGGAGATAGAATCGGTACATGTATTTATGTTGACAAGATGCTTGACCCATTCACACCAGCAGGAAACCCTGTTTTAGTTGTTGAGCCTACTCTTGACGAAGACATTTACTGTCGTGACAGATATAAGAAAGGTCAGCATTGGCACACAATTGAAGGCGCTTTCTATTTCAAAGAGGGCGATTGGCAGTATCTTATGTATTCAGGAAACTGCTTTGAACAGCCTACGTATTACATTGGTTATGCAAGAGCAAAAACTGACGAAACTGACCTTACAAAGATTAAATTTGAGAAATATCCTGATGATACTACATACTTCCCTATTCTTAAGGCAAATGAATTTGAAGAAGGTACAGGTCATCACTCAATGATAAAAGAAGATGGTCAGTGGTATGCAATTTATCACGCTCGTGATTATGATGACGGACTTAATGCAAGTGCTTTTGATGCAAGAAATGCAAGAATCTGTAAATTAAATGTTGAAGACGGCATTATCACAGCAGAAAGATATAAAGACCATATATAATGTTTAAAACAGTAGGTACTCACCTACTGTTTTTTGTTGACAACAAACATTCGATTTGATAAAATTATGAAGTTAGTTACGGAGATGTACCCAAGTGGTTGAAGGGTCCGCACTCGAAATGCGGTAGGTCGTGAATAGCGGCGCAAGAGTTCAAATCTCTTCATCTCCGCCAGAAATGACCTTTCAAAAAAAAGAAAGGTCATTTATTTTAGGTGGTTATATTATGCTTAAAGTTAAAGAATTTATAAAAAATGAAATTGTGCTCATATTATCTTTTGTTCTTGCAGTGGTTTCAGCGTTTTTTGTTACGCCAAACAAAGAATACCTGGAATATATTGATTTCAGAACATTAGGTCTGTTATTTTGCCTTATGGCTGTTATGGCAGGACTTAACAATATGGGTGTTTTTAAATTCATAGCAAAAAAGATGCTTTCAAAAGTAAAAAGCATTTCTGGACTTTCTCTTATATTAGGATTGCTTTGTTTCTTTTCATCAATGATTATTACTAATGATGTGGCTCTGATTACATTTGTGCCTTTTACAATTACTGCATTAAAATTATCCGGTAAAACAGATAAGCTTATATGGATTGTGACTGTTGAAACTATAGCTGCAAACCTTGGAAGCATGCTGACACCTATCGGCAATCCACAGAATTTATATTTATTCTCTGCATTCAACATGAATATGAATGATTTTTTAGTTACAATACTCCCCTATGCTTTGTTATCGCTTGTTCTTGTTATTATATCTTGCTTTATAACCAGAAAAGGTGAAATCAAATCAGGTTCAACAGAAGATAAATACACTTTTTCAAAATTACATATTGTAATTTTTGCTGTTTTATTTATTCTTTCATTGTTAACTGTTTTTCGTGTTATTCCATATATTGCAACTGTAATTATTACTGTTATTGCTTTACTTATTTTTAACAGAAATGTGATAACAAAAGTTGATTACAGTTTACTTCTCACTTTTACATTTTTGTTCATTTTCATCGGAAATCTTGGTGAAATTAAGCCTATCAGTGACTTTTTGAAAAGCATAGTAAATGACAATGAGGTTATTGTTGGTGTTGTTTCAAGTCAGGTATTTTCAAATGTTCCTGCAGCAATTCTTCTTTCAAAATTTACTGAAAATGCACGAGATTTACTTATTGGTGTAAACCTTGGTGGACTTGGTACTTTAATTGCATCAATGGCAAGTCTTATCTCATTTAAGTTTATTGCAAAAGAAAAAGTCAGTACAGCGAAGTATATACTGACATTCACAATTATGAATATTGTGTTCTTAATATTAAATTTAGGATTATGGTTAATAATTAAATAAACATAAAAAAACGGATATTCCAAGAATGGAATATCCGTTTTTTTGAATCCCTCCACCGCTGTCGCGGTCCCCCTCCCTTTGACAAGGGAGGCTCAAGAGGTTATTTCTTTTGTCCGTAGTATGCATTTGCACCGTGCTTACGGAGATAATGCTTATCGAGAAGTTCCTGTTGCATTGGCTGAATCTGTGGATTCATCATAATATTGTGCCATGCCATAAATGCAAGTTCTTCTAAAACAACAGCGTTATGAACTGCATTATGTGGGTCAGTACCCCATGTGAATGGTCCGTGACTGTAAACAAGAACTGCAGGAATATCGTTAGGTTCTTTATCATTAAATGTTTCAATAATCACATTACCTGTTTCGAGCTCGTATTTTCCACCAATTTCTTCAGGTGTCATTTTTCTTGTGCAAGGAATTTCACCATAGAAATAGTCACCATGAGTAGTACCAAGTGCAGGAATACCCATTCCAGCCTGAGCAAAAGTTGTTGCCCAACGAGAATGAGTATGAACAACACCTTTTATATCAGGGAAAGCGTTATACAGTGCTACATGAGTGTCTGTGTCAGATGATGGGTTTAGGTCGCCCTCAACCTTTTTACCAGTGCTCAGGTCAACAACAACCATATCTTCGGCTTTCATCGTATCATATTCAACACCTGATGCTTTGATAACCATTAGCCCTTTTTCACGGTCAACACCTGAAACATTACCCCATGTAAATGTAATCAATCCGTATTTAGGCAAAAGCATATTTGCTTCAAATACTTCTTTTTTTAACTGTTCAAGCATATATTCTGCTCCTTATTTAAGTTTCCAAGCAAGGTCAGCAAGGAATAAATCTTTTTCAAGACCTGCAACTGTTGTGTCTTTATTGATATGAACAAATTCGATATCCATCATATTTGCCCAGTCTTTCATCTGCTCTGCTGTAACATCATAACTGAGAACAGTATGATGAGCACCACCGGCTGTAATCCAGCATTCGATACCTGTTTCAAGCGATGGCTCCGCTCTCCACATTACACGAGCAACAGGAAGATTTGGCATTTCCATAATTGGTTTAACACATTCGATGTCCTGACAGATAAGACGAAGACGACCACCCATATCAACAAGGCTAACTACAATAGCACTACCTGCTTTACCTTCGAAAACAAGTCTTGCAGGGTCTTTTTCATTCATACCGATTCCAAGGTGATGAGTTTCAATTCTTGGTCTATCAGCTGCCATTGAAGGACAAACTTCAAGCATATGTGCACCAAGGCTATATTCTTCACCTTCAACAAGATGGTATGTATAGTCTTCCATAAAGCCTGTACCACCATTTTTTCCTTCTGCCATTGCTTTCATAATAGCAGTCATGGCAGCAACCTTCCAGTCACCTTCACCACCGTAGCCATAGCCCTGAGCCATCAAATGCTGACTTGCAAGACCAGGAAGCTGTTCCATACCATAAAGGTCCTGGAATGTATTTGAAAATGCCATACAACCTTCAGCGTCAAGCATTTTCTTCATTGCGATTTCTTCACGAGCCTGATAACGGATTGCATCTATATTATCTGTATTGAAATCATATTCAGCCTTATAAACATCCATTAATGCGTCGATTTCAGCATCAGTAACTTCATTCATAACCTTTACAAGGTCACCAACTGCCCAAGTATTAACCTGCCAACCGAGTTTTGCCTGTACTTCTACCTTATCACCTTCAGTAACAGCAACTTCACGCATATTGTCACCGAAACGCATAACTTTAAGTTCTTTACTAACAGCAACACCAACTGCTGAACGCATCCAGTCACCAAGACGAGTACGAACTGACTCTTTTGTCCAATGACCTGCGATTACTTTACGAGGCATACGAAGTCTTGCTGCAATAAATCCGTGTTCACGGTCACCGTGAGCAGCCTGATTAAGGTTCATAAAGTCCATATCAATTTCGTCATTTGGAATTTCTGTATTATACTGTGTTGCAAGATGGCAATATGGCTTCTGTAAATCTACAAAGCCGTTAATCCACATTTTTGATGGGCTGAATGTATGGCACCAAGTAATGATACCTGCACACTTTTTGTCGTAGTTTGCTTCTCTTACAACAGCTGTGATTTCCTTATTTGTCTTTGCAGTTACTTTATAAACAACTTTGCAAGGAAGAGTGCCTGATGCATTAAGCTCATCAACCATTTCCTGTGCACGAGCTGCAACTGTTTCTAAAACTTCAGGACCATAAAGGAACTGACTACCAACCACAAACCAAAATTCATAATTTTTTAAACTCATAATATTTTCTCCTTATTTTAAATTAGCAATAGCAGATTTTTCAACTGCAACTGCTGACTCATATCTCTTAATATATTTATTGAAACCATCAACATCTGCTATATCAGGCTCAATTACAGATGCTTTATAATCAGCAAAAACTTTGTTTTCAAGGTAATCTTCAAGTGCTTCATTTTCGTTTTTGTTTACCATATATGAAGCGAGAAGAGCGATTCCCCAAGCACCACCTTCACCTGCTGTTTCCATAACAGCAACAGGAGTATTAAGTGCACCTGCCATAAGCTTTTGTCCTACAACCGGAGTCTTGAAAAGTCCACCATGACCTAAAAGTTTCTCGATTTTAACGTTTTCTTTATCAAAAAGAATGTTCATACCAAGACGAAGTGTTGCCATTGTGCCATAAAGTTGTGCTCTCATAAAGTTTGCAAGGCTGAATTTAGTATCAGGCATTCTCACAAGTAATGGTCTGCCTTCAGCAGTATCTGTTACAGGCTCACCTGAATAATAATTAAAGCTTATGATTCCGTTACAATCTGCATCACCCTTAAGAGCTTGGGCATAAAGCATATCGTAAAGTGCTGGTTTATTAACCTCTACACCGCTATTTACCAAAACTTCTGCAAAGAGTTTTACATAAGCATCAAGGTCTGATGTACAAGTATTACAGTGTACCATCGCAACTGGCTTACCTGTTGGTGTTGTAACCATATCAATTTCTGTATAAACATCTGAGAGTGCTTTATCGAGAACAATCATACCAAAAATTGATGTACCCGCTGAAATATTACCAGTTTTTGCAGCAACACTGTTTGTAGCAACCATACCAGTACCTGCATCACCTTCAGGAGGACAAAGAGGACAACCTGCTTCCAACTCACCTGTTGGGTCAAGAAGTAATGCACCATCTTTTGTAAGTGCACCTGCATTATCACCTGCAACAAGGATTTTAGGCAAAATATCAAGAAGTTTCCAGCTATATCCTTTATCAGATATTTTAGCATCAAAATCTGCTACCATTTTTTCATCATAGCAATTTCTTGTACTATCAATTGGGAACATACCTGCTGCTTCACCGATACCGATTACTTTTTCACCTGTAAGCATCCAATGAACATAACCTTCAAGTGTTGTAAGGAAATCAATCTGTGGAAGATGGTCTTCTCCATTAAGGATTGCCTGATACAAATGAGCAATGCTCCAACGCTGAGGAATATTGAATTTAAATAATTCAGTAAGTTCCTGTGCTGCCTGTTCAGTAATTGTATTTCTCCAAGTTCTGAATTCTGCAAGCTGTTTTCCATCCTTTGAGAATGGAAGATAGCCGTGCATCATAGCTGAAAAGCCCATAGATTTGAACTTAGTGAGCTTTACACCGTATTTCTCGAATACTTCATCTTTAAGATTTTTATAAGCATCCTGAAGGCCTGTCCAAACATCATCCATATGATATGTCCAGACACCGTTTTCAAAACGATTTTCCCATCCGTGAGAGCCACTTGCAACAGGATTATGTTTTTCGTCAATCAAAACGGCTTTAATTCTTGTTGAACCCATTTCAATACCAAGAACAACGTTACCGTTTTCAATTGTAGATTTTATTGCTTGAATATCCATTTTACACATCTCCTGACTGTAAAAAATTTCATATTATTATATCACTTTAATGTAATTTTCGCAATAGAATTAAACTAAATAGCTCATTTCAACGTCATTAAAATTAAACTTACTTGTAGGGGTAATATTTTTAACAAATTCAAGTATCTCATCATAAGATGCAGTTTTTATATCAATTCGTGAAACTTTCTGATTAAAAATTCCCCATTGACTACCTGCATTAAATGTTTTGTAATTCCATTTTGTACGATTTATGTCACAGAATTCATAAAGCATCTGAGCAAAATATTCGTTTTCACCGTTGTTATATTCGCCATTGTAAACAGCTACATTCCAGTTTTTTCTAATTTTTCGAAGTTCATTTACACGATAGTTAATCATATTTCTATCCTTGTCGTAAACGTGTAACTGATACATAACATTTTCGTATCCAAGCTCTTCAGGATTTGGTAAAACATCTGTTGACCAGATACCCTCAAAAGAAATTATGTGATTTTCATCGATTTCTCTAATTGCTTTATATAGAATATCATATGCTTTGTTAGTCTGTGCAACAGCCTCAGGTGAACCTGCCTCCCACGAATAGTCACCAGTATATCCACCATTATTTTGAGGTTCATTCAAAAGGTCATATACAGCAATTATTTCATTATTTTTATATCTTTGGGCAATTGCTGTCCAAAGTTCAACACAAGCATCCATTTTTTCCTTTACTTCGTAAAGTTCATTTCGTCCCGCTTTACCTGTACTATGATTTTTACTCTGTCCACCCGGTGCACCATGCATATCCAAGATAATATATATACCATATTTTTCACAAGTTTCAACAAGCCAATCTATTCGTTTAAAACCTGGATTATTATCGTGATTCATTGTAATCCAACTGCCATCTTCATTCATAAAATTACGATACCAAAACGGCACACGAACGCAATTAAAGCCAAGTTTTTCAATTTGTGCAATATCATCCTCAGTAATAAAATTATCCATGAATGTCTTTTCGATTTCGGCTGTTTTTTCTTCACCGAATCGTTTAATTAAGACTTCAAGGGTATCATAATGAGCCCAATTGTCAGTATATTCAGGAACAAAGCCCATCCATGTTTCCCACAAAAGCCAATTGCCGATATTTACACCTTCAAGAACTATCTTTTCACCATCTTTATTTACAACATAGCCCTGTTTATTAACTGAAAGCATAGTCATTTCATATGTGTTGTCATGGTTATATTCTGATAAAGTTTTTACATCTGGTGTTTTTCCCATACCTAATAAAGAAAGTAGAACTGAAACAATTAAAGAAATTGATGTGAAAATCTTCATATAATATCTCTCCTTTTTACTTATTATATTGGATATCATTTCATTTTTCAATACAAAAAGAAAAACCGCCTCAATCTGAAGCGGTTATAAAATTATTTTATTTCGTCAAGCCATTCGTTTTCACGAAAGCCAACAAGAATTTTAGTTTCTGTAATTAAAATTGGTCGTTTAACAAGCATTCCGTCGGTTGAGAGAAGCTTTAACTGCTCGTCTTCACTCATTTGTGGAAGTTTATTTTTCAAGTCCATTGACTTGTACAAAAGTCCACTTGTATTGAAAAAGCGTTTTAATGGTAAACCACTTTTTTCGTACCAGCTTTTAAGCTCATCATATGATGGATTATCTTCTTTAATGTGACGAGCTGTAAAATTCACATTATTCTCTGTAAGAAATTTCTTTGCCTTCTGACAAGTTGTACATTTAGGATATTCAATAAAAAGCATAATTACACCTTATTTCTTTTTACAAACGAAGCAAAGCCATCCGCCGTCTTCATATCTTTCAACTATTTCGAAGTTGTTTTCGTGGAATGCTTTTATTACCTCTTCCTCACGAGGCTCGATAATACCTGATGTGATGAAAACACCGTCATCCTTTAAGAATTCACCAACCTGTGAAGAAAAAAGAATGATAATATCAGCAACAATATTAGCAACAACAACATCAAAAGTGCCTGTTACCTTATCAACAAGGTTACCATTGAGAATATTGTATTTTGGTGCTTCAAAACCGTTAACCTTACCATTTTCAATAGCAGTTTTAACAGCTAACTTATCGATATCAACACCTGTTGCATTGTCAGCACCCATTAAAAGAGATGCAACTGACAAAATACCACTACCACAACCACAGTCAAGGACACTATCACCTGTTTTAACATGCTTTTCAAGTGTTTCAAGACAAAGACGAGTTGTGTTGTGTCCACCACTTCCAAATGCAAGACCAGGCTCGATGCTTAATACTGCCCTGCCATCTGCATCATAATCGTCAATCCAAAGTGGACGGATAAGAAGTTTTTCACCAATTTTCATTGGCTTAAAATATTCTTTCCAGTTATTTTCCCAGTCTTCATTTCTGCATGGCTTATATTCGATTGAATGAGGAATTTTTTCACTTTCATATCTTTCTGTTAAGAATGAAATTGCTTCCTTATAGTTTTCTTCAGGTGAAATGTAAATATGCACACAACCCTTTGTTCTGTCTTTTGCTAATAATTCTTCATCAATAAGGTCAATATTAGCAATTTCCCAAGCTTCCTGTTCAAGTGTTCGATAATCTTCAATATAAATACCGTAAGGTACAGCCATACTTGCAATATCGGCTGCACGGTCAATATTTTCGGCATCTATTTCAATTTTAATTTCTGTCCAGTCCATAATATGAATCCCTCCACAATAAATACTCCTCCATATACTCAGGAGAAATAAAGTAACAGCTGATTAAATCGGGTTATGATTATCAGTGAGATAGTTTTTTTGTCAGAACCGTCAAAAAACGCAGGCAATACTTTGTGTATTAACGAGTATTTTGGACGAGTTATGACGAAAAAGTAGCCACTGAGAATTATGAGCAAGATTTAAGAAGTGGTTACAGATAATAAACAAAAAGCAGAGATTACTCTCTGCCTTGTTTGTTTTTTGACGATTCGATTATATCTGCTCTTTAACTTTAGCAGCCTTACCAACTCTGTCACGAAGATAATAGAGCTTGCTTCTGCGTACCTTACCGCGTCTTACTGTCTCTACCTTTGCAACATTTGGTGAATTTACAGGGAATACTCTTTCAACACCAACACCGTATGATACACGACGTACTGTGAATGTTTCAGAAACACCAGCACCCTTGCGAGCAATGATTGTTCCTTCGAATACCTGAATTCTTTCTCTTTCGCCTTCACGAATCTTAACGTGTACTTTAACAACGTCACCGACTCTGATTGCTGGATTTGCTTCTTTGATGCAATCCTGTGCCATAAATCTTAATGCGTCCATAACTAACCTCCGATAAAAATTTTTCAAGTGTTCGTACCGAATGTCAGCAGAGGACCACCCGAGATAATAGTTATTTTTTTGCAGTTTCCCACAAATGCCCATATATAATATCATAAGTCAATAGGAAATGCAAGTGTTTTTTTGCATTTATTTGAATATTTCCATATCTTCTTTATAAGATTGGATTTTAATAATATCCACATCCTGCTCATCAGTTTCAGTATCTTTTACTAATGCACCGATTAAAAGCATTGGATTGATATTTATGCTTGTACCTGAAGAAAGTACTGTTTTAAGCACGAGCTTACCATTATCATTTTCTAATTCAAATGATTTAATGTGTTCTTTAATATTAACTTCCTTATCAACCTTTTTCCTGCCCTGTTTTCCTTTTTTGAGAACAAGAATTTCATCAGCAGAAAGAACTGTTTCAGCCTTTTCTAAAAGTAATGAATCGGGATTATTAAAAATAATCTTATATTCAGCCCAACGAATATCATTAGGTGAAGTTTCATAAACATAGATTTCCTTGACTGTAATATCAACTGGTAAAGCATTATTAAGTCTTTCCTTAAGTTCGGTTAAATCGACTTCTTCCATAAGACGGAAGTCAACAGTTTCACAAAGGCTTTCAAAACCTAATGAAAGTGGCATTGCAAACGTAAGGAAAGCATGAGGGTTAAAGCCTTCCGTAAACCAGATTGGCACACAGGCTCTTTTCATTGCTCTTGTAATACAACGAACTGTATCAAGGTGAGAGATAAACTTTGCCATACCTGTTTTTTCGAAAGACATTCTCACGTCCATTGCCCATTTTTTAAATTCTGGCATCACATTTACCTCCATTCAATTTATTTGCACCACAAGCAGCACATTTAATTCTACATTGTGGAGTTGTTACGCTCTCGTGTGCTTTTTTGTTTTCTTCAATAAGGAATTCTTTACGAATACCATAATCCATAACATCCCAAGGAAGAATTTCATTGTATTCACGACGACGATTAGCGTAAAATTCTGTTGTAAGTCCACATTCATTAAACGCTTCTGACCACTTTGAAAAATCAAAGAATTCATCCCAAGCATCAAACTTACAGCCCTTTTGCCAAGCCTTATAAATTACTTCACCAAGACGACGGTCACCACGCGCAAACACACCTTCAAGAACTGATGTTTCAGACTGATGATAGCTGATTGTGATTTTACGGCTTGTTGTACTACTGAGAAGATGTTTTTGCTTTTCAGTAAGACTTTCCATAGTGTCCTGTGGTTCCCACTGGAAAGGCGTAAATGGCTTTGGAACGAATGATGCACAGCTTACACTCACCTGAACGCCCTTACCCTTTGGTTTATTAGGATTACGATAGAACGCATCAACAACTTTTTGTGCAAGGTCAGCAATTCCAGCAATATCTTCCATTGTTTCTGTTGGAAGTCCCATCATAAAGTAAAGCTTGACGCTTGTCCATCCACCATCAAAGGCTTTAAGTGCAGTACGAAGTACCTCTTCTTCAGTAACATTTTTATTGATAGCATCACGAAGTCTTTGAGTACCTGCTTCAGGAGCAAATGTAAGACCACTACGACGCACCTTTTTAAGTTCTTCCATAAGCTCGTCAGAGAAATTGTCAACTCGCAAAGATGGTAAAGAAACATTGATATTCTCTTTCAATGCCCAATCAAAAAGCATTGGAATGAGTTTTTCAATTTTAGTATAGTCACTTGTTGAAAGTGAGCAAAGAGAAATTTCATCATAGCCTGTTGAATCACTAATACTACGGCATTGTTCATTGATAGTTTCAGGTGATTTTTCACGAATTGGTCTTGTGATAAAGCATGCCTGACAGAAACGGCATCCACGAGTACAACCACGGAACACTTCCCCTACTGTTCTGTCCTGAACAACATCAATAAACGGAACAATAAAGTCTTTTGGATAATGTGCTTTATCAAGGTCTGATACAATTCTTTTTGTTACTTTTTCAGGAGCATTTTCTGTATTATCAATGGATTTAATTGTTCCGTCTTCATTGTATTTAACATCATAAAATTCAGGAACATAAACACCCTGTATCTGTGCAGCTTCCTTTAAGAACTCGAGCTTTGTTGAGCCTAACTCTTTATGTTTAACAAGCAAATCAACAAGGTCATTTGTTACTTCTTCACCCTCACCAGGTAAGAAAATGTCAACAAAATCAACCATTGGTTCAGCATTACATGCACAAGGTCCGCCTGCAATAACAATAGGCGTAAGACTTGTTCTGTCCTTTTTAAGTACAGGAACACCACCTAAATCAAGCATATTAAGTACATTTGTATAACATAATTCGTATTGTAATGAAAAGCCGATTAAGTCAAACTCATCAAGACTGTCGCCACTTTCAAGAGCATAAAGCTTAATGTCGTTTTCACGCATAAGTGCTTCCATATCGTCCCAAGGTGCAAAAACTCTTTCACACCAAGCATCGTTTCGTTCATTTACAACACTATAAAGTATTTTCATACCAAGATGCGACATACCGATTTCGTAGTTATCAGGAAAACAGAAAGCATATCGAAGTTTTACATCTTCTTTATTTTTTATAACACTATTAAGTTCACCACCTGTATATCTTGCAGGTTTTTGAACTTTTTTCAGTAATTTTTCAACTTCTTTTTTAACCATAACAGACCTCACAAAAAGTTATTCGTATTATTTTACTATAATTCATAATTTTTTTCAATATTCATTATCGTTAAAGTACGAAATAAAAAGAAAAACGGCAATTATAATCAAAGAGAAATTATAACGACTTGCCACAAATATATATATTCCCCATACAAATATCAAGAAAATGAAACATAATGATGTTACATTTAACACCTTTGAGCAAACTGTAAAATCAAGCCTTGTTGACAATAAAAAATATAATATTCTTCCACCGTCAAGTTTTTTAACCGGTAAAAGATTGAAAGTCATTAATATAAGATTGATACAAGCAAAGGTAAGTAACACCTCATTATTAAAAAACACTAAAATAACGCTACTTGCAAGAGTCATCAAAGCATTTACGAAAGGTCCACCAAAAGAAATTAATATTTCATTTTTAGTGCTGATTGCTATTTCCTGATTTCGTATAATATTTATGCCTGTAAGTTCAAATCTTACCTTTTGCGGTTTATTACCCAATGAAATCATTGTAAATAAATGACCAATTTCGTGCAACATTGATGATAAAACAGTTATAAGCACATTTGACGATACATCAATTAAAATAACAAATGAAATAAATGCTACAAAAAGAAATGTTATTTCAATCTTGATTCCTTTTATATTAAAAATCATAGTCTAATACCCATACGGGATTTATATATTTGCCATTGATAATCAATTCAAAATGCAAATGATTTCCCGTTGCATAACCTGTTGCACCAACAAGTGCTATACACTCTCCTTTTTTTACCTTATCTCCTTTTTTAAAGAACAATTTATTACAATGATTGTAGGTTGTTTTAAATGTATTGCTATGCTTTATAACAATGTAATTCCCGTTTATGCTGTTATAATCTGCTATTTCGACTGTACCATCATATATTGTATATATTTTTGTATTTTCCTCTGCAGGAATATCAATCCCTTTATGTAATGAATATTTATTTGTAATCGGACTTACACGATATCCGAAATATGATGAAATATATCCTTTTTCAATTGGATTAGTAATATCAACTGTTAAAAAAACAGGAGAAAAGTCTGCCTTTTCCCCTGATTCTTCTGTTGTTTCTCCTGATGCAGTTTCTTCAATAATAGTCGGTGCAAAGGTTTGTTTCGCTACATTTTTAAATACATCTATGATAGTAGAAACTACGATATCGGTTTTTGATATTTCAGTATAAAATAATTTAATATTTTTTGAAAGATTACTTTCTGTTTTGCAAACTACAAAAATAATTCCTGACACCACAAGAGATAAAACAAGCTGAACAACAATAACTTTTGTCATTACATTCTGCTTTTTTTGTTCTCTTTTTTTATTACTTGTTGAACTTCTTTCATAAAAATCATTGTCCATAATATCACCACTTAATTTTATGCTGATATTATAGACAATATGTTATCTTTTAAATTGTCGGATAATTTTTGTAAGTTCTTCTGAACTTACTTTTTCTCTACCTTTAGTATTCTCTATAAAATCAAGTAAAGAATCTTCATTATTGATTATTGCAATATTCAGATTTGCATCATCCTGAATTTTCAACTCTGTTCTGTCATCAACAAAATAAAGAATTGAATAAACATTTGCACTTATCTTTAAATCTCTGAACAGTTCTTCAAGTCTTCGTTTCTGACGGAATGACTGTTTAGCGGGATTAGAAACTAACTTTTCATATGTTTTACCGTTTTTACCATGTTTAACTTGTTTCCAGTTTGAATTCGATGTTTTACCATAAACAATTCCACGATAATTTTTGCTTTCAACAATGAAAACACCATTTTTGCTAACAACAACAAAGTCAAGCTCCATTGTAATACCGCGATTGAGAATTACAGGATTAGTAAGCACAGTAAAATCCTTAGGCAGTTTTCGTAAAATTTTAAGTGTAATTTCTTCCCCATGCACACCCGATTGCAAAATGTTATATTTCTTTTTAAATATAACAAACGAAACAAATCCAATTAAACCAAGCACAATAAATATAACAGGAATTGAAATATGTACTGTGGACTTTTTCAGGAGAATTGCAAATAGCATTCCGAATCCTATGCCTGCAAATAACAATACAAACAAAAAGGAAAAAGAAACTTTTATAAATTCCTTATTTTTTTCTTTTTTCAGTTGCGATTTGATTTTTACAACCTTTGGCATAGATTAAAATACCTTTTTCATAACTGCACCGTCTTTTGCAGATGAAACAAGTGTTGAATAACGAGCAAGCCATCCTGACTTAACTTTTGGTTCAGGCTTAACATAAGCTTTTCTTCTTTCATCAAGTTCTTCGTTTGAAACCTGAACATTGATTTTGCTTTCAGGGATATTAATTTCAATAATATCACCTTCATAAATAAGACCAATTTCACCGCCCGCAGCCGCTTCAGGTGAAACATGACCAATTGACGCACCACGAGATGCACCACTGAAACGACCGTCAGTAATAAGAGCAACAGTCTTGTCAAGTTCCATACCAGCAAGTGCTGATGTTGGGTTAAGCATTTCTCTCATACCAGGACCACCCATAGGACCTTCGTAACGAATAACAACAACATCACCGTGAGTGATTTTGCCATTGTAAATTGCATCAATAGCTTCGTCTTCAGAGTCAAATACTCTTGCAGGTCCTGAATGAACAAGCATTTCAGATGCAACTGCACTTCTCTTTACTACGCAACCGTCTTTTGCGATATTGCCCCAAAGAATTGCGATACCACCTGTTTCGCTGTATGGGTTATCAATAGGACGAATAGCATCAGTATTCTTAATATATGCACTTTCAATATTTTCACCAACAGTTTTACCTGTTGCAGTAATAAGTGACAAATCAAGAAGGTCTTTCTTTGCAAGTTCAGCCTGAACAGCAGGAATACCACCTGCATTGTTAAGGTCGTGCATATGTGTTCCACCTGCAGGAGCTAAATGACAAAGGTTAGGAACTTTTGCACTGATTTCGTTGAATAATTCAAGGTCAACAGGAACTTCAGCTTCGTTAGCAATAGCAAGAAGATGAAGAACACTGTTTGATGAGCAACCAAGAGCCATATCACAAGCAAGAGCATTACGGATTGACTTTTCGTTGATAATATCACGAGCTTTAATATCATTTTTAACAAGGTTCATAATTGCCATACCTGCATGCTTTGCAAGCTGAATACGACCGCTATGTACCGCAGGGATTGTACCGTTACCTGGAAGAGCAATACCAACTGCTTCTGCAAGACAGTTCATTGAGTTAGCAGTATACATACCTGAACAAGAGCCACAGCCCGGACAAACATTTTCTTCAAATTCACAGAGCTTACAATCATCAATAAGACCTGCTTTACGAGCACCTACTGCTTCAAACATCTTTGAAAGTGATGTTTCAACACCATCAACAAGACCTGACATCATAGGTCCGCCTGAGCATACAACTGCAGGGATATTAAGGCGAACAGCAGCCATAATCATACCAGGAACAATCTTATCACAGTTAGGAACAAGAACTGCACCATCAAAACCATGAGCCATAATCATTGTTTCAACGCTGTCAGCAATAAGTTCACGGGATGCAAGTGAATATTTCATACCAACATGTCCCATTGCAATACCGTCACAAACGCCGATTGCAGGAACCATAACAGGAGTACCACCTGCCATACGAACACCAGCTTTTACAGCCTCTGTAATTTTATCAAGATGAATATGACCAGGAACAATTTCACTGTGTGCAGAAACAACTGCAATTAATGGTCTTTCAATTTCTTCTTTAGTATAGCCCATTGCATAGAAAAGGCTTCTGTTAGGTGCTCTTTCTGCACCTCTTAATACATTTTCACTTCTTAAATTCATAATGAGTCCTCCTACACAAAGTAGATTTACAATAATACACTATATTTTATACTTATGTAACAGATTTTGCAAGGGGTAAAAGAAATTTAATGATAATAAATAAGTTCTGTTTATTATCTATCTCTCCCTCAGTCATTTTTTTGCAAAAATGACAGCTCCCTCGTCAGAGGGAGCCGAAAAAGTTTGCGTATTAAAATTAGTAATGTGATACACCACAATCACAGACATTATTTGAGCCAAAAATCTTCTGGAAGAAAAGAATCAGCTTGAAGAAGAAATTTGAAACGCCTGTTTTATGGCAATTACATTCACATTCAACTGATGGGTCAAGAATCTCGTTATCTGCATCGCAGTATCCGTCATTGTCATTGTCTGCGTGACCTGTTGCATCAATTGTTACATTTTCTTTGCTGATAACTGTGTTACATTCAGTACAACAATGTGCAATTTCTTTCGCTCCATTTTCCGTACAAGTCGGTGCAAGAGTTATCTTTTCATAAGTAACAACTGTATGTTCAGCTTCTTCAATCGTTTTTGTTTCTCTGCTAATTTCCGCATCACATATTGAGCAGTAAACAACCACATCTTTGCTACCAGTTTCTGTACAAGTTGGAGCAACATAATTTTCTTCAACTGCATCCGCAGAAATATGACCTGTTGCATCTATATAGTCAACAACATAGCTGTTACCACATCCGCAGGTGTATGTTGTGTAACCTTGTTCTGTGCAAGTAGGTGCTGTTACAACTGATTCATAATTATGTTTTTCAAGTTTTTCAATTACTTCTGTGTATGTATCACCACAAGCACAAGTGAATGTTTCAATGCCTGTTTGTGTATGAGTTGCAGGAGTTGTGATTTCTGTTGTGTAACTGTGCCCTGTTGCAGGTGTCACTTCATTTTTTGTATCTCCGCATAATGAACATTCAACTGTTTTGCTTCCATCTGTAATACAAGTTGCTTCAACAACATTATGTTCAATTGAGTAATCGTGTTCACCTATTGCAGAAACACTCTCGTTGGTATCGCAATACAAGCATTGGCGTCTCATCAGTCCATATGTCTGACATGTTGCAGGTGTTATAACTACCCACTCACCATAAGTATGACCTTTTGCAGGGATTGTTTTAAAACCTGTTTTGCTTTCACATCTTGAACATTTTTGAGCCATTCGACCCGTTTCTGTACAAGTTGCATCATAGTCGATCTCTAATTCACCATAATCGTGACTAAGGCTTGAAATATCCTGTTCTATTTCTTCTTCACATACTGTACAAACAGCCTTTTCTTTTCCTTTAACACCACATTGTGGCTCAACAACCGTTGTCCATTCTTCACAATTATGTCCTGTTGCTTCAATATAATTATCCATGCTTTCAGCACCACATACTGAACACACATATGTTGTATAACCCTGTTCAGTACATGTCGGAGCTATTGTTGACACTTCAATATAATCGTGTCCCAAAGCTGGAACCTTGTTGGATATAAATTCATATTCACATCTTGCACATATCTGTTTTGTATAGCCTTTTTCAGTACAAGTCGGAGCAGATATTTCTATTGCATCACCATAATCGTGACCTAATGAAGAAGTATAGTCATCTTTAGCAACCTTGCCACATGCAGTACATGTATATGTTGTATAGCCTTGTGTTGTACAAGTTGGCTGTGTTACAGAAGTTTGTTCATATTTGTGAGTCGGGTCAAGATATTTTTCAACATATCCCGTATGACAAATAGGACATTCATGTGCTATGTATCCTTGTTCTGTGCATGTTGGTGGCCATATAACCTCAACATAGTCAGGACATTCAGTAAATTCAAGAAAACTGTCAACATAGCTTTCATTACATTTTGAACAGATGTGTGTTGTATAACCACGATTTATGCAAGTTGGCTCTGTTACCACTGTTGTTTCGTAGTTATGTTCACATTCAACATAGTTATAATGAATATTTGCGTTTAAAAGTGCGTCATTATCTGTACCTATTACAATATTTTTCCACTGTACTTCTGTACCTGCATAATAAACATCAGTAATAGAATCGCATGTTCTGAATGCCATCTTTCCGATTTCTGTTACACTTAAAGGAATTACAACATCTGTAGCATTAAGGAAGAAACGAAATGAGTTATTACCAATATAGTTTATACCGTTATCTACAACAATTTTTTTGGTATCGTATTTGTAATAATCCCAACCTCTATATCCGAAGAACTTATAACAAGTTTTAGAATGAAACTTTTCGTCAACCATGTAATCATCAAAAGTATCGCCTTCACCGGAAACTGTTAAAGTATATGAATTGGCATCAAAGACCCATGTTATTGTATCATCTGCAATTAATATAACACCATTACCATAGTCAGAATAGACTACATAATCACTTGGATAAACCTTTACAGTATCCATTTCATCGTTCCAATGGTCTCCTATTTTAACATGGTCCCATTCATTTTGTGTGCCTGAATAATAAATATAAGTTAATTTATCACATTTATAAAAAGCATCGTCTCCAATAACCTTTAAGCTATTACTTGTGGTTACAGCCTTAAGATTAACACAACTACAAAATGCATCAGTACTGATAGTCTTTACACTACTCATAGTTACTGTTTCAAGGGAATTAGAATAAGCAAAGGCATACGCACCGATACTTGTTATACCCTCGTTGATAACCACATGCTTAACATCATTTTCTATTATGTCTTCCCATGGACGAGTGCCACAATAATAACCGCCCCAATCATCTTCATAACGAAAATCAACTATCTCACCGCTACCTGTAATAGTTAATGTTGCTGTTTCTTCATCGAACTCCCATGTAAAATTTTTGCTTGGGAGAGAGGTAATGTCAACAACATAAAGATTACCATTTCCTTCAGCTATACCAATACCGTACCAATCTTCTAATGTACCTAAATAATTAACATCTGTCAGGGCGGTACATTTTGCAAATGCATCTGTGTCTATCCACAATAAACTTTCAGGTAAAGTTATACTTGTAAGATTAGAACAGTTTGAAAATGCATATTCACCAATTTGTCTTACACCTTCAGGAATTATTATATTGGTAAGTTTAGTACATTTATAAAAAGCATTATCGTCGATTATTGTTACACTATTGGGAATTGTCACATTTGTA
The DNA here is from genome assembly GCA_045631075.1 of Candidatus Fimenecus sp. GTDB lineage: Bacteria > Bacillota > Clostridia > Oscillospirales > Acutalibacteraceae > Fimenecus. Next base: position 3,474 of record JAZQUC010000017.1, on the reverse strand, counting down.
AGATTATAAAATCCTATAAATGCGCGTGAACCAATAGTTGTAATTCCTTCTTCTATAATAACTGTTTTAACTTTAGACTCATAGTCCCATGGTGGAGTACTACCATCACCATAGTAACCATACATTTCACCTGAACCTGAAAATGTTAGTGTACCTGTAGAGCTATCCAACTCCCATGTGATGTCTTTACCGGCAGTACCCGTAATAGCAGCACTTGCTGTGATTGGTGTAATGGATACAACCATAAGTATTGCGAGGATAATTGCTAAGATTTTATTTGTTTTTTTCATAATAATTTCCTCCTTTATATTTAAAAATTATTTTTCTCAAAATAAGTATATTGCATTTTTATATAAATTACAATAGAAAATGCAATATTGCAGATTTTTTTGTTAAAATTGCAAAAAAATATTTCATAAAACATCTTGACAAGTAATTTTATGAATAAAATTATCTCACAAAAATCCCCTCCACAAATACAAAAAGTGCGACCACCGAAGCAGCCGCACAAAAAACGCAAACTCCGATAGTCGCCAAACCAATTCAATATAAAGGGCAATTAACCACAATCGTATTGATAGAATTTGCGTTTTTATCAAATTCATAACACGATTATGATTATGCAAATACGAGTAAAATATCCCTATAAAAAAATAGAAATCGCCCTCATTTTTATATTCAATTGGTTTGGCAATTATAAGTTTACCATATATTTTGCAATTATTCAATATTAAGTTTTATTTTGTTGGTTCACGAGATTTTCCCTTCGGTCAGAAAGAAAAACATTTCGATAAATTGAAGTTTGTCGGGGAGATATAAGCCTCCCTTGTTAAAGGGAGTGGGACCGCGTTAGCGGTGGAGGGATTCATTATACAACAACAAGAATCCCCTCGCCACTTCGTGGCCCTCTCCCCTTTGACAAGGGGCGCTTTTTCCCCGACAAATTATAATTTGAATGATTATATTGAAAACGGGTCGTCGAGGACGCCGACCCCTACGAATTGTTTTCCCCGATAAATTATAATTTTATATAAAAAAGGACGATGTGAACATCGTCCCTTACATATCATTTCAGTTTTGCATTAAAGTTTTTACTTGTCATTCTGATAACAAAGTAAACCGTACACCACACTGCAAAGTATATTATCATAAAAACTGCAGTAAACAACAAAAGTACTTTTGGTTCAAAAGGAATCCATGTATTTATCACATAGCACAGAGAATATGCAACATAAAGTGTCGATAAATGACAAAGCAATGATTTCGATATTCCCCAATGCTCAATTTGATTAAATATACTTGCGCCAGCGTGAACAAATGCCAACAAATAAATTGAAATTATACCCGTCATCACTTCCAAACCACTCAGTATAAAACCATCAACAGTTTTTGAAAGTATAAAATATATAATTCCTAAAATAATGGGTCCAAAGCCACCGAATATGAGTCCTCGATGAATAAACCCCTTTACATATTTATTCATATTACAAACCTAACCTTTCTTTTACATTTTTGAGATTTCTTCGCGACACAAAATCTACATAGCCATTTTTAAAAACAACTGTCAATGCTCCGCCGACGCTGGCTTTGAATTTATCAATCTTTTTGATATTTGCAATACAGGACTGATTGATTTTAACAAAGTTATCATTTAAATTCCCCTCTATCTGATAAAGCCTTGATTTCACCCTATATTTGCCCTTTTCAGTCAGTGCATACACCTTGCTATCCTCTGTGATAAAACAGTAAATTTCATTTAAATTAAGCTTTATTGTTTCTGTTTCACCATACCCTGTCAAGTCAAAGGAGTCATTATTGACGAGTTGTTCAATTTCGCAGATTAACTCTGTTTTTTCGTGAGCATATATAAGAATTTCTTCGTCACGATTTTTATCAATTACAATTCTGAGTTTCATGAAATTCCTCCTTGCAAGTGTATAATATCATCTCATTTTTCGGTTTGCAATGTATTAAAGATGTTCGGTAATTTTACGAATATATTCGGTAAAAAAATAAAGAGACGATGAAGCATCGTCCCCTACAATATTATTAGTTTGATTGTAATGTAGGGGCGATTCAAGAATCGCCCGAATAAGGTTACCATCACACTTTGGAACGGGTCATTCGTGAATGACCCCTACAAGGTTTTTGTTTCTATTTTAATTTGATATCATCCCAACAAATTATAATTTTAATGATTATATTGAAAACGGGTCGTCGGGGACGCCAGCCCCTACGAAAAACTCACCGATAAATTATAATTTGCGTAATCAAATGACAATGCAGGCGTGGAAGCCTGCCACTACGCGGTTAATTCATTTAGGTTAATTTCATATAAAACAATAACGGCGAGATCAAGACCCCGTCATACTTAAACTAATTCAAATTTATTAATTTATACTTAAATAATTTCACCACCACCAAGGACTGTATCACCATCAAAAATTACGAGTGATTGACCCTTGGTGATTGCTCGTTGTGGTTCGTCGAATTTTACATGTAAAAATCCGTCTTCTGTCTGCCATGCGGTTGCAGGTTGTTCCTTGTGTCTATAACGGACACGAGCAAGTACACGAATTGGTTCTTTTATCTCTTTTCCGCTGATTATATTTACATTTTTAGCTACAACTGTATCTGTAAACAAATCTTCATTATCACCCAAAACAACATTATTGGTTTCAGGATCAATGTTCATTACATAAAGTGGATTTTTATATGCAATTCCAAGTCCTTTACGCTGACCAATTGTGTAATTCACAATACCTTTATGCTCACCGAAAGAAAAACCTGTTTTATGAATAAATTCACCTTTTGGATAGTCCTTATTGTTATAACTCTTAATAAAGCTTACATAATCTCCGTCAGGTACAAAGCAAATGTCCTGACTATCCTTTTTTCGAGCAGTTATAAGGTCGTTTTCTTCTGCCATTTCACGAATTTCAGGCTTTGTGTATTCACCCAATGGGAATTTAATATGCTTGAGTTGCTCTTGTGTGAGCATATAGAGAAAATAGCTCTGGTCTTTGCTTTCGTCAACTGCTTTTTTCAGTTTATATTCACCATTTTCACAGACTACTCTTGCATAATGACCTGTAACAACAAAATCAGCATCTAACTCGTGCATTTTATCCATCATAGCACCGAATTTAAGGGTACGATTACATTCAACACAGGGATTTGGCGTTTTACCATTTTCATAGAATTCAATGAACTTATCGATAACAAGTTTTTTGAATTCTTCTTTAAGTGGATAAATATAGAAAGGCATATTGAGTTTATCGGCAACTGCTTTTGCATCACTGCAATCCCCTTCGATATACAGCTGCATTGTAGCACCGACACAATCATAACCTTCGTTTTTAATAAGTAAAGCAGCGACGGAGCTATCAACTCCGCCACTCATAGCAATAACTGCTTTTTTCATTTTATTCACCCAAGTTCAAGCATTTTATCAATGCATTTTTTGGCTTTCTC
>JAZQUC010000016.1:0-24938 GCA_045631075.1 Candidatus Fimenecus sp. | reverse complement strand
GCCATTATTCATACCTCCTTTTAAATTCAGATAATAAACAATCCTCACAATAATCCTGATTATTTACGATATAGTGGTTATCCTCGTCAAGAAGATAACCACACATATCACAGTAATAATGAGGTGTATATTTATGCAGTTTGCAAGAACCGCAGCGTTCAGGTCTGCCACAATCAACACAGTTAGATTCAAGTGTTACCATTTTTTAGTGCCTCCTTAAAACGCATTGCCTGATACTTACCATAAGTAAGGTGTGTACCGTGAGTTTTATTGTATTCGTTGATTTCTGCAAGAAGTTCGTCGAGAGTTTGTTTTTTAGGCTGTTTCTTACGTTTTGCTGCTTTTTTATTATAATGCATAGCGCATTTTTTGCTGCAAAATTTAACTACTGTGTTGGGTGAGAAAAATTCTTTGCCACATTCAGCACAAATTTTACGGGCATTATTTATATCGTGCAAATGGCACTTTATGCAAGTTTCAAGCAAAACTCCGTCAACACACACACCTTCACAGATCCCGTCTATGCAAGCAGGTTTATAATGATGACGAATAATCTTACAAGTTTCAAGTGTTCTGACCATTTCTACCGCCCTCCCTTAACCAATTATAAAAATCCCTAACACATTCAGGGCATAAATCACACACGTCGGTAATGTGCTTTGGTTTGTTTTTGTTCATCACAGATACGGCTAAATCAAGTTGTGATTTTATATCAGCCGGTGCATTTACCGGAACATAAAAATTACCGCATCTATCACATTTTTTTGCATCCATAATTAAATCTCCTTATAATGTTGCGTCAAACATTTTTTGTGTTCCACTTAAACGGATAACAGGGCTTTCCTTTGATGATGGCTTAAACTCAAATGCTTCACCATATCCACCGTAATCAAGCATTGCAGCCGTGTTAACAAACAGTTTATCTACCTTTGCAACAGATGAATGTGCCGGCGAAACTCTGTAAAAACCTTGCTTCATAATCATTGGTAAATGTGTGTGCGAATGTATGTAAATATCTGCATCTATTATTGATGCCATATCTGCAAGTCGTGTAGCTTTCGCACCTTCTCTACGCCCTCCACCGCTACCGTGCAGGCAGTAAAGCATATAACAAACGGGCTGTCTGCGATTATTTTCACCGAATCTTACAAAGATAAAACACGCGGTAGGTGAATACCTATCAATAATATTAAACTGTTTGGCTATGAATTTTGTAATGTCGATTCCTTCTTTATTGTAGGTACGCTTTTCGTGATTACCGGTAGTTATTGCAATTATCTTATCCTTGATAGGTTCTAACAACTCAATGCACATTTCAACCTGATCCATTGGTGTTAATTCTTCAGCATAGCAATCTGATACAGATGTTTTTGTTGCATTATTCATAAGGTCGCCGTTGAGAATACAATAAGCATTAGGCGTATCTCTGATATTGTTGATTTTCTTTTTTATATCTTCCATATCACAGAATTTATCACCGATATGTAAATCGGCAAGCGTGTGTATCTCAACAACTTTATGGTATTTTGGTAAATCAATTTTAATTACTTTCATCAGAAAAACCTCCTGATATTATTTTTTCGTATTCTTGAAATTCATTGTCTGTTATTGGCAAATTATAGTCTTTACGAAGTTCCACGTTATCAATAAATGGTGTTTCACAGTTAGGGCAAATTAGCCTGCCTTCAGGAATAATTGCACCACAACAAACACAATTGTTATCCATCCGCATCACCCCACCATTTCTTTTTGAACCTTCCTAAGTACCACTTCAAAATCATTAAAATCTATGTCTCCTGCTGGTGTTCTGCTCATTATAAATACTTCATCATGCAACGTATCTGAAAACTCTTTCACCGCTTCGGCTTTGGCGGTTTTCAGTTCTTCTGTTTTACATTTCAAAGCAAATGCAATTTCATCTTTGGCATAGGCTTCTTGCAAAAGTTCATTTAATGTTTTAACAACTTCTTCAAGGTTTTCTTTTTCTATCCTGCAACCACCAAGCATATTGGTATAAAATACAACCTTGCCATTTTCAAGTTTATAACCACTTGCCACCGTTGGTTTCTGTCTGTTCTTAAATCTCGCAATCTCTGCTTGTTGTTCTTCAAACCTTTCAAACACCGCTTGTATGCAATTCTTGTCCGCTTGCATTAAAATACTTTTCTTTACATTTTCAAGTGTTTTTTGCCTTAATAACGGTCTGCATTTGTCGATCATTTTTTACCACCACACTCTTCTTCTCTTGAAATTCTGTCGAAATCTTCGGCAATTTGCTTCCACCTATTGCGGCTTTGTTTCAACCTCTCAATCTCTGCTTGTTGTTGGTTGATATGTTCAATGGCATTACTACAGTATAAGTTAATACAATTACACATTTTATCGAGTTCATCCACAGGCTTTTCTATTTTAGGAAAATTAACTGTCAAAAAACGCAAAGCCTTAATAATATTGTCGGTCATTTTTTCTTTTTCACCCCTTTTCTTTCCCCACAACTGCAAAAATGTGTTGGCTCAATTTCGTAAATATCTGCCACATTGAAGTTGCACCCATAATAATCAGTTCCGTTCCATTTTGCGTATTTGTTGCAATACTTACAATCCTTGCACCTTACAACTTCAACAACATCTGCTGTGGGAATATATTTCAATTCGTGCAAAATCTCTTTATAAGTATTAACTATTGCAGGCACTTTGCTATTGCAATCTCTACTCCAAGATTTTATTTTTAATTCAAGTTTTTTCTTTACCGCTTCACGATTTATGTATTCAGCCATCTTCCTCACTCCTATCTAAAGCCTGTCCGCAATGTTTACAGTAATTTTCTCTTATCCCAATATGCTTGTTACACACAGGGCAAGTATAACTTATCGTGTTAACTGTTCTATCCTCTCTAACTCCGTGTATTATAGGCTTTTTCGGTATCTGCTTTTCAAGGGCAAACTTAATTTTTTCCTTGTCCTCAAAATGCTCACATTCAAAAGTCTTTTTTACCATATCGGGATTAGCCGTTACACAAGCGGTATGATGAATACAATTCTTGCACGGTTTCATTCTTCGCCACCGCCTAACAGTTCAGGGTTATCGTGTATGTTGCCGATGACTTCGCATTCAGAATTTATACCAAAATTACATCTTCTCTCTTTTTCTTTATCCCACCAATATGCCCAATATCCGTTGCCGTAGCCATCGCAACTATAATCTACATATCCTATTTTTGTTTTTAATTCTTTCTTTCTCAAACTTATAAAAACATAATATTCGTGTTTTACAATATCCCCCTCAAAAATCTTTGTGCCGTTCTTGTCGGTCAAGCCTGTGTACTGTCCGACAGTTTCGGGGATAACAACTGCATAATATAATGCTTGGTCAAAATCTAATGTTTCTTTGCTTGTGATGATTATGTCGGCTTCTTCATTAGTTCCATAAAATTCTTCTTGTTTGTAATATGCACCTTCAACCCATTCGCCTGTTAAGGTTTTACCTCTAAACAATATCTCTCTCATTCTTCCGTTACCTCGCTTTCAAGCCATTGTTTTATATAAATCTTCTCTTTGACAACATAATTATCACAAAGTTTTATTGCTAATGAAGCGTTTGTATTTTCAAGAAAATTGCTCAATTCCTCAACACTCATATTCCTGATGCGGTCATAATTCGTCTGCTTTCCGTCAATATGTCCGTCAACAAAACTTACGCTCATCCCTGCTCACCGCCTTTTATCCTTTTCAAATAACGGACATTTTTTTACATCGTAACTGTCTAAATCACCACTTTGATTTTTTATGGTTGTTTTCACAGCCTCCCATCCTTGCACCGGTTCAAAATCACGCGACCAAGGACAGAATCCCGTTGCTCTGCTGCACTTCCAGCATAAACTTTTTGAAGCAAAACCACAATTTTCTTTTTCTAATTTGCGTTCCTCTAAAAAATCCCGGATATTGTCTGCGTTAAATTCGTATGTATCGTATTCATACCCGCACTTTTTACATTGCCTTCTTCTTTTAAGGCTTCCGTCAATTAAGATTCTGTTCCGGGTGATAGAAGTATCACTTTTACATTTGGGGCATTTCATCTTTTTCCCTCCAAATGCTCAATTTCAAAATCTATATACTGTTTAGCTTTTTTAAGGTCCTCAATCTGTTTTTCGGTTATAGTCCTACCTACAGATTCTTTTCGACCTGCTCTGACGATATACTTAACAGCATTACCTAAAGGAAAATTCAATTCTTTATCAAGAATAAAATCAATACACTCAATTTTGCCGTAAGTATAATGTGAAGGATGCTTTACATTATCGTTATCGCTCATTATTTCGTTACCTCCAAAAATTTGGTTATATAAGGCAGGCTCTCAATCCACTTACAATACTCGTTCCATTCGTCAAGTTTATGTCCCTTACGCTGGTGATATTGGGTTAAAAGCACCTCATAGTTCAACTGAACGGTACGCTTTTGATTGTATGATGACGGAAGCATCTGTATCATTTGATACCAATCATCTTTATCCTTGGATTCGAGGAACAATTTGCGGTCCGCATTGATTGTGTCAATATATAACCCCAATATTGCTATATTATACTTGTTTAATTTATCGTGGCTGAAGTCGTCAAGTGTGAGTTCTCTTGCGTGGATTTTGTGCATTGTACTACAACTGTTTGCAACTGTACCAACCTTATAAGTATCAAACTCTTTCCACCAATAAAGAGGTGCGGTAATATCAACAGTTACATTTATCATTCGCAAGAATTTACGATGCTCTGTACCGCCCTTTATCAGTCGTTTTGCAAGGTCGAGGTCGTTTTCACCTATTGAAATTTCGTCACAATAAGCCCAACGGGTAATAATGGTATCGCTCTTATCCCAACTGTTCATCGGATTCCGCATACCTCGTAGGGCTGCGTTAAAACCATAAACTTCGGCGTTTTCAATTTTTATCATTCTTTTACCTCCGTTATATCTCTTAACTTGACTTGACAAACAGAATTGTTGTTTTTGTCAAGTATCTCGGCTGTGTAATAAATTTCTCCGTCTTTATTTTTACGGATAGTGCTGCCTGTAAGCGTATATATGGAATTGTTAAACATTACAGGCATATTTAAGTTAGATTTAATGTCTTTAACTTCCATTTTTAATAATCTCCACCGCATCCTCTACGGACCTTGCAACACCAGCTTTATGTCTGTAGGAACGCATTATTTTTATAAATTTTTCTTGTTCATCACGGGTTTTACCTTTATCGTCTTTACATTCAATAAAAGCAATGTTTTCATTACCGATAAATAATAAATCTGAAGTTCCTGGCGGGCATCCCTGAACAGGCCTTAAATTAGTTAAAACATATTGCTTAAATTCGTTGCTCCACACACGTTTACCCTGCCAGAACTTACCACTATTTAGCCTTAAAACTATGCCATATTCTGATAATGCTAATCGTATTTCATCTTGGATTCTGTGTTCAGATTTACTCATTGCTATCACCTGAATTTTTTTGAGCTTCAGCAATACGATTAACAGCAATATCAAAATACTGCTTGTCTAATTCAATACCTATAAAGTTGCGATTAGTATTCACACAAGCAACACCTGTTGAACCGCTACCCATTGTGAAATCTAAAACTGTGTTACCCTCGTTTGAATAAGTCTGTATCAAATCTTCAAGCAATTTTACAGGCTTTTGTGTCGGGTGATAGCCGTCATTGTCTTTCTTGTATTCAAGCACATTTGATTTTGACTTGCCACCTTGCCAAAGGTTGAATGTTGATGTGTATTTTTCATTCAGCCTTGCAAGTTCGCTATATGGTAAAAATCCGTTCATTCTATCTATGCCGAAAACTGAAATGATTTCATTATAGGTCTGCTCCTTGCAAAGTGAAAACTGTGTACTTCCTTTGCCTTTTCCTGTTACATAAAAGCAGTGTTCGGCTTTTCTATGTCCTAATTTTGTGTTTATTTCCTTGCAGGATTTAGCACCAATAAATTCCAAAACACGCTTAAAATAATCCCTTAATTCGTTGGTACATTCTGCATCGTGTGGCTTTGTAAAAATGCAAATATCTTCATATCTGCTAACCATTGCCGATTTTGCCAATAATGCGTTTGCGTGAACATTCTTATACCAAATTGCCCTATATGCAAACGGCAAAGACGAAATAGCAGATGTAATAAGTTTTGAAGTGTATGGTTCTTGTGAAAACAAAATTGCTTTTCCGTTCTGCCTTAAAACTCTTGATATTTCCGAAAACATTGATTCTGTGTCAAGCATTAAATCCCATTCTGCACAATCTTTTTTTCTTTTCCATCCATCAATAGGCATTCCTTTAACTGTCCCATACGGTGGGTCAGTCAGCACCAAATCCACCGAGCCATCGGGAATATTTTTCATCAATTCAAGGCAATCGCCACGTAAAAGTTCTATATCAATTTCCATATCACACCCCCTAAAACGTTACACAAATATTCAACACCGCCGCTGCTATCCAATAGATTGTTTTCTTAATATCACTGTCAAATAGATAAACACCGGCGGCGCATATATCAAGAATTATTAAAATTACGGGGAATATATATTTGCTCAATTAAACCACCTCACAGTCGGTGCCCCCTTAAAGCCTTTTTCCCATACAAACCAAGCGTACGCTACAGCACTTGATGGAGCGTTCTTAAAATCTCCATTGGGTGCACACACCAAGCGGCTACTTGATACGTAAATAGTTTTAGGCGGATGCTTGTCAAACAATTCTCGTCTTGCTTTGCCCTCTAAAAACTGCACTTTTAAAAACATTGCAATTTTTGTACTATCCATAGATATATCAAGTGCGTGCTCAACAAAATCTTTAGCGTATTTATACGGTGGGTTTGTTATAATATCTCTTGAAATATCGCTTTTGGTTTCTTTCTTGCTGACTTTTAGAAAATCTATAATTTCTGTACCAGCATAACCTCTATCAATCAAATCAGATGATTTTACCTTGTACCCACGTTTTTTCAGAACTTCGCTTAAATGACCACCGCCACAAGCACATTCCCAAACATATGGGGAGAATTTTTCAATATCTAACAGCAATTCAAGTGCCTTTGGCTCCGTAGCATAATAATCGTTACTTTCACGTTCTTTATCGGTATGGTTACTTGCGCCTAAAGTTTTATATATGCTATTCTGATTGCCCGTCCAATCCTTACTCATCCTTAACTTCCTCCAACAAAACTTCTATGGCTCTGCACAAAGGTTCGTGATGCTCGCGCCAAACGCCCCAATCACTTACAACTTTTTCAAGGTATTCTATAGCTTCTTGTTTAGTCATTCTAATTATTCCTCCAATTATTTTTTTTGTCCGCAGTTAGGGCAATAATTGAAACTTTCTATCACCATATTGCCGCATTCTGAACAGGAATATCTCCCATCCAGCCCCAATACAGGATGCTTTGGCAGTTGTTTTTCAAATGTATCTATAATGATTCTCATTAGATCCTCCTGATTTCTTTCATCCAGAATTTCCGAAATATGTTTTTCAATCATTTTTTAACCCCCTTAATGTGTTATGTGCTTTATTCTTGCCATCTGCCATACCCAATTAACAGCTTCTTGATTCTATCAACTCAAAATGGTAGCCGTGAACTGCTTTAATGTTTCGGGTTTTAAAAACCATTCTGCTTATTTCACTGCTTTGCACCCCCATTACTTTACTTGCTTCTTTAATTGATGGGAAAACAACACCTGTTTCAACACAAAAAATCTTGTTTCCGGTTCCTCTTGATTTCAAAGTTTCACTTGTTCTTTTTCGCGCAGTTCCATAATTAACGTTATATTCACAAGTACACCATTCAAGGTTTGAAACATTATTATTTTCTTTGTTTTCGTCTTTGTGGTTGACCTGTGGAAAACATTTTGGATTAGAGATAAAAGCATCAGCAACTAACCTATGTACATAAAAACCATATTTTTTATTGTTTTTTGAGAGATTTAGGTGCATATAACCACTTTTCATTTTGTGTAATTGCATTATCTTATTGGATTTAATGCTATACACGTTCCCACAATCACTTACAAGATAATCTTCAAAGTCTTTTATCGACTTCCAGAGTTCCATTTATTTTCTCCCCCTCATAATGAAATACGCCCATCCGCTGGGGTTTTTGTACCCACGCTTTTTAGCGAGTTCGTATAATTCTTGATACGATTTACACTTTCCTTGCTCGCGGCGGGCTTCCTTACGTTGTTGCTCTTGTTCTTCTTTTTTAATAGCCTCTATACGCTTTAATTCAACGTCTTTTACGGCTTTTAACTCTCTGCCTTTAACTTTATACTCATAGCCACAATAAGGGCATTTTTGAGCCGTTTTAAAGCATCTAAAACAATTTTCGCATTGTCTTATTGATAAAGTGCCATCTTCATTTAATTGCTTGCGCTTTTCTACATTTTGTGTTAAACTCCAATTGTGCGTATCGGTAGGGAGGCCGTGTTTTTGACAATTATTGACGTAATCTACAATCACGGCTTTCTTACCTTTTACCGGAGTTAATACCCTACAAGCCTGTTGTATGAATAACGGTAGGCTCATAGTAGGCCTTAAAAGTAGTGCTACACTTGCATTGGGTAACGTTACCCCCTCGGATATGAGATTGCAGTTACAAAGTATCTGTACCTTTCCATTTCTGAACATATCCATTTTTTTGTTGCGTTCTTTTTGCGACATTGAACCGTCAATGCTTATGGCGGTAATTCCGTTTTTATTAAAAATATCCGCAGTTTGCATACTGTGTTTTATTGACGTGCAATAGGCTATTGCTTGTCTGTTTTCACCAAGCATTTTGTAATATTTAATTACATCGCCGTAAATTGCATTTTGACACATAAGTTCGGTCAGTTGTCCGTTGTTATATTCACCGGCTACTATACCTATATTTTCTGTGTTCAAATTTAAGTCAGGTGCGTAATAGTCATATTCACTAATTGCGCCCATTTTTATAAGTTCATTAGCCGTAATCCCCGTAATCAAAGTATCGGCTAATGTTAATGGTTGTCCGTCTAAACGTGCGGGCGTTGCAGTAAATAAAACTCTGCGACAGTTGTAATATTCACATACCTTTTTATATGATGCAGCTTCCGATAAATGGGCTTCGTCAATGATAATTAAACTTACACTATTTTTATCATATCTACCTAAACGGCTTGCTTCTGTAAATACGGATTCAACTCTCACTTTATCCGTGAGTACACCTAAACTACTTAATAAATCTTTGTGTTGATTTATAAGCGTATGACGGTGAGCCAATACAAGCACATTACCTTTAGCACCTTGTATCATTCGGGCCATAATGAACGATTTTCCGGAACGGCAAGGAAGTACACAACATACTCCCTTGCTCCCGTTACGAAACGCTTCCGTTGCATCGTTAAAAACAGATTGCTGATAATCTCTTAACTCCACGGTAAATCATCTGTTTCTGTTACTGGTGTTACTGAACCTGAACCCGTTAATGATGCTTTGCTTGGTGGCTCTTGCCAAGCAGGAAGTTTATCCTGTCTGTCTTTATTGATGAAGTAAGCAATTTTAGGCTTCATTTCACCGTTATATGCTTCGTGTTTTACCTTTGCAGCACCTACTTTACCAATCCAATTAGTAAGGTTGAAATCGCCCGGAGTAATGCCGAAACTGTTGAAAATTTCGCCTAACTTCTGATTAGTAAGTTTCTGATTATCAGGCATAAATACTATGAAATGCCATATGGTTGAATTGTAGCCGGAAACCTCAAGAACCAACTTAATCATCTGATTACCGCTATTACTTGTCTGTTCTTCTGCGGATTCAATTCTCATTCTGTGGTCGCCTACCGGAATAGGCTTAAAACTCTGTTCTTCATAATCGTTAGTGTTAAAATTCCAATTTATCATTTTCTTTTTCCTCCAAATATTGCTATAAAAATAATTACTAAAAGTTCAAATCCTAATATAAAAAACGCACCCTGCCAAAATTCAGCCATTTTATTTACCTCCTAAAAAAATATCTTCAGGCATACAAGATTTCCTACAGAATATTTGGTCTTTCGCGTAGAGTGTTTGTCTGCCTTCGGTTACGTAATACCACGCCTTTTTACCGTCTTTTTCGGCGGTATTGACATAAGCAACAACTTGTGTTAAGCCCAAGAAGTTATCAAGGATTTTATTAGGTAATTTAGGCTGTGTTCTTACTGTTTTTGTGCCATCGGGTAGCATAATTTCCTGCAAGTCCGTCCAAGCCGTAAAAATTACATTACAATCAACCTGCGCTGCTTTTCTTGCTAAACGTTTGAGTTCTTGATAAACAAGCTGATACGCCTGACGCATATCCTTGATTCTGCCACTTGCATCATATTCAAGGATTGCAAGGTCGAATATATCGCTTACATTGTCAACGATAATGTTGTCATACTGCTTGCTATCTACCGCTTTATCAAACTGTTTTATAAAGCAAATTTGGTCTTTTCCTAAATTGTCTTTATCAAGCCAATGTTCAATAATTTCAATAGTTAAATTTCCACGCTTGAAATCTGCATTATTTAATACAATGTGGCTATTATCGGAACATAGCAGTAAATTCTTTTTCCTCCTTTCTGCTCTAACTAATGTTGAGTTGACGGTTTTTCCACCACCTGATGGTGCATACACTAATGCGTTCATTTTTTTATCCTCCTTATATTTATCTCGATTAAATCGAAATTTAATTTTAAAAAAATTTGTTATTTTTGTGGCAAGCCTAAAAAGTTGCTATCTGTAGGCTCTGTAATGATTGCAGTTTCAGTACAATAATCGCAATTATAATCTTCGCATCGTTCAGGCTCTATCTCTCTATTTTTTATAGCCTGATAACGTGGTGCATTTTTAATTACATTTTCAAGCGCTTCGTCAAGATCATATTGCTTTATTTCTGCAACGGCTAAATGCGCTGGCTTTTCTTTTGTTCCAATATCAAGATAAAACGGCAATCTTTTTCCGGTATTCTGATAAACGATTTCCTGATATACAGCGCCTTGTATATCATATCCCCAATATTTAACCATAGGTTCAAACATATTAGGGCTACGCAAACTTGCCATATATTTAAGGTCAACAATCATTTTATCAGGGTGATAGGAATCCATTTTAATTTTAAATGGAACGCCGGCAATTACTCCGGTCATAATCTTTTGCTTTTTACCAGCTAAATGTTGCATCATTAAAGGTTGCTTTTTTATTCTTTCAACCGTTTCCAATGCTTGTACTATTTCAGCATACAATTTATTTTCGTCGGTAAATATTTTGAAAGAATAATCATTTAATAATGCGGTAAGTTCTTCATCAGTACATTTGTTCAATTTGCTGCCTCTTTGAAATATATCTATACGGTGTTCAATAATAAATTTTGTTTGTGTTTTTGAAGTTCCCGTAAGCATTTCGTCAACAAACGAACCTAAAAATAATGCTGATGTTTTCGGTTTTTCATACAAACCATTTAATTGAGCCATAGCGCACGCTTCACATTTTTGAAATTCTTTAAATTGTGAAACAGACATATAGCTTTGATTGGCTTTTTCACTATAATAGTTATTCGGCGTCAGCTTCATCTTCTAATATCTCCCAAGGTTCTTTTATTTGAGCGCAGTTATCACAACCGATTACATCACCTTCATTACTAACATATACGGCTTCAAATACTTCTTGTCCGCATACGGGGCAAAAATAGTGATCTTCAGGCTTGCAAGTCATACACCCATCGCATTCTCTGCTGTTATCCTTGATACATATATATCCCAACTCCTGCACCTCCTATACACATTATTACACCAATGAACATTTGAATTATTGCTTGAACAAAGCCGATTGTTCCAGCTTCACCGGCACCGACACTTCCTATAAAAAGAAAAAATCCTACAGCTGCAATAATATTAGTCAGCGTTTTCATTGTCAGGCCTCCTCTCTAACGTGTACTCAATTTTTACATTTTCTTTTGCTTCAATAATTCGCATTAAAGTTTTAAAAAACAAATCAATATTCGGTTGATTCATACGTTTTTCCTCCGTTATTTCGATTAAATCGAAACATTAAGGCAAAAAATTTATATCATTAAATGATACATCAAAACCTTTTGAATTAAAAAATTCAAGCAATTTAACCACGTGGCGTAATTTTGGCGCAATTTCACCACTTTCCCATTTATATATGGAATCTTCTGATACGCCTACGAACTTTGCTTCGTCTTTCACGCTTGCATTTACGTTTACTCTACAGGCTTTTAACGTCAATTTCATATTTTTTTGCACCTCCTTTATACATATATTATCTCGATTTCCTCGAAATGTCAATAGTTTTTTTTAAAAACTTTTTTAATTTTCTTAAAATTCGCATAAAAATTACATATTTTTTGGTAGTTTTATTGTAAATGCTTGACATTATTTCGATTTTATCCTATTATATATAAAAAGGAGATGAATTGATATGGCTCTTGTTGAAAACAAAACAGTTTTTGCCAGGAATTTAAGAAAGTACATTCAAGTAAATAATGTTCTAAAAATAGATGTTGCACGTGCCGCAAAGGTAAGTAGCGGAACGATAAGTGATTGGCTGAGTGAACGTAGTTATCCCCGTATGGATAAAATTCAGCGTATTGCAGAATTTTTCCATATTGAAAAATCCGATTTAATCGAAGAACATCCTTCAGATTTTCAATACAGTATAAGTAGGCCCGCTGTTGAACTCTATAATGAATTGATAGAAGATCCTGAAGCCGTTGAAATATATCAGGATATAAAAAAATTATCCCCGGAAAATAGGGATATTGTAAAAGCACTTATTAAAAATTTGGGAGGGAAGTAATTTGAAAGAAGTAAAAAGTGTCGGTGCATATATCAGAGTTTCTACCGTTGAACAATCATTAAAAGGTTTGTCAATAGAAACACAGATAGCCGAAATAGAGGCATATGCCAAAGCACACAATATGAAATTAGTGGATATATATATTGATAGAGGTATAACGGCCCGCAAAAGTCTTGAAAAGCGTGTAGATTTTATGCGTATGATGAAAGATGTTGAATCAGGCAAGATAAACCATATAATTGTATTACGTTTGGATAGATTTTTCCGTAATGTTTACGATTATCACAGGATGATGAACGAATATTTAACGCCCAATAATTGCGATTGGTCTGCCGTTAAGGAAAGTTATACAACCGAAACAACAAACGGTAGATTGATGATAAATTTAAGATTATCTATAGCGGAGCAAGAGTGTGATACCGATAGCGATAGAATAAAAGATGTTTTAGCGCACAGAGCAAGTCAAGGATATGCCGTTACAGGCGCTATGCCGTATGGTTTAACGATTGTAGATCATAGAGTTGTTCCGGATGAAGAAAAACGCCACATAGTAAAAGATATGTTCGACCAAATGGAATTGTGTAGTTCAGTTAGAAAAACTAATATGATTATTAACAATAAACACGGAATCAATATGTCATATAGCACTATGTTAAGGATATTAAAAAATCCACTTTATTGTGGTGAGTTTCGTGGTATGTTAGATTACTGTGTTCCGACAGTTCCAAGAGAACAATTTTTAAATGTACAACGCCTTATAAAAATGAATGTAAAAGTGCGAAAGAATAAACATACCTATGTTTTTACGGGATTATTAAGATGCGCTCATTGTGGCAATAAAATGACCGGAAATAGATGTACATCTAATGGTGGTGATTATAAATATTATCGTTGCAACAAAGCAAAGCAAAACAAGATGTGCGACAATCAATTAACCATAAACCAAACTAAAATTGAGGAATATCTTTTAGAAAATGTTGAACGCTTGTTAGCCGACTATATATATAATGTAGAGATAAAAGAAAAAGAAGTTGTGCCAAAGATAAAAAGTAATAAAAAAGCAATAGAAAAAAAATTGCAAAGATTGAATGATTTGTACGTTGATGGTTTTATTGATATGGATAAATATAAGATTGATTACGAAAACTTAAAAGCACAAATCAACGATATTCCACAAGAAGAAAAGAAAGACCTTACCGCATTAAAGAACTTCTTACAAAGTGATTTTAGGACTATTTATTCAACACTTAACGATACCGAAAAACTTACTTTGTGGAGAAGTGTAATTAAGGAAATTAGGGTGTCAGGCAATCAAATAGTAGAGGTTATTTTTTTATAACCTTTTTTGTACTAACTCACCAACACCGGTTGGTGTTGGTTGTTTAGTACAAATAAATAAAACACCGAGAACGCTTAATTTCTCGGTGTTTTTTTATATTATTTTTTAGTGCAGTAGTTAAGTGAAATCCAACCAGCACCAGATTTTAACCTGCCCCAAGTGCCGTTTTCTTCAACGATGGTGTATGAACCTTTATCTCGAATAACGCCTACTATAGCATAATTTGTACCGGGGCCTTTACGGATATTTAATGCGTCTGCGGTTACCCTGACTATATAAGGTTTAAACTCTGTCTTTACTGTTGTGGCTGCTGTTTTAGAAAGATATTTCACATTGATAGGGCTGTTGATTGAGTTAGAACCATCCTCACTTTTATCAATTACGGCTCTATCACCTTCAACAGATTTAACTACCCATTTCTTTTTCTTTACCCAATCAGGGACCGCTTTGCCATTATAATATGTTGCATCGTTAGAAATTTTAACGACATCGTTAATGTTTATTTTAGTTGACGTTACGGGCTTGCTTTCAGGTTTAGGAGTAGGAGTAGAGCCATTCATTGCAACTTTTACTGCTTGTCTGAATGTATCCATCGTGTAAGGCAAATTCAAGCCCTTCCATAAATGTTCAGGGTCACCGTGATTAGATGCTATACCACGTTTATGACCTTCTTTATGGCTGATAATAACACCGTCTGCAAGGGGGTCAAGGTTAAATTCTTTACAACGAAGTGCAAATAATTCAACTGCTGATTCGTATGTTCTTTTCGCAACCGCTTGTGCTTCTGCAAGATTTGAACACGTAAATGAAGAACCGCCAGTATATTTGATACAATCAGGTTCGCACATTTCAACGCCAATATGTGTATCGTGTGCTTTACCTTTTGTGCCTTTTCCACTATGCCAGCCTCTATGATTCCAAGGTAAGCATTGGTAAATATCTCCGGTGTTGCCGTCAATGAAAGCGTGAACACAAGCCCTATCATACGATTCTTTATTCCAATTTTTTACGAATACAGAAGCATTGGGCTGTGAGCATCCTACACTATGAAGCATTAACCCCTTAACAGTAATTTTTACACCGGCGGTGTAGCAAGGATTTTTAGTTAATATGCTTTCAATAATTTTCATTGCTGTTCACCGCCCTTCTTTTCAATGAATTGCTTGAAAACCTGATGCATACCGGTTGAAGCAAGACCTGATACAAGGCCACCTAAAAGGATTTCGGGGGTGAATGCGAAGCCGTTAAGCCATACATTGAGAATTACGCCTAACACAGCCATAATAAGCGGAATAAACCTGTTTATTTTGTCTGTTTGGATTAGATGCTTAATAACAAAACCAACGCATAAGCAAATACCCACCACAATAAGAACCAAGTAATCATTCAAAAAATCCATAGTATGTTCCTCCTTTTATTTTAACGCTTAAAGCGTTATGATACAACTTTCCATTTGAATACTTCTTCTTTTATTTTGTCTACAAATGAATTGCCCTTTAACGCTTTGTACGCTTTATACATAAGTGAAAAGTTTTCAAATTCATATTGACGAATTTCGCGTGCGTCACAGTTCTTGTAGTATATACGAAGCATATCAGAACGAAGCTGACATTTCTGCCCCTCTATGAGCCTTTTAAGCCATACACCAAAGGCACTAATAGTTCCGATGATAACACTCGCACCGCTAATGATTTCAACGATTATCAAGAAATAGTTCATTTTCTTTATTCCTTTCTCATTCTATAAGGGCTGATTCAGCACCGTAACTATATGTTCTATCGTTACCCCTGCCGATTCTTGTTTCATATAACATCTTATTTTCGGTGTCTACTGTGAATACGGAAAAACAAAATTCGTTTGCACAATTTTTATATTTTCCACCATAGCCTGCATCTGTGCCGATGTTATTCCATCCATTGTTATTATCATATTCATCAGCGTGATTATGTCCGTGCAAAGTACAAATAAGGTTTCCTGCACCCTGCTGACTAAAATCAACATTGATAGCAATACCGCCATATTCCTTACCAACATAAGGTTTGCCTTTTTGATATGCTTCAAGTATATTGTATAATTCCCATCTAATCGCAGAAACATCTTCCATATCATCGTGATACATATGGTGAGATAACACAATTACACCCCATTCGGCACGGTTTATTTTATCGGTGAAATTCAATGCTTCTTCTGCTATGAATCTTGTCTGTTCTCTATGCCATGTAACTGACTCAAGGTATGTTTCATCATCGTTGTTATCAAAGCAATTTGTTACTATAACACGGATTTTTTCATTTTCAAAATCTTTATAAAAATAACCGCCTGTCGGGTCATTAGGATTAAATACAACATCAATATTATTTTGAAACATCATTGCCCATTGTGAACGTGTAATTCGTTGGCTCACATCATCGCCATAATATAATTTTGACACACCATCCCAAGTAGATTCAGTAACTTCTTCATAGATTTTCTTTGAATTAACCACATAATATGTTGTATTTCCCCAATCAAGATTATTAAGGTCTGCAATAAATTTGCATTTAGCATTAAAATCGTGATTGCCCTTTATGAAATATAACGGAATGGGAATATCACCAAGCATTTGCATAATATTTTCCATTGCACTTGTTGTGTCTTTAAAAGATGATAGGTTTGTTGAATATATATCACCGCCACTTACCCCAAAATCCAAAAATTTTTCTTTGCATAAAATACTAAATAATGTAAGGCTGTTGGTTTCTTTTGATGGAATGCGTTCACCTACACCATTCATATGGCAGTCTGTTATCCAAGCAAAGTTTAAGAACTTTTTATTTCTGTTGTAATTAAGAATTGTGGGGCGTTTATCGTCCAACAATTGTCTACCGATAGCAATTACATCATTTTCTGTACTGTAATCTTGTGTGATTATATTAGTTACCGCACTTTTAAAATCGTTTATTCTTTTGGTTCTTGTTACTTTTGTTTGCCAACTAATTTCACCCGAATTAAGAACAATCGAGGTAGATAACACATACATAATTTTTCCGTTTTCAGGAATTGTGATAACATCGTAAATTGTTTCTGCCACTCCTGTTGAGTTTAACCCTGTTAAGACAATTTCCCCATTTTCGTCTAATACGAAACAATAATGCGGATATTTTGTGCTTACAGTTGCAGGTGTGCTTAAACTATATTCATCACCTGATTGAACAGAATATGTTGCGTACATATAGCCAGGACTACCTGTGAATTTAAGTGTGCCATCTGCGTTGATTTGAAGTCCATCTATGATTACTTCACCTTCATAAGCGTGTGAAATATCCTGGGGAATATCGTCTATCATACTACCGTTAAGGAATTTATTGACATCATCCCTTTCCACAGCATCTTTTAACTCGTTTACTTGAATAATTAAATCTTTCAGCACATCGAAATCTTCACTGTCGGAAATATCTTCATCTGACGAAGCAGCTATATTTACGTTTATTGTAAAATCTGTTGATGTTAATTTGCCATTCTCGGTCATAACCGATACGTCACAAATTACGTCGCCCTGTAATTCAAGCATCCAGCCTACCAATGGTGCTGTAACTGTACCATCGGCATTAACTTCAGCCATAAACCTGTTGCTTTCGCCATCAGGTCGTTTGGCGTTAATTGTTGCCGTCATTGAATCTTCAACGTGTATTTTTTCGCCATTATTAACAAATGTAACCTTTAAATAACGCGAGCCATAGTCATACTGTTTTGCTACAATAGCCTGAAATAAATTCGGTTTTGCAACTTCAAGATTTATTTCTTGTATAATTTTAGCCATAAAATTTCCTCCTTATTTCCATTTGCCGATAATATATATCGGTACAATTATCGTAAAAGCGCTGGAGTATCGGCTTGTAACGATTACAATTTCTGCCGTTGCAGGATTTGTACCGTGCCTACACACTTGTGGGATCATACCGTTTGTCTGAATCGCACAGGTTCCCGACATAACTTTTGTAAGTAAACTACTCAAATCTATAGAAACAATAGAACGCCACAAGTAATCGGTTTGTTTTGTGCCTTCAGGGAAAGATAAGCTTTTCTCAGCAAATATCTCCATTTTCCCACTATTCCATTTAGTGTACTCCCAACCAATGTAAGTTCCTTGCTCAATAACATAATCACGGCAAGTTGCAGTATCAAGGATTTTTTGCCAACCACCAAAAACCCATCCGGCATTTTCTATATTAACGAATTGAATCCATTTTTCGCCGTAAGCATTTGTTATTTCACGCAAAAGATATATGTATTTATCCTTCTGAACATCCGTTGCAGCACTTAACGTATTATATACGCTCATCATAAACGCAATAGGGGTGGGTGTATTTACTACTTTTTGTGCGGTAGTAGATAGAGAACACACATAGTTCCCCGGTGTTATAAATGCTGTAGTATTCAAATCCGAATTGGCTGCAATGGGTTTTCCCAATCCACCTAACAACGTTGGAACTGAATCATTTTTGATGCTCCACGCCACGTCAAGTAAATTGGATTCTTCCGCAACCTTACCAAATGCAACACCTTTACCGCTGTTATGGAAGTCCATTGTTACAGCAACAGTAGGCAAAACAGACGTTGCTGTTACTGTGGTATAGGAATCAGTTAATGTTAAAGTTGAAGTAAATGTTTGGTCCGTTGATACATTTGTAAAAGTAGTTGTTGTATCAAAGGTATATGCGCTAGTTGTAACGGTATTTGTAACGCCATTTAAGGTTACTTTTACAGTCTTGGCATTTTTGTTATTTACATCAGCAAAGCCACCCTTTAATGTAGCAATTACAGTTGTTCCATCAGTTTGCCTTGTTAAAGTAAATGACGTTACATATGGAATAGAATAGGCATAAACTGTAATCGAAGCAGAATTTACTGAAACTTTTTTTCCTCTGGAATCAGTAATAGTCGTTGTTGCTGTTTTAGTGCCTGTTGATAATACGGATGTTGTAAAACTTTGTGAAGTATATGTTTTGCCGTCTATAACCGTTGAATAACTTTTTATGGTTGCGCCGTATGATGTTGCTGCCGTTATAGTCACTTTAGCGGAAGATTTTCCCTGAACATATGTGCTGCTTAACAAATTAACGCCAGTTAATACAACGCTTGCAGATGGTGTATAGGAAGGAACCCTTAATGTAAAAGCATTTGTAGTTGTGCCTATAAGCGTTCCGCTTGAATTGTAGGTGTAACACGTTATTGTACAGGTTGTGCTATTGGCATTAGGAAACTGTGCGCCTAATGACGTGGGTGGTGTAAAGACAATGGTTACATCGCCAGACGCAGTAAAATTGCCACCACTTGTTAATCCCGATGTTTGACCTGAAAGGCTTCCTACTGAATACGTTAATTTATGTTTATAACTATCAACAGCAGGGTAAAGACCAATATTTATACTTTGACCAAACTCGATACCTTGGTCAGTAGAAAGTATAGGCATTGTCGCTCTTGCAATTGTAGGCAAATCCCAAGAACCGCTTCCTGTTGAATTGTAAGCACCATAAGTAAAAAATGCACCACCACAAGATGCGCTAAATGAGCCTTTACCAGTGGTTGTTGAGTGATTTATAACTGATTGTCCGCTAAAAGCAACTGTTCCGTTATATGTTGCAACCTTAGTTGCATTTGTCCGCGTAACACCATTAACAGTTACGTATTTTTCTTGAACATAGGTCCAATACGCTGAATTTGAAGCACCTGCGCCCACAACAGACCATTTAATTGTTGAAGTGCAATTTTCAATGCTCTGTGAAACAAGTTCCCACGAAAACACGTAATGGTCGGGATATCCATCGTCGCTATAACCCGTAGTATTAAATGAACCACTTCTTACTTCTGCCATCTAACCCCCCCTTATACTAATTTGGTAAACGTTAAGTTCCCTGATACTCTTGGAACAAAACCAAAATTCTGGAATCTTATTTTACCTTCAGTTAAATTTTCAATTTCAAAACTGTTACTTGAAAAATATGCAATCCTTGTTTCATCACGGTAGAATGCAACTTGATTATTTTCGAGTTTTAACGTTAATGTGCTATCACCTTTACCAAAGGTCATTGTGCCATTACCAAAGTGAATATAATCGGTTATTTTTGTGGGATCATCGGAATCAAAGTTTTCTACGGCAATTCGTTCAGCACTCAAAGTACCCGTTGTAATAAAATCTGCACTAATCTGTCCGTCTGCTGTTATTGCTGTTCTAAAAGGGCCATTATAAGCATTGCCGTTAGGATTTTCTGCATATCCTAATCCCTCTTTGTTCCATCGCCATACCTTTGTTGATTTTTCTTTAACGGGGTTATCCATTATGAGTATTTCGTCAGGCTTGCCGTCATTATTGGTATCGTGCATCACAACATAGCCACCGGTATTACCGGTAATAGAATTTGTTGCATCTAAAATAGATTGCTGCAATGCGGAATAAACACGTTCAATTTTCTTACCAACCGGTTCAAAATTCGTTGAAAATTCACTTGTTGTTGTGCTTGTACCCTTACAATCAATGGTTGCGTTACAACCGCCGCCAATTTTTATTGTTTGGCTCATTATAAGCACGTTATGAGGCACATTATCCTTATCAATGGCTTGCACTATATCTCCGGCTTGAATAACGGGATTTCCACGCCATTTTACCTGACAAGGCGTATATGTTAAATTGTGTATTTCGTTATATATATCATCAGCCATTGCGTCTGTGATATATGGATTTTCAAAGTTAATGTTAGTTCCGTTTGCGCCGGCACCTCTAACAATCGGATTGTCCTGTGTTCCGGTTGAAAGGGAAGTTATCATAAGAGGTTTATCAGTAGTACGTTTAAAGCCACTCATATATTGCATATTTCTGTCAATCGTATATGCAATTTCTGCGTATTTTGCAATTTCAAGTTCACCTTTTCTATCAAACCTTGCAAAGCCCCCTACACAGCCTGCAACATAACCTATTGCTTGCTGAAAGGTAATATCAAGGTAGGGGAATGTAAGTGAATAATCGGGCATTGTAGCCGTTTTAAGAGTAATACCGCATTGAGCATATAACTGATTTTTTAAATCGTTATATACGGCTTGTAGCGTTGTATTTGCAGGTACGGTAGCATTGTATTTACCGGTCATTTTACAAAAGCCGTCATACGCCGTTAATTTTAAATTCTTAAAATCGTTTGTAGTTTCTGCATTAGCACCATAGAACCTACCCAACGGAACCCATTCGTATGTTATGGGTCTGTCGTTCATAAGCAAACCCACATAAGCGGTAAATGCTATACCGTTATAATCAATATCAGTAGGGGGATTTATGAGGTTAATGGTTACTTTATTAGAACAGGCACAACCCATAGTAAGACTATCTGTTGAATTTACGATTTCATCCAACGTAATGTCTTGTATAGTTGCGCCTGTAAGTTCGGTGGATGAATCAAGTGTAATCTTTACAGAAAATTTTCTGTTGTCTGCTATTATCTTTTTCAAATAAGTTTCACTTACTGAATACACTTAAAACACCTACCTTTCTATGAAGTTTGCGGAAAGCCCTTCCCACAAATATTTTTGTTTTTCGTTATTCCACACATACATAGGTGTTGACCTATCACCTACATAAAATTCACCTTCACGATAAAATCCGTCGTGAGCATCAGGATAACGAAGCGTGAAAAATACATTATCCATCGCCTGCAATAATATTGCCATATCAGCCGATTCCATAGGAGGCCACGTGCAGTTAAGTTTTCGCTTAACTGCAACGCGGTCTCGGAACATTAAACCTTCCTGGTTTCTGCCGGCTCCGTCCTCCGAATCAAGGTCATATATATCCCAAGTCAATGTTTTGGGGTCAGCTATATCAAATTTATTTATCTGTAAAATTGCCATATGCTACCTCCTTATATTAACAATGGGCTTGCTCCGGTCTGTATAACCTTGCCGTTGTGATACTGAATAACCTTTTCGCCAACAACATCACCGTCAATTTCGTTGATGATGCGTATTGTCTGTGAGCCACCTCTATTGGTAGAGTTAGCAGCCACCATAGCACGATATACACCGCTTTCAATACCAGAAATAATCTGGTCGTTATTGGCAACGGCGGTTTTATTACCGATAGAACCAACAAGTTCAGGACCTGCTTCACGGGCAATGAACATTTCGCCCATAGAAGGAAAACCACCAGAAGCATACCAAGAAACATTTAATTTAGGTAATGACAACGGTAATCCGATTGCACTTAAAACATCGGCCATCCAGCCACTTGCTGGTGTTGTAGTCCAAGTAAAGTGTGGCATTTTAATGCTTATCTGAGAAAAACCAAGGCTACTCCACCAAGCAGTAATTTTGTTCCAGATATTTTTAAGCCCGTTCCAAAGTCCTTGCATAATATCTTCACCGCCACGGGTGAATAATCTTGAAGGTGAATTGATTTCGTTTTCCTTTTTGAACCAATTCCAAGGCCATATAGCCCAATCTTCCCAAGATTTTTTATTGGCTTCTTGTTCGCTTTGAGCGCCTGCCAACAAACCTTCTGAAAGGTTTATACCTAAATTTTGCATATTTTTAACAAGTTCGGGTGTAACTTCAAATGTCTTTTCACCAATGGTATCATTCATTAGTGTAACTGTACCATTTGCAGCATCCTCCACTACTGTTAGGTTATTTAATAATCCTCTTGACGTAGCTTCATCAATTTGTGTACCTGCAAATTCAGCAGTATTAAGGGCTTCAATAAAGGATGGGTCCGTTGACAACTTTTCACCAACAAGGAAATTTATAGCCTCTATATCACCTGCAATAGCCTTTAATTGATTGATGTCGCTTAAACCTTTTGATACATTTTCCGGAACACTTTTGCCTGCTGCGATTGCTTCGTCAGCAATCTTTTTAAGCTGTTCTTCAGTAGGCTTCAACGCCTCAAGTATTTCTTCTAAATTTCGAGCTGCTGCCGTTGAAATATCTAAATTTATAAAACCTTGTTCAAATGCACTATGTAATTGCATAGTTAACATTTCAACATTTTTGTATGTTTCATCAGGGAAAACAACGGTTGTTCCACTCAAAAACAAATCTTGTGTTGATTTTTGCAATAATGGTATAGTTTTTTCAATTTCGGCACTATATTTTTCCTTTATGATGTCAATACCAAATGAATATGTTCCATAATTAAGTTCAAGCTTACCTGCATTAAAGGCTTTTTGTGCTTCTTTTACCGCCGTGTCATAAATTTGTTTAGCCGCATCTTCGGACATACCATCTAAAATATTTTGGTCATATTCCATTTGCGCTACTTTAATGGCTTCAATCCTTATGCCTTCCAATGCTTCCATTTTTTCGGTTATGGTCGCTTGTGCTTGCTCTAAGATACTCTTAAAACTGTTAGCGTCCATATCTAAAGAAGATGCATCAAGTTTTATAGCTGCTAATTTTGCCTGGTATTCTACGTCAGAAACATAGTCAAGGATTTCCTGAATTTCCTTTTGTAACTTTATGGATTCCTGTAATTTATCATCAATCCATACGCCGTTCTTAAAGCCACTTTCAACGGTATCTTTTAATTTTTGACCAAGTTCAGAAAGTTTTTGCTGATTTGTAGAATAAAAAGTTGAAGTAAATTCAGTTAATCTATCCCCAGTAGATGTACCACCTAACAAAATATCAATTGCCAAGGAAGCCGTAACTTGCTTTTGTGTTAAATAATCTGTTGCATCCTGAATATATGTATCAACCGCAACTTTATAAGCATCTTGATCAATAGAAAGTCCAATATTTGCCTTAAAATTATATCCTTGCAATGTTGTAAGTGCAGCTTCCACCTGGTTTTTTAACTTGTCAAGTTCGGCTTTTTCATCAACATAAAGCCCTATTTTTATTGATAAATCAGTTGTTGTAAGTTTATCTGCATATTCTTGAATATCAGCCACGCTTAACGCCAATTCACCGAAACGTTTTTTAAGGTCCTCACGTAATTGCTTTTCGTGATAGCCTACAGTAAAGCCAGCGATAAAAACACCTATTGCTGCTGTAATACCGATAGTCCAACCTAATGGGCCTGTACCAAATACAATTAACGAACCTGCGATGCCTAATCCTGCACCTATTGCAGTTTTGATATAATCCCACAGTCCTGCGGTGCCGTTACCTATTTCTTTAGCACCGTTAAATTCCAAAGTAAAGCCAGCAATAGAAATTGTTATACCCGCTGCAACCTTGGCAATAGAACCTAATAATGGGCTTATCTCTGATAATTGCGTTGCAAATTTTAATAATTTCCAGCCCATAATAGCCGTGCCTATGGCAAGGGCATCATCTAATATCTTTTTGAGTTTTTCTTTTATCTCATCAAGTTTATCCGTCTTTAAACCCTTGAGAAAATCATATTCCAAAGGCTTCATATCACCCAAGCCACCACCAACACCGCCACCAGCAGATCCACCACCACCGGTATCAGGGTTAGATATGATATTAAGTTCATCAAAGCCCATTAACTGTTTTTTGATTTTTTTAAGTGAGCCTGAAACACCACCAAGAGAATCTTCAGCATCTTCAAAGCTGTCTGCCATATTCCCACCAAGACCGGAATAGTCAATTTTAGGAATTTCAAAACCAAAGAAGTTTGCTATTGCAGTTGCAGCTTCAGTTATGATTTCAACCATAGCTTGAATGTATGGTATAAATCTTGCTACTATAACGCTGACAATATTACCTAAAGCACGTTTCAACTGTGTTAATTGTGCACTTAATATTCTTAATGCGTTTGCGGGGGTTACTATGGTTCT
>JAZQUC010000015.1:0-16654 GCA_045631075.1 Candidatus Fimenecus sp. | reverse complement strand
CCGACTTATCGGTACTCCAAACGAATTGAAGCTTAAATATCTTGCTGACAATGATTTCAAGGGCCTTTCAGGTTCTGAACTTAAAGAAGCTATTTCAAAGAGCATCAAGGCAAAGCAGGACAACCTTGTTGGCAATATGGCATCTCAGGGTACAACTCCTCGTCAGCTTACTGACCTTATCGGTTCACTTTGCGACCTTACAAGCGGTTCAGGTGACAAGGGTACTCCAATTATCCTTGTTCAGGGATATTTTGATAACTATACAGACTAATTTAATATATGGAGGAATTCAAAATGGATAGCAATATTAGACCAGAATCAATGGAAAGAATTACCACCAAAGCGTTAGCAGATGCTTTTATTGAAGAACAGGTTAAGGCTGTTCGTGAGCAGGTTGGCGACAAAAAAGTTCTTCTCGCACTCTCCGGCGGTGTTGACTCATCAGTTGTTGCTGCTCTTCTTATTAAAGCTATCGGCAAACAGTTAGTTTGTGTTCATGTTAACCATGGTCTTATGAGAAAGAACGAAAGCGAAAATGTTATTGAAGTTTTCGGTAAAGAGCTCGACGCAAACCTTGTTTATGTTGATGCTACTGACCGTTTCCTTGACCTTCTTGCAGGTGTAAGTGAACCTGAAAAGAAGAGAAAGATTATCGGTGCTGAATTTATCAATGTTTTTGCTGACGAAGCAAGAAAGCTTGAAGGAATTGAATTCCTTGCTCAGGGTACAATTTATCCTGACATTCTTGAAAGCTTTAAGCAGGCTGAAGGCAAAAAGGCTGTTAAATCTCACCACAATGTTGGTGGACTTCCTGAAGACCTTGATTTCCAGCTTGTTGAACCAATCAAGCTTCTCTTTAAGGATGAAGTTCGTGTAGTTGGTGAAGCACTCGGTCTTCCACACGCTATGGTTTATCGTCAGCCATTCCCAGGTCCTGGTCTTGGTGTTCGTTGCCTTGGTGCAATCACAAGAGACAGACTCCACGCTCTTCGTGAAGCAGACGCAATTCTTCGTGAAGAATTTGACAACTGTGGTCTTGCAGAAAAAGTATGGCAGTATTTCATCGCTGTTCCTGATGTTAAGAGTGTTGGTGTTAAAGACGAAAGCCGTTATGAAGGCTGGCCAGCAATCATCCGTGCTGTTAATACAACAGACGCTATGAGTGCTACAATCGAAGAGATTCCATATGCAGTTCTTCATAAAATTACTGACAGAATCACGCACGAAGTTGACGGCATCAACCGTGTACTTTATGACCTTACTCCAAAGCCAATCGGCACAATCGAATGGGAATAATTTAAAATGTTTTTAGTGACTTGAAACCTTTTGGTTTCAGGTCACTTTTTTTATTTAAAAACAATATTCATATTTCAACTCCACGATTCGTAGGTTGTCAGGCAAGTTAAATGAAGTTATAATATAATTATTCAATGCAAAGGAGTCGTTATAATGAACACGTATGTAACAGGTGCAACAATCAAGAAATTGAGAGAATCAAAATCTATTACCCAACAACAGCTTGCAAATGAAATCGGAGTTAGTAGTAAGGCCGTTTCAAAATGGGAAACTGCAAAGGGATTGCCTGATATTTCTCTTGTTGAAGCATTGAGTCAGGCATTAGGTGTATCTGTTATGGAGCTTATATCTGGCGAAACAGTTATGAACAAAAACATTTCATCCAACATTCTCTTTTCAAAATTTTATGTTTGTCCTGTATGCGGAAATGTAATTCACACCACAGGAGAAGCGGTAATAAGCTGTTGTGGAATTACCCTGCCACCCCTTGAAGCAGAAGAAACTGATGCAGACCACACAATTACTGTCGAAAATGTTGAGGATGAGAAATTCATTACAGTCAATCACCCTATGGCCAAAAGTCATTACATCTCTTTTATAGCTTATGTCACATCGGATAAATGTCATTTTGTAAAACTTTACCCTGAAGGTAATGCAGAAACGAGAATGCAGTTTCGTGGGAGAGGTTATCTGTATATTTATTGCAATAAGCACGGACTTATGAAGATGAAGATATGATTAAAGGCAGTACAAAAATGTACTGCCTTTTGTGTTACTCAAAACACTTAATTATATCCGACCCTGATTTGACAAATGCAACGAATTCGTCGATGTTAGCATTGATTTCATAAGTTCCTTTTGTATATGCTTTCTTATCCTTGGTAAGAATCCACTCTCCGTCAGGGATGTATACGGTTTTTACTGTTTGTCCTTTTTTAACAATAGGTGCAAAAATAATTTCATCACCGAACATATACTGACTGTCAAGTGTGTAACATTTTTCGTCGTCAGGATATTCAAAAAACATTGGTCGCATTACTGGATAGCCTTTTTCACTGGCAACATCCATCTGTTTCTGAATATACGGTCTTAATTTCTCACGAATGAAAATAAGATTTTTGAGAATCTCGAAATTCTCTTCGCCAAAGCTCCAGATTTCATTAGGGTCACCACTTGGCTCTTTAAGGCCTGGAGTAGGTTCAAAATGACGATTTCGTGAGCCATGGAGTCGCATAACAGGACTGAAAAGTCCAAATTGGAACCAACGCACAATCAGGTCTTTGAAATAGTCACTTGTAATGTCGGCACCATAAAAACCACCGATGTCCGTATTCCACCAAGGAATTCCGCACATTGACATATTAAGCCCTGCCTTAACTTGATGTTCAAGGGATTCGAATGTGGATTCAATGTCACCTGACCACACAAGAGAAGCAAATTTCTGACTTCCTAAATATGCACAACGGGTAAGAGTGATTATGTCATCTCTGTCAATTGATTTAAAGCCATCATAAGCCATTTTCGAGTAATAATATGGATACAAAAGTGCTACCATATCGGCTCTTCCCTTATACCAAATAAGGTTATCAAAATGCTCAGGATGAATTTCAGGCTCTGCCTCGTCAAACCAAAGGGCATCAACACCATTATCAATATAGTTTTCTTTTAATTTACTCCATACATATTCTCTTGTGGCAGGATTCGTAACGTCAATTTCACCCTGCCAGCCATAAAAATCGAACACTCTGTCAGGACCACGAGCTGTTCGCATAAGCATATTATTATTTCTCATATAACGATAGTTTTCACTACCACCATTTATTGTTGGCCACATTGAAACTATGAGTTTCATATTCATACTATGAAGTTCATCAGACATAGCTTTCACATCAGGCCAGTATTTAGGGTCAAACTTATAGTCACCCTGTTCTGTCCAATGAAAATAGTCAGCAATAATTGCAGAAACAGGAATTCCCAATTTGTTGTATTTTCGTGCAACCTCAAGAAGTTCTTCCTGTGTTTCATATCGGAGTCGGCTCTGCCAAAATCCTGTTGCCCATTGTGGCATTTTAGGTGCATATCCTGTCAAATCAGATAAGGTTGTACATGCTTCCTTCGGCGTACCTGCAATAACGACAAAGTCCATGAATTTACAACAATCACAACTCCAACGAGTTCTGTTGTAAGAGAGTTCGCAAAGACCAGTAGAAGGATTGTTCCAGAGAAAACCATATCCCAATGATGAGTAAACATAAGGAATTGTACATTTTGCATTTACATTACGAATGTCAATTGACGAGCCTTTAAGGTCGAATTGATTGTCCCAACTGTGACCAAGACCGAAGAAATGCTCATTTTCATTTGGTTCAAATGTAACTCGTGCAGTCCACAGTCCACTACCTTTATTATCAAAATGACGAAAGTTGCTATTGAATGTAAGTTCAGGTTTTTCTTCTATGATTTTCTTTTCATTAGCAAAAAAAGTGAGTTTTCCATTCGGCTCAATTTTAACCGTCAAAATACCACAAGTGAGAGTTGCATAATTATCATATTCTTCAATTTTGGCATTCTCATTCTGTGGCATAAGAGTATAATTTTCATTATCAACCTTGCAATCGGGAAAAGATTGAAAACGAATTGCATTGTTACCGCAAGGGGTGATACGAATAAGTTCAGTATATCGCATTAAAAGAAGTTCATTGTTTTTAATTGTAAGATTATTCATAATATAACTCCGATTTGTTGTTTTTTTTATTTTCTCTCAAGTAAAAACGCTTTTGCTCTGAAATCGCTATCAAGGTCACTGCCGAATTCTTTTTTGATATTCCAATTTTCAAGGACATTTTCATAAGATGGTTTTGCACCGTTTTTAAATGTGTGAACAATCAATAATGCTTCATTTTCAGTTTCGCGAAGTACAACCTGATAGCCTTCAGGGTCATTGTAATCTTCTACATTGCATTCAATAATGCTTGTGTAACCGTCTTTTATAATATGCTTAATTTCGTCATAGAACTTAATTGAATCAAGAGCAATCTGCCAATTTTCTTGTGGTAAATCAAAGATTTCACCACTTATACAAAGACGACCTAAAAAACCTGAAATAAGACTGTAATATATTCTGTGAATATCATCTTTTGCACGAAGAACCGCCCAAATCTGACTCTGGCTCGATTTAATCATTCTCTGTACATTGGCGGCGATAATAGGAATGCTTGCACATTCATGAGCGTCAGAAAAACTTGCCTGTGAGCAAAGCTCCATTGTTGATGGTTCTAATCTGTGACCACCACTTGCACAATTTTCAATTACTAAATCAGGCAATTGTTCTTTAATTCTTTTAAAATACTTCTGACTTGCAAGTACATACTGACGAAGCCCTTCACCAAGGCTTTCTGCACCGTCACAACCAATGCCGATATTCTCGTTATAATCAACTTTTAAGTATCCATAGCCACTGTCACGAAGAAGCTTAATTACTTTTTCATCAAGGTAATTTACACACCATTCATCACGCAAATCAAGGAATCGGTGACCTGCAACATTAAGTGGTGTACCCATACGGGAAAGCAAATGGTCAGTTTCGCCAAAAATCTGTGAAAGTGGTGCAACATTTTCCATTTCAAACCAGATTCCAGGAATAAGACCGTAAGACTTTATCATATCATTTACTTCTTTGAGTCCATTAGGGAAAAGCTTTTTGCTCACATTCCAGTCCCCTATTGTTTCCCACCAGTTTTTATCTTCTTCCTTATACCAACCACTATCCATTACAAGGTATTTAACACCACTGCCTTGTAATTTTTTTGCAGTTTTTTCTAAATTCTCAATTGTAGGATTACCCCATGATGTACAGTACTCATTAAAGATTACAGGTAAATCCTCATCAACAGGTGAAATGTTGGGATTCTGTGCTTTTACAAGCATATCGCAAACTTTAAGAATACTGCCACCAACTGCAACAACGGCTTTTGGTGTTGTAAAGTTTTCGTTTGGTCCTATTTCCTTGCACCAATGGCCATAATCAAAATCAGCAAGACCGCCAAGCAGAGTTAATGGTTCTCTGTGTCTGTAAAGTTCGATTTGCCAACTTGATGGAACATAAAGCTGGACACCGATAAATTCATTTGTTTTACTATTTTCAACAGCTACAAACGGAAACCATTTGCGGACAGGCATTGAACCCACCTGACCGAATTTTTCAATTCTTATACCGTGACCACTCCAGGAGCGTTCCATATTAAGGTCTGTCAGCTTTTGGCTTAACAATTTACCCTCTGCACTCCAGAATGATGTTGCTCTGTGAATAGTATCAACATCCAAATCGGTCAAAGCAAATGAAGAAATCATATCGAGTGTCACTGTTTTATCACTATTATTTTCAAAAACTGTATAACATTCATACACATCGTTTTTCTTTATGTGATATGCAGTAATTCTATATCCGTCGTCTGACTCATATACATTTTTTTCGTCATCTGCAGAAACAAGTTTGCATTTCCATACACTTTCGCTATCTGCCATTGAAATACCATTTATGAAGTGACCGCCAAAATCGTCACCACGGACTTTAAACTGAACACCAAAATTCATTATATTATTCCCCATTTCATTTATTCATTTAATTATATCAATATT
The DNA here is from genome assembly GCA_045631075.1 of Candidatus Fimenecus sp. GTDB lineage: Bacteria > Bacillota > Clostridia > Oscillospirales > Acutalibacteraceae > Fimenecus. Next base: position 10,720 of record JAZQUC010000015.1, on the reverse strand, counting down.
GATATAAACTATCAATAATAAAATTACTTTTCCTTTGCAATTTTAACTTTATGTTATGTTAATGTTGAAAACATTGAAAGAATACTGTATAATATAATGGATTATGTAAATACAAGTGATTTTTTGTTAATTACTACAACTTTTCAGAAAGAATGAATATTATGTTTTCAAGAATTAAAAAGCTCTTTGAAGAACTGAGCAGTTGGCAGGAAACCAAATCATTGTTCAAATGGATTTTCAATATCGGCAAGGATTTCAAGCAATACGTTCTTGGTTTCCTTATCATCAATCTTGTAACAATGCTTATATCAATTGCGAGTGCTGTTGCAGGACGATATGTTGTTGATGCTGCTACAAGCTTCCGTACAGAATTATTTTTCAAATACATTGTTATAATGCTTCTTACAACGATTGCTTCAATTGTAATTGCTTCTGCATCAAATATGTTTTCGGGATATGTTAATGAGAAGTTTGCCTTTGGTATTCGTGCAAGCCTTTTTGACCGTATTCAACGAAGCGTGTGGAACAAGGTTACAAAGTACCATAGTGCCGACATCCTTGCAAGATTATCAGGTGATGTTGACACAATCGCACAGACAATTATCAGTTTGTTACCAAACATTATTGTAACAGGATGTCAACTTATTATTGTTCTTGTTATTCTTATTTCATACGACCCTGTTCTTGCAATAATCGGTCTTATTGTAGGACCATTGAGCGTAATTGCGTCTGTATTTCTTCGAAAAAAATATACTTACTATCACAAAAAATTGCGTGAAAGTCAGTCCGAATATTATTCATTTATGCAAGAGTCTTTTTCAAATATCGGCGTTGTGAAGACATTCCAGCTTGAAAATAATAACAATGATATTTTCGGTGATATCCGTAATCGTAGAATGGACCTTGTTGTTAAGTCATCTGTACTTAAAAGTGTAATGAATTCTACTATGCGTCTTATATACAGCATGGGATATGTTGTTACATTTTCATGGTGTGCATACCGACTTACAACCGCTGACACATATGTTGACCCATTCGGTTTGGGTACTACTACATACACATACGGTACAATGACACTTTTCCTTTCTCTTGTGTCACAGCTTGAAAACTCAATCAAGTCATTAGGTGGCGTTATTCCGCAGTTGTATTCACTTGTTGTCAGCGCAAAGCGTATTCGTGAAATCGCTGACCTTGAAGCTGAAAAAATTGAAAGTGATAAGCCTATTCCGTCAAAAATCAGCCTTTGTGCTAAAAATGTTTCATTCTCATACGATAACGACGAAAGACAGGTGCTTGATGATATTTCCTTTACAGTACCCGCTGATTGCAGAGTTGGTATTATCGGACTCTCTGGTGCGGGTAAAACAACATTTATAAGACTTCTTTTGTCCCTTATAAAACCAACAAACGGTACACTTGAATACATTGATGAAAATGGATGTTCAGAAATTGCAGGTCCTGATTCAAGACGATTTATTTCATATGTACCACAGGGCAACACGCTTATGTCAGGAACTGTCAGGTCAAACCTTCTTGCAGGCTGTCCTGATGCTACTGATGAAGAAATGTGGTCAGTCCTTGAAAAGGCTGATGCTGCTGAATTTTTAAGAAAAACCACTGATGGACTTGATACAGTTCTTTCAGAAGGTGCAGGTGGACTTTCAGAAGGTCAGGCACAGCGAGTATCAATCGCACGAGCATTACTTCGTAAAACTCCAGTTCTTATTCTTGACGAAGCAACTTCTGCTCTTGACGAAAAGACTGAGGCTAAAATTTTTGAGCGTATTTCCAACGAAAAAGGAAGAACCTGTTTCATCATCACACATCGTAGCTCAATGCTTAAATATTGTGACAAACTACTCGAAATCGATGGTAGTGGTAAAGCTGAATTAAAGGATAACAACTGAATTTAAACTTACGAAAAGGTCAATTTTTTATATTGACCTTTTTTCTATTGTAATATAACCTTTTTAGTGATAAAATGAATCAAAAGGAAGTTGATATTTATGAAAAAGAAAATTTTAATTATTGCTTTGGCTTTGGTAATTCTTGGCGGTGCTATTGCATTTCCATTCGTAAGATTTATGGTTGACCCTAAGGATACAGAAGAAGCTTACAGAGCAAGTGTTTCTCTTGGTTATAATGCTAACACTATTGAAACTGCAATCCCACAAACTGAAATTTACAATATAATTAAAAACCATTTTGAGTCCCCTCTCAGCGAAGGCAAAACAGAAAAGAAAGCAATCGTTATCGGTTATGATGGTTGTCGTGCTGATGTACTTAAACTTTCTGAAGGTGGGATTAAACACCTTGTAAATAGTGGTAATTCAACATACCTTGCATATTGTGGTGGTGTAAATTATCCTGCTGAAAACACACAGGATACATCAACTGCACCAGGTTGGTGTTCAATCCTTACAGGCGTTTGGGCTGACAAACACGGCATAACAGCAAACGACATTACAAAATCAATGGAATATAAAACTCTTCTCACATCTCTTGTTGAAGATAAAACAATTGAAAGTTCAACATTTATAACAAAATGGAAAGGTCATTTTGACAGAGAAGACGCTACATATCTTGGCGAAAAAGCATACTGTGAAGAAAACAATCTTAATGTATCATTCAACAGATGCGACGATGATAAGGCATCCCTTGACTTTACATTAAATGAAATCGGCAAAAAGGATTGTGCTGACTTTTTATTTGTAATTTATGAACAGACTGATTCAACAGGTCATAATTTGGGCTTTACATATAACAATCCAAAATACAGACAAGCATTTATTGAAATGGATAATTATGGCCTTGAAACTATCAAAGCAATTGAAGAAAGAGAAACTTACGAAACAGAAGACTGGCTTATTATTATCACTTCCGACCATGGCGGATTCGGTACAGAACACGGTGATGCAAGTATTCAGGAAAGAATGACATTCTATATTACAAACAAGGATTCTAAAAAAAAACTGACAACGAGCAATTAACAACTGAATTAGAATCATCAACTGAAACTACCACCTTTTGGGAAGAATCCACAACTAAAAAGCCTTATGTTAAACCTACTGAGTCCACTACTTCCGACTCACGGGTTTGCGTAAAGGAAATCAAGGTTACACAAATGCCTACACAGACAACATATTACACGGATGAAATATTTTCAGCAGACGGCATAGTTGTTACAGGATATTTTACAGATGGTACTGTTAAGGATGTTACATATGCTGTAACATTTTCTGATGTAAACACCTTAACAGCAGGTAAAAAGCGAGTTACAGTGGAATATGTTGATGACGAACTTAATCTTGTTGTTACACAGTTTTATGTGACAGTTATTGAGCCTGAAACAACGGAAACTGACACAACAATTCCTGACATTACAGAAGCTGACACAACTGAATTTACAGAAGCAGAATAAAGGATATATTATGAAAAATCTTACTTTTGAACAATTTAACAATGCACAATTCAAGCTTTTTGAAGGTAATCCCGTAATAAAAAATCCTATGGAAAGTTTTGTTATTGCTGACCCGAGTGTTTTGACTCCTGATGTTTCACACGACGGAAAATGGCACTTGTTCTGTCACACATTTTTCGGTGTTTATCACTATGAAAGTGATGACGGAATAAGTTTTGAAAAAGCAGGAAAAATTGTTAATCGTGCTATGCGACCTAACATCAATTACATAGACGGAAAATATTATCTTTTCTATGAAAGAACACGTCCTGTAATTTTCAATCTTTTAAGCCTTGTGGGTGCTAAATGGATATCGGAAATTTACTGTGTGGAATCAACGGACTTAAAAAACTGGTCAAAACCATATCTTGTAATCGGCAAAACCCGTGATTATGAAGAATGCAAATTTGGTCTTGCTATTTCGAATCCATTTTTGACAAATATTGATAACAAATACAGAATGTACTATTCCTGCGGACAGACATTTATAAAAGACTGTGGATTTTGTGAGCCTACTCACATAAGTTTTGCAGAAAGTGAAAACATCACAGACGGTTACATATCAAGAGAAAAACCCATTATCAGTCCAGATAAAAACATTCCGTATCTTAACCTTTGTTCAGGTTGTCTTAAAGTGTATAAGCTTAAAGATTGTTACATTGGTCTTCAAAATGGTCTTTTTGAAGAAAACGGAATAAGTCATTCAGCAATTATGCTGTTAAAGTCCGATGACGGTGTTAATTTTGAGTTTGTTAAACCATTTCTTGTACCGCAAAAGCAAGGTGAAAGCAACTGGATGGCACAGTATGTATATGCCTGTTGTCTTACATATTACCAAGGTAAATTAAGACTGTATTTTAATGCAAGAAATGTTTCCAATAATCTTACAGGCAGAGAATGTATAGGAATTTATGAGGTGAAAATATGAGAAAAACTATTTTAAAATGCAAGGATATCAACATCCGAGACCCTTTTGTTTTATATGAAAACGGAAAATATTATATGTACGGCACAAGAGCAAAATTCTTTGGTATAAAGGTTGGCGGATTTGATGTTTATGTATCAGAAGACCTTGAAAACTGGAGCAAGCCTATTGAGTGCTTTAATTCAAAAAAGCACGGTATGAATAAAGAGGTAAACTGGGCTCCTGAAGTACATAAATACAATGGCGCTTACTATATGTTTGCCACATTCACACGCAAATCCAATAAATTAAGAGGTACTTTTATATTAAAGGCTGACAATCCTCTTGGTCCGTTCGAGCCACATAGTAACGGTGTTGTGACACCTGAAGATTGGGAATGTCTTGACGGAACACTTTACATAAACCGTGAAGGAAAACCTTATATTGTATTCTGTCATGAACACACACAGATTATTGACGGAACAATATGTTATGCACCATTAAACGATGACCTTACTGAAGCAATCGGTGATGCCGTAACACTTTTCAAGGCATCTTCACCATATTGGGCAGATGAAAGCAAGAGTGCGAAGGACCACCGCATAACAGATGGTCCGTTTATGTACCGTTCAAAAACTGACGAGCTTTTTATGCTTTGGTCAACATTCATTAAAGGTAAATATGCAGAGTGTCTTGTTAAATTCAACGATGGCGAAATCGGAATGGACTTTACTCACCTTCCGCCTATGATTGACAACGATGGTGGTCACGGAATGGTGTTCAAGAATGGCGAAAAATTCTATCTCACATTCCACTCCCCTAATATGACAGGCTTTGAACATCCAAGATTTATAGAAATTGAAGACACAGGCGACAACATTGTTCTGAAATAAAAAACAACACCTCCCTTTTCATATGAAAGGGAGGATTTTTTGATATTGTGCTTCATTGACAAAATATGGGTAATATGATAATATTTTTGTTATAATAGTATTGGTATGCGGTTTTTCTGCGTTAATATTTTTTGAGGTGTAACCTGAATGAGTAAATACAATTTTTCAGTGCAGACTGATATGACAAAATTCAATAATTTTTCTGAAGAAAACGGTGGTTCAATTTATCAGACTTCTTACTGGTCAGAGGTTAAAAGTGCTTGGAAACCATCTTTTTATATGGGTTATGATGAAAATAATCAGCCCGTACTCTCCTGCCTTTGCCTTGAAAGAGACATAAAGGTTGGTAAGCTCTGGTACTGTCCTGATGGTTTCGTATGTAACCTTATGAACGAAGCTCTTGTTGTGGAATTCTGTGCCTTTATGAAGTCAGAGATGAAAAAGCACAAAATTTGTGCTATGGTTTGTGACCCGCTTATTGTTGAAGAGCTTGACGGTGAAAAATGTGACACATCTGCTGTAAATTCTATGCTTAAAGGTGGATTTGCACTTAATGAGGACAAGAATTTTTACATTGTTCAGCCTGCTGTTGCAATATGCTCACCTATGAAAGGCTATACACCTGAAACATTTTTAAAGAAATGCGAAAAAGGCGTTCGTCACGGACTTAAAGCTGCTGCAGACGGTCTTTTATACACAGAAAGTTATGACCACATCACACTTGAACAGCATCCTGAAAAGCTTGATGAATTCTTTACTGTTATGACAGAAACTGCTGACAGAACTGAATTTATTCAGCGTGACAAGAATTATTACAAAACGATGGTTACTGCCCTTAACGGTAAGGCAGTTATGAATTTCATTTACTGTGACCAGAAATTGAGAAAAGACCATTGTGATGGTTTAAGCAAGAAAAAAGTTGAGTTAGAAAGTAAGCTTATTGAACTTGAGAGTGCTGAAAAGCCTAACAAAAAAGAAATTTCAGCAATCAAGAAAGAGCTTGATGCTATCAACAACACTCTTACAAGAAATGAAAAAGTTGATAACGAACTCAAGGAAAGATACGGTAATGATGTTCCTGAAAAGCTTTGCCTTGCAGTAAGCATTACATCTCGTTTCGGCAAGACTGCAATCTGTCTTTACGGTGGCACACGAAATATCCTTCGTAACACACTTCGCCCTACTCATTTTCTTAACTGGGTAAGAATTGAAGACAGCTTTAAGCAAGGAATGGAAATTCACGATTTGGGCCGTGTTACAGGTGACCCACACGATGAGAACAATCCTCTTTTCGGTCTTGCAAAATACAAGATGAGTTACAACGGTCAATTGACTGAATATGTTGGTGATATGTATTTAGTTAATGACAAGTTTACATTTATGCTTTTCAGAAAGCTTCTTCCAAAGGTAAAAAAGGTTAAGAATACAATTCTTAAAAAGCATATTAAAGAAAAAACTGTCAGCAACAGTAAAAAGTAATTAATTACAGGTGATAAGTTTTGAGTTATCAGTTAAAAACATTAAGTCCTGAGCAAAATGATAGTTTTGTAAACGGACATAAAAAAGAACATTTTATGCAACTTTCTCTTTGGGGTAAGGTTAAATCCACAGGTGATTGGAAAGACGAATTATTAGGTCTTTTCGATGGTGATAAGCTTGTGGGTACAGTTATGTTACTCCATAGAAAAATTCCTTTTATTGGTGGGTATCTTTACTATGCTCCACGAGGATTTGTAGTTGATTTTGATGATTTTTCTCTTGTGGAAGCATTCACAAAGGAAATTTACAAGTATCTTAAATCAAAAAATGCAGTATATCTTCTCATTGACCCTGACTATTATTACAGAGTCCTTGATAAATATGAAAACGAGGTTTTATCAAATCTTGATTTTGTAAGCAAAATGGAACAGTTGGGATATAAACACAGAGGCTTTACACAGGGATTTGACGGTAGTCAGCCAAGATGTACTTTCCGTCTTAATCTTTCAGGTGAACTTGATGATATTTTCGGTAATTTTGACCGATATGCTAAAAAGGCTATCAAACAGTCAGAAGATAACTGTATTGAAGTTTTCCCATCAACTGATTTTGACACATATGCTGAAATTATGAAAGAAACTGCTCTTCGTGACGGATTTATTGAAAATCAGATTGATTATTACAAAAATGTTTATGATACACTTCATCCACATGGATACTGCGAGCTTTTAATGTCAAAATATTTTCCTGACAGACATTTGAATGCTCTTTCAGGTCAGTTGGAAGCCGTTGAAAAAGAAATCGAAACTGCAAAAGAACGAGTTGAAGCAAAACCAACTGCAAAAGCACAGACTGCTTTAAAACAGGCAAACGAGAAATACGAAAGACTTGTTAAAATCAAAAATGAAGCAGAAGAAAATTTAAAGAAATATCCTGACGGTATTGTGCTTTCAACTGGTCTTAACATCAATTCACAGAATCGTGGTTGGACTGTTTTTGGTGGTAGCAGAGATATATTCCGTTCATATAACGCAAACTATGCTATTACTTATGCTGCAATCAAGCGTTTTCACAGTGCAGGAATGGAATTTATGGACTTTTTCGGTACTATTCCAAATCCGACAGAAGACCATCCCCTTTTTGGTATTCATCGTTTTAAGCAAAAATTCTCAGGTAATTATATTGAATTCCCTGGCGAATTCCACCTTGTATTCAATAAGGCAAAATATTTTATCTGGATTAAGCTTTATCCTAAACTTTCAAAGATGATTAAAAAAGTTATCAGAAAATTGAGAAAGTAAAAAATAATCCCCATCGTATGATGGGGAATTTTTTATTGTTTTTTCTTTTTTATAAAATACATTACGACAACTGACGCAACAAACAACGCAAAGCAAATTACACCTATTATTTGTGCATCATCTGCAAATGGCGTGTATGCGTCTGTAAGCGGTTTTATGAGTTCATAGGAAATCAGGTCCTCATTACCTGCAAAACGAGTTTTAAAGTCGTTTACAATGGAATAAATCTGTATTTTGTAATTAATCAGCATTATGGATACAAAAAGGAAAATACCAGGAAATGCCGGAATTGAAAAAATTACAAGTAATACAAAAAGAACAAATGAAATTGTTTTTAATTTTGAGATGTTGTCTTCTGATAAAAGTACAATAATTTCGTCACAGCTTTTGCCTGACTCTTCTTCAATATACTTAAAAACTGCGAGTTTTACTTCTGCCTTTATTCTGTCTTCATAAGTTGATGCATTATCAGGATTAAGTGCAACATTATTTTCCAGCGTTATTCCGTTTTCTATTCTGTTTTTTGCATCATTTACATTACTGTAAAGAAAATAGTCAATAATCGAATGTACTTCTCCTTTTACAGTTGTGTCAATAAACTCAGATGACAATGCTTTATCAACGGTAAAATCTGTAATCGAATCGAAAATCGGAAACAGGAAATCCGTATAATTACTCAAAGGATTGTTCTGTATATGGTCTTCTATTTTTTCTGTCACATAGTCCTTAACATACTTTTCAAGTGTAATTTTTTCACCGTTATATGTGAATTTCATTGTTGCAATGTCTGTGTTATCAATCATATAATCAAATTCCTGTGAAGTAAAATAATCCCTACCAACACTAATAAGTGTCACAGAAACAAGACTTAATGATAAGGCTACACATAACACAAGTGAAAGTATTGTTGAAATGATTTTTATAATTTTTTTATTTTTCATATGACTAAATCACCTAAAAACAATGCCTTGCATCACAAAGGATACAAGGCAGATTTTCAATGTACTGAAAAATTAAACTTAGTCTTCCTTCTTCTTACGGAAGAGAATCATCTGGATTGGGAAGTAAAGGAAGAACTGAATACAAGCACAAATAGCACCTGAAATTGCAATTGCTGAACCGCCTAATCCCTTTACTGTAAGGAAATTTACAAGGAATGGCTGTAACCAAGCTGAGAAAGCAATAAGTGCAATAGTAACAACAAGGTAAATTGGGAAAACAACCTTGATATTTGCACATGAGTTAAATGTCTTTTCTCTGTTTACAAAGAATGAGAAAATCTGTGCAAGAATGTTACATGATGTCAATGCAATGAAAAGTCCAAGACCTGTTGTGTCCATACCTGCAGCAGCAGCTTTTTCAGAAGACCAGATACCTAAATTGAAAAGGTCATAAGGTCTTGCAAGGAATTCTTCTGTCATTGGTAACTTAACAAGATAAGGTAAGAAAAGCTGAATAACAAAAGCACCTAAGCTTACAACAATAAATTTAACAAACTGCCAAAAAGTTTCAACACCCTTGCCCTTTGCAGCAGCAGCCTTGTCAATGTCTTTTAATTTTAACATAATAATATTCTCCTTTTATGTACAAATTTATGATGTAATAATACCATAATATGACTATTAAGTCAATAAATAAAAAGTTATGGCGAGGAAAATTTCCTCGCCAATTGTTTACTGCTGTTTTGCTCTTTTCTTTGCCATATGCTTTCTGTAAAGCAAGATAATACCTGTTGCACCAAGATTTAAAATAATTGAACCTAAAACAAGTGAGATAAGGTGGCTTGGAAGGTCAGCAAGCATTGTCTTTTTGTTAATGAATGAACAGATAAGGTAAACAAAGCCAACGTCATTGAAGAACATTGGAATGAACGGTCTTGTAAGAATAAGAACACCGATAATTGTTACAAGCGGAATACATGTTGCAGCAAGCTCTGGCAAGCCAAGATTTACAAAAAAGCCTTTTCCGAGACCTACACAAGCTGCAAGAAGAAGACCAACCGTACCACCGCAAAGTGTGTACCAGAAGCGTTCTTTATATGTAAGTTCTTCCTGAAGGAAGAACACAGCAACTGTCATAAAGAATGCCCAGTTAACTAATCTTAAACCTTCGTGTGGCATAATGTGTGTGATTTCAAGCAACTGGAAAATTGAGTTCCACAATGCAATCCATAAAAACACAAGGCAAAGTGCAGGGAGTTTTCCCTTTGGTGGTTTGTGAAGAAGTTTGATTTTCTTGTTTTCGTTTGTCTGACTCATTAATTTTTATCCTCCAAAATAAAATACCATAAAAAAATCACTTCAGGTGTGGCTCGTTACGGGTCATATCGAAGTGATTTCGTGATATTTTATCATACACTTTGACAATTGTCAACATTTTTGTCAACTAATTTGTTATAAATTGGAGTTTATCGGGATAATTCGTAATGCGTAATTCGGAATTCGTAATTTCGGAACTGCGTTGCGATTGCACCCCCCTTCCGTCACTCGCTTTGCTCGTGCCACCTTCCCCTCAAGGGGGAAGGCCAACATAGGCTCCCCACTTGATGGGGAGCTGTCACCGCTAGGTGACTGAGGGGCCCGATAAATTATAATTCACCAAACAAAACACACTTAAATTATGTCTTTTTAATTGCCTTTGCTCTGCATTTAGGACAAGTGACTTCAATTTTACCTCTGTTTTT
>JAZQUC010000014.1:0-6792 GCA_045631075.1 Candidatus Fimenecus sp. | reverse complement strand
GATGTTTTATATGAAAATAAAAATGTATAAAAATTACAAAAAACTATTGCAATAATAGTTTCGTTGTGATATAATTTTTCAGCAATTCGCATGTGTAGTGATTTTGACGGTATTGCATTTAATAAATGTCCCGTTAAGAGTTGATCTGCACAGAGGATAAAATAAGGAGGAAAAAAACATGTCAGTAGTATCTATGAAACAGTTACTCGAGGCAGGTGTTCACTTTGGACACCAGACAAGAAGATGGAACCCAAAAATGGCTGAATACATCTTCACTGAAAGAAATGGTATTTATATCATTGATCTTCAGAAAACAGTAAAAAAACTTGAAGAAGCTTACAAAGTAATCAGAGAAGTTTCTGAAAACGGTGGAGAAGTTCTTTTTGTAGGAACAAAGAAGCAGGCTCAGAGTTCAGTTAAGGAAGAAGCAGAACGTTGCGGTATGCCTTTCGTTAACGCTCGTTGGCTCGGCGGTATGCTTACAAACTTCTCAACAATTAAGCAGAGAATCAAGAGACTTGCTCAGCTTAAGGCTATGAAAGAAGATGGCACATTTGACCTTCTTCCTAAGAAGGAAGTTGCTAAGTACGAGCTTGAAATCGAAAAGCTTGAAAAGTACATTGGCGGTATCACAGAAATGAAAAAGCAGCCAGCTGCTATGTTCATTGTTGACCCAAGAAAAGAAAAGATTGCAGTTGCTGAAGCTAAGAAGCTTGGTATTCCAGTTATTGCTATCGTTGACACAAACTGTGACCCTGATGATGTTGACTATGTTATCCCAGGTAATGACGACGCTATCCGTGCAGTAAAACTTATTGCAGGTGCTATGGCAGATGCTGTTATCGAAGGCAGACAGGGTGAACAGATGGAAGTTGCTGCTGAAGCTGAAGAAGCAGAAGAAGCTGCTGAATAATCAAAAACTTTTAGCCCGTGGCTTTACTGTTACGGGCTGTTTTAAAACCATTATAATTGGAGGAAAATAAAATGGCATTTACTGCAAAAGACGTACAGGCTCTTCGTGAAAAAACTGGCGTTGGTATGATGGATTGTAAAAAAGCTCTCGTTGAAACAGACGGTGATATTGAAAAAGCAATTGAAATCCTTAGAGAAAAAGGTCTTGCTTCAGCTGCTAAGAAGGCAAGCCGTGTAGCTGCTGAAGGTGTAGTTGCAGCATATAGCGATGCTAATGCAGGTGCTCTTGTTGAAATTAACTGTGAAACAGACTTCGTTGCTAAGGGTGAACCATTCGTTAACCTTGCTGCTAAGGTTGTTAAGACAGTTGTTGCTTCAAAGCCAGCTGATGTTGAAGCTCTTCTTGCTACAAAGGCAGTTGATTCTGACAAAACAGTTGACGAAGAAGTTCAGGAAGTATTCCTTGCTCTTCGTGAAAATATGAAAGTTCGTAGATTTGCTCTTGTTGAAGGTCATACATCAACATACATCCACGCAGGTGGTACAGTTGGCGTTCTTGTTGCATTTGATGTTGATGATGCAACAGCTGCAAAGCCTGAATTTGATGCAATGGGTAAAAACGTAGCAATGCAGATTGCTGCTATGAACCCAGAATATAAGAGCAAGGCAGATATTTCTGATGAAGAACTTGCTAAGATGAAGTCAATTACAATTGATAGCGCACTTAACAAGCCTGATTCACTTCCAGTTCCAATTCTTAACAGCATCATTACAGAAGCTATTGATACAAAGAAGTGGAGCGATGAAGACGCTGAAATCTACAATGGTCTTGACCAGAAACAGAGAAAGAACTTTGTAAACTTTATTTCAAAAGAAGCTTATGCTACAATGGCTGAAATCGCTGTTTCACACAAGGCAGAAATCTCTGAAAACAAAATCTTCGTTGGTCTTGTACAGGGCCGTCTTTCAAAGCAGATTAAGGAAGTTTGCCTTCTTGAACAGGCATTCGTTCGTTCAGACCTTTTCGATGGCGATGTAAATGGTTACATCAATTCAGTTGCTAAGGAACTTGGCGCTGAAGTTAAGCTTACAAGCTTTGTTCGTTTTGAAAAGGGCGAAGGCATTGAAAAGAAAGAAGAAAACTTTGCTGCTGAAATCGCAAGCATGATGTAATTTCTTTTAATAGACCGTAAAAGCGTACAGTTTATGCTGTACGCTTTATTTTTTTACTTGTAAAATGAAGAATCATAATGTAAAATTATATTAATGATAATCACATCATATATTTTTATGGTGATTATTTTGAAAAAGTATTTTTCTGTTTTATTATCTTTTATTGTTTTAATATTAAGTATCTTATTTTGTAAAGTTCAACAAACATCATCAAATAATATTTATAACAATTATTTTCCAGTTTTAATTATTGATGCAGGTCACGGTGGAGAAGATGGTGGAGCTGTTGCTGATGACGATACTCTTGAAAAAGATATCAATCTTGATATTTCACTAAAATTAAATAATATTTTGTCAGTTTTGGGATATAAAACAAGAATGATTAGAAATACAGATACAGACTTGCATACAACAGGTGACACCATACGCCAACGAAAAATATCAGATATACAAGAAAGATATAAAATAATGAATTCTTATGATAATTGTCTGTATATAAGTATTCATCAAAACAAATTCAGTGATTCAAGAATTCACGGTGCACAGACATTTTATTCACCAAATAATGATGAATCAAAAGTTCTTGCTGATTTTATTCAAAAATCAATATCAAGTCAACTACAATCCGATAATAACAGAGTAATAAAAAAGTCAGGTACAGACATTTATCTTCTTTATAATGCAACAAAACCTACTGTAATGGTTGAATGTGGTTTTATTTCAAATACAGATGAACTTAATAATTTAAAAAACTTTGATTATCAACAACAAATGGCATTATCAATTGCTTTTGGAATAATAAATTACAATATTTCGGAGGTCAAAAATGGCTCAGAAGTCTAAATCAGTATATGTTTGCAGTGAATGTGGTTATGAAACACCGCGCTGGCTTGGTCAATGCCCAAGTTGTAACGAGTGGAATACTCTTAATGAAGAAATTAAAACAGTTGTTAAGGATAAACCATCGTCAAGAAACCTTTTAGGGTCAAACAGAAGTAAAGCTTATCAACTTAATGAGATAACTGCAGATACAGGTCACAGATATAACACAGGATTAAAAGAATTAAATCGTGTACTTGGTGGTGGTCTTGTAAAAGGCTCTGTTGTACTTTTAAGTGGTGACCCAGGTATCGGAAAATCAACAATCCTTTTACAAATATGCGAATATTTAGGTGCAGGTTTAAAGATATTATACGTTTCAGGTGAAGAATCTGCACATCAAATTAAACTTCGTGCATCAAGACTTTCAGTTTCAACAGACAATCTTTCTGTTTTATGTGAAACTGATTCGCAGTATATATGTGAATTTATTCAATCTGAAAAGCCTGACATTGTAATTATAGACTCTATTCAAACAATGGAAATAAGTGAGTTGAATTCATCACCGGGTAGCGTTACACAGGTTAGAGAATCAACAAATCTGTTTACAAGAACAGCAAAAATATCAAATATTCCGATTTTCCTTGTTGGACATGTTAATAAAGACGGAAATATTGCAGGTCCAAAAGTTCTTGAACACATAGTTGACTGTGTTTTGTATTTTGAAGGTGACAGAAATACATCATATCGTATTTTAAGAGCTGTTAAAAACCGTTTTGGTTCAACAAACGAAATTGGTGTTTTTGAGATGCTTGATAATGGTTTAACAGAGGTCGAAAATCCATCTTTAATGCTTATTTCAGGTAAACCGACAAACGTATCCGGAACTTGTATTGCATGTCTTATGGAGGGTTCTCGTCCAATTCTTGCAGAAGTACAAAGCCTTGTTACACCAAGTGGTTTTGGTAATCCGCGTAGAATGGCTACGGGTATTGAGTATAACAGAATGGCAATGCTTATTGCAGTTCTTGAAAAAAGATGCGGATATTTCCTTGGAAATATGGACTGCTATACAAATGTAATCGGTGGTCTTCACATTGACGAAACTGCAGCCGACTTATCAATTGCATTAGCTATTGTTTCAAGCCTTAAGGATGTTGCTGTACCTGAAAAGACATTAGCATTCGGTGAAATCGGTTTAGCAGGGGAGATACGCTCTGTAAATTCCTGTGAACAGAGAATTAAGGAAGCTGCTAAACTTGGCTTTGAAAGATGTGTTGTTCCGTATCATAACTATACTAAATTACCTAAATATATTTTTAAAGAAATTGAAATTGTGCCTGCAAAAAATATCAGACAAGCATTTGAGGCAATTATGAATTGAACGAAAGATTTTTAAAAAATCCAAATCTTCCTGAAAACAAGGTTACAACAGTATTTGCACAAATTGACGATAATAGGCTTAAAAGCGTTTTTGATGAATTATCTATAAAAGTTGTTAAAGTAAATGAAAACTCGCTTTTAGATGCACCTGTAAGCCAACATGCTGATATATTGTGTAATTATGTCGGGAAATCAACTTTTTTGGTAGATAAAAATCAAACTGAACTTTGTAAATTTCTTGAAGATAACAACGGGAAATATGTTATTATAGAAAATATACAATCACCGTATCCAGATGATTGTCTGTTGAATTTTGCAGATATTGGTGATTATGTTATATGCAATAAGTCTATTTTGACAGAAGAAATTGTAAAATCTTTGCCTAATAAAACGATTATTGATGTAAAACAAGGCTATTCTAAGTGTTCTGTTTGTATTTGTGAATATAATACCATTATAACTGACGATAAATCGGTCTATAACGCCGTTTCATCTTATGATAATATAAATTCCCTTCTAATAGAAAAGGGTAGTGTACGCATAAATAAATATGATTATGGTTTTATCGGTGGTTGCTGTGGTTTAATTGATAAAAATCTATTATTATTCAATGGTGATTTATCGTTACATTCAGACTTTGACAAAATTAAAAATTTCCTGTATGATAATGATATTAAATATATTGATATTAAAGGAAAGCCTTTAACTGATATAGGAAGTATTATTCCAATTATGGAAATAGATGGTGATTAAAATGAAAAAAGTTTATTTTATTGCATATTTAGGAGCGGCTGCAACAATGGGAATAGTATTCTCAAAAGCAGGGAAAATGGCAAAAAAATATGGTCAACCAATAAAAGATAAGAAAAAAGCATCACCTGAAAAACTTGCTAAAACAGCCGAAAAAGGTATTGATTTTGTAGCTAAAAAAATAGCGAAATAGTTTTATTTTCAGGCATCTCTATATGTTGGAGATGCCATATTTATTAGGTGAAAATATGAAAAAAGTAATTGTAATCGGTTGTCCTGGCTCAGGAAAAACAACATTTGCAGAAAAACTTAATAAATATACAGGTTTACCATTATATTATCTTGATGCTATCTGGCATAAACCTGATAAAACACATATTTCAAGAGAAGATTTTGATAATAGAATATCAGAGATTTTCAATGAAGATAAATGGATAATTGACGGTAACTATAAACGAACAATCGAAATGCGATTAAAAGAATGTGATACAGTATTTCTCTTCGATTTACCAACCGAAGTTTGTTTGCAGGGTGTGACAGAAAGAATAGGAAAAGGTCAATATGATTTACCTTGGCTTGAAACGGAGTTAGACCCTGAATTCAAGACATTTATCGAAGAATTCCCAAATGATACATTACCATACATATACGAATTACTTGAAAAATATAAGACAGTCAAAAATATAATCATATTCAAATCAAGGAAAGATGCAGATGAATATATTTTAAAAATAGGTGAAATATATGAATAAAAAAATAATTGATTATATTGAAAACAATGTTTTCCCTGAATATTCGAAAAATGAAAAAGGTCATGGAATTGAACATATTAAATATGTTATTGACCGTTGTATGAAATTTGCTTTGCAATTTGAAAATATTGATTTAGATATTCTTTATACTATTGCATCATTTCACGATATTGGTCATCATATTGATAAGAAAAACCACGAAAAAGTTTCTGCAGAAATGTTTTATCAAAATAAAGAAATGAAACAATTTTTCACCGAAGAAGAACGAATAATCATAAAAGAGGGGATAGAAGACCATCGAGCTTCTTCTAATTCTGTTCCACGAAGTGTTTATGGTAAAATAATTTCTTCAGGTGACCGTTCAACTGATGTTAATGAATTTTTAAAGCGAACTCATTCATACACATTAAAATATGAACTAAATCTTAATCAGGATGAAATTATTGAACGAGCCTATAATCATACAAAAGAGAAATATGGTGATTCAGGTTATGCAAAAAATTATGTAGTTGATGATGAGTACAATCAATTTAAAAATAAAATTACTGAATTATTGAATAATAAAGAAAGGTTCAAACAGTATTATATAAAAGTTAATAATTTATAATTATGTATTCCGTATACGCTTGATATATTAGGTGGATATGGAATATTTTTTATGCTTAAATTATAGGGGATTATACAAAAATATCTATTTGTTCAAAACTTTCACTAATTGTTGACAGTGTTGAAAACTTATGATATAATTATACAAAATAAATATTTTGTATCAAATAGGGGACAAAAAATTATACAAAATACGGGAAATAACACATTTTAGCCTAAATTTAGCCAATAAGTCATGCGTTAACCTTTAAGCTTATTAAATTACTATAATTCATTATATTTGAATTTATCTGTTTATTATTTCTTCAATTTATTATATAATTGTTTTACTTAATTCAATTATTAACTTAAATTAAATCCATTTATTATATTCATTTTAATTTTATGTTTTTACAAA
>JAZQUC010000013.1:0-9279 GCA_045631075.1 Candidatus Fimenecus sp. | reverse complement strand
ATCATTGCAACTCTGCCGTCAATTTCAAGTGACTTGTACTGAATATCCTTAAAGTCGTTTTCAGTAATCTGACGGTCAAAAATGAGTCGGAATTTACTGTAATTCTTTGAAATGTCATATACTGAACAGTCCATTGTAAGCTTTTTACCGTTAATAAGACCAACATTGTCACAAAGGTCAGAAAGTTCCGACAAATTGTGTGATGAAATAATGAGAGAAGCCTCTGTTTCTGCCATATATTCCATAAAAAGTTTCTTTGTAATCTCTTTTTTCTGTGGGTCAAGTCCGTCAAAGGTTTCGTCAAGGAAAAGATATTTTGGACGAGATGCAAGTGCTAAAATAATTTCAGCCTGTCGCTGCATACCCTTTGAAAAGCCTCGGATTTTCTTTTTGCCGTCAAGACCGTAAACCTCTAAAAGCTTTTCAAGTGTCTTAAAGCTGAAATCAGGATGATAATCGGCATAAAGCTTTGCCATTGAGTTAATATTTGCGTTCATCGGAAAATAAAGGTCATCCGGAATATAGAACATCTTTTTACGATTATTGTCGTTATCAAATGAGTTCTCACCGTCTAAAAGGACTTTGCCGTCATCAGCCTTATAAATTCCTGCTGCTGTTTTTAAAAGTGTAGTTTTACCTGCACCGTTATAGCCGATAAGACCATAAATTGACGAAGGCTCAACCTTGAAAGATATATCTTCAACTGCTGTAAAATCACCGAATTTTTTTGTAACATTTACAAATTCAATCATTTCAGTCTTCAACTCCTTTAAATATGTCGTTAAGAAGACCTTCAAGCTGTTCTCTGTCAGCACCCATAGCCTTGGCGTTAATCAGAGAAGTCTTTACTGCATCTAAAGACTGCTGAAGGAAAATATTCTGAGATTCTGTGTCACCGCTTACGAATACACCTTTTCCTGCGATTGTGTAGATAACTCCCTGAGCCTCCAACTCCGACAACGCGCGCTTGACGGTGTTGATATTCAAGCCCAGTTGCGCTGAGAGTTGTCTTAAAGACGGTAGCTGGTCGTCTTTTTTCAGCACTCCCCTGCTGATATCAAGAACGATTTGTTCCTTAATCTGTTCATAAATAGGGGTTCTGGAATGATAATCAAGAAAAATATTCACGGTGTATCACCTCCTGTTTCAACTGTACTAACTGTGCTATTTCAATTAGTACAGTTTGATAATACAGCATAATTTTTATTTTGTCAACAGTTTTTTAAATAAAATCGCAAATTACAATTTATTGTACAAATTAGGACTTTATGTAACCATACCCTATTTCCGTACCGACCATACCCTATTTCCGTATCGACCATACCCTATTTCCGTATCGACCATACCCTATTTCCGTATCTAAAAATAAATATAAAAAATAAAAAGAAAAATAATATATTATTATATTAAGCAAAAAGTGAGGTTTTTTATTCCCTCACTTTACTTTGTTTTATTTATTCTTTTGTTTGTTTTTTACTCTTTTATGGTGGCGTAATCTTACAAGAAGAATTACTGCACCTGTTATAAGCACAGAGGCAACTAATACACAAGAAATTATAATTCCCACAAATGAAGGGATAAACGGAACAATTATATCTGTTTTGGGAAGTCCAAAAAGTTCTGAACCGTCATTTGTATCATAAGGAATTCTTATAACATTTACGGAATAACTGCCTAAATCATAAGCAATTGTATTATCTTTTACCGTAAGTTCTGTCTGTACAGGTGCTACATGCAAATCCTCGTCTGGCTCGTTACACGCTGACTTGAAATTCTCGCTCATATACTGTGCTGACGGATTATTGACATTTTTAAAGCCGTCAACATTAATATTTATTTTATACGGCGTTTTTGTGCTGTTTACAAGCTTTACATAAATAACCTTTTCAGTAGTATCAACCGTTACTGAACGATAAACACCATCAACATCAAATTCGTCTTCCATTGAAATATAATTTGTGCCCACATTATTTGCAAAAAGCATCTGCATATAGTAATCAGGTGTCATAACCATTCCTTGCGAATCAAACCATACAAGGCTTGTATCCTTGGATTGTGCGTTAATTTTGGCAAACGGAATTTCATAGGACGACATTTTCACAAGGTCAGAATTTTTCTCAAGCCCTGTCAAAAATGAAGCATTTTCAATGGCAGACCAAATATTATTCTTGGTAAGAGTATCACCCACGCTTGTATTTACTGAATATGAGCTTACTGCAATCTGAACTCCGCTTCGTTCATAATCATCAAAGTTTTCAACCTTATTGAAAAGTTTTCCACCCTTTACACAAGCGTTTTCTTCAACAATCAGGTTATTATAGAGTCCGTTTGCATTAAGTCGGATTTCTTCTGATTTTTCAGGGCTTGTATCACCGTCAATGTATGTGATAATTTTGATTTCAGGATATTTTTCCTGAATGCTGTTATAAATCACATCAAAATTACGCCAGTAAAGCTCATCATAACCGCTGTTGCCTATTGCAATATATTGAAGATTAAAACTATCCTTATGACCGTCTTCTGCTCGTTTTGCACCCCATGCTGTTGACTCGTCACCATTTGCATATTCAATCAAATCGAGAATATCCTGCACATACTTTTCAAATTCTTCTGTTTCAGGACGATATGAAATATTATCAAGATAGTTCTGCCATTCATCTTCTGTCACAGAACCGTTTTTATACTTTTCTTTTTCCTTTTCATATTCAGACACATTTTCCGTAACAATTCCACAGTTGATTACTGGAATTGCAAGGCAATTAAGGTCATCACACAACAAAAGATATTCGTAAAGACCCATTGAATTTGAATTTACTGAAAAAACATGCTTACTTGTATGAACAAAGGACTGTTTTCTTGTTTCAAGCGGGCCAATTGTATCCTTCCAACTACCTAATTTTTCGACACTTGTTGATTTATCAAACTCACCTGTTGTAAAACGGATAAATGACGGTGAAAGAGTATGAATTGACTTTACAAGGTCACTTCTCAATGACACATACTGCCATTCACTGCTACCATATCCGTAACTGCTCATAGGGACAAGGGTTATATAGTCCATAAAGAAAGTACCGTCACCCTCAAAAGTCAACAACAACGAGCCGTCAGCCGTAACATCAGAACGGATTTCAAGACTTACATAAGTCCATTCGTCACAGGTATCAATATTAAACTGATATTTTTCCTTGTTACCCTCTGCATTAAGTGATGCTGTCAGAGTACCTGTATAGTCAACATTCTTGAAATAAGCAGAAAAACGATAAATTTCGTTCGCCCTAAACGGCATATCAGGTTCAGTTACCTTTTTTGAATTCACCTGATAAGACTTATAGTTATAAAATTCTGAATAGCCTGTATTTTCTATTTTTCCCTTACCATCAATGGTAACAGAAAGATAATTTGTATTATTTTCGTTAAGTCCGTTTTCTGACATAACGCTATATGTTTCTGTTGAAATTTTCCACGCAGCCACAGGGTTGTTACTGTATTCAAAGGAATTGTTGTTAACAAGATTTGAAACAAGACCACCGTCAACAGCATTACCTGTGTTTTCGAGCGAAACACCATAAAGACTGTCACTTACTGCATATGAAATGTTATCTGCTGAAACATTCAGTGACGGAATAATCTTTTCAGATATGCTACTGCCTGTAAATGCTACAAGCACAGACATTATCATCATAACAACAAGAACCAATGATATTACTTTTTTCATTAAACCGTCACCCTTCTTAAATAAATTCAAAACTACACTATTATATATTTTAACAATTTTTATTAAATCTGTCGAGTATTTTTCCCTAATTTTTAACTGTAAAATGTTGATTTTTTTACTGCCAATCTATATAATCAAAGTATAGAGATTTTTTGGAGGCTTTTTATGGAAAAGAAAAGGATATATACAATTTCAAACGCCCATCTTGACACTATCTGGAGTTGGGATTTTGAAACAACTGTTGATAAATACATACGCAGAACTCTTACTGATAACTTTGAGCTTTTTGAGAAATACCCTGAATACAAATTCAATTTTGAGGGTTCATATCGCTATGAGCTTATGAAAGAATATTACCCTGAAATGTATGAAAAGATGAAATCATATATTGCAGAGGGAAAATGGAATGTTTGCGGTAGTGCCTTTGAAAATGGTGACGTAAATGTGCCATCTCCTGAAGCACTTTTTAGAAATATCCTTTTAGGCAACGAATATTTCCACAAGAATTTCGGCAAACGCAGTTGTGATATTTTCTTGCCTGACTGCTTTGGCTTTGGCTATGCATTGCCTTCAATTATGCACCATGCAAACCTTAAAGGCTTTACAACACAAAAGCTTACATGGGGCTCTGCTTACGGAATACCGTTTGACCTCGGCAAATGGTACGGTGTTGATGGAAATTATGTTTATGGCAATACAAATCCTGGTTCATACACAAGCGTTTTGCTTAAGGTTCGTGACAAGAGCTTCCTAAAAGATAAATTAAAGGAAAATGAACAGTACAATTTACCGATGACAACAGCATTCCACGGTGTTGGTGACCGTGGAGGTGCACCAAAAGAAATCTCTGTTAAGACTGTTTGTGACGAAATTGCAAAAAACAATACAAGTGATGTTGAAGTTTTGTCTGCTCCTGCCGACCAGATTTTCCGTGATATTGACGCTTTACCTGAAGAAACAAAGCAGAAATTACCTGTATGGAACAACGAACTTGTTATGACAAACCACGCTGTTGGCGGATACACATCCCGTGCTATCGGCAAGCGTTGGAACAGAAGAAACGAAGAAATTGCAGATATGGCAGAACGCGCTTGTGTTACTGCTATGGTTAATAACGGATACGAATATCCACAGGAGACTCTTACAAAAGCTTGGAAAAGAGTTATTGCTCATCAGTTCCACGATGACCTTCCAGGCACATCAGTTCAACGAGCATACAGAAGAAGTTGGAACGACTATGCAATGTCACTTAATCAGTTCACTAATGAATATGAAGGTGCTGTTAAGAGTATTGCCACAAAACTTGACTCTTCATTCGTAAAAGGTGTTGCAGTTGTTGTAAACAACCCTATGGAATATGAACGAACAGGCGTTGTTACAGTTAATGTTCCTGCTAAATTTATCGGCAAGAATGTAACAGTTCTTGATGCTCAGGAAAAAGAATATGCAGCACAGATTGCAAAGGTTCAGAATAGTGTTGCAACTATTCTTATGAATGTTACTATTCCACCTATGGGATATAAGGTTTTTGATTTAAGAAGCAGAAAATGTCAGGTTAAATCAAAACTTTTCGCATCAATTCAGATGCTTGAAAACGAGAAATACAGAGTAAGTCTTAACAGTAACGGTGATATTTCTTCAATTTATGATAAGGAAATCAAGAAAGAAATTCTTAAAAAGCCAATCACAACGGGAATTTTCGATTATAACGGAAGCAAGGATTGGCCTGCTTGGGAATTAAATTATGAAGAATTAAATCGTGAACCACAGAACAATACAAAAATCAAGACAATCAAGGTTATCGAAAACGGACCTTGTCGAGTTGCACTTGAAATCGTAAAGGCCTTTGGTGACAGCACTTTCACATCAATCGTTGCACTCAGCAGTGGTGGTAAGGTTGTTGAAGTTTATACAGAGGCTGAATGGCGTAGTAAGCGCCACCTTGCAAAAGAAGTTTTCTCATTTACTGCTGAAAGCCCTGTTGCTACATATGACCTTGGTCTTGGTGCAATCAAGCGTGGCAATATGAATGAAAAGCTCTTTGAAGTGCCTGCACAAAAATGGGCTGACCTTACTGATAAAAACGGAGATTTTGGTATTTCCGTTATCAGCGAATGCAGATACGGTTGGGATAAATTTGACGATAATACTCTCCGTCTTACACTTATGCATACACCATACAAAAACTACAAGGTTGACAGTATGCAGTCAATGATGGAATTGGGTCTTAACAGATATTCATATGCAATTTTCTCACATAAGGACACTGTTGCTCACAATACACAGACTGAAGCTCGTAACTTTATAATGCCAATGGCATCATTTGTTGTTTCAAAGCACGAGGGTGAATTTACCGAATACTCATTCGGCTCACTTTCAGGAAACGCAATACTCAGAGCAATGAAAAAGGCTGAAAACAGCGATGAAATCATTATCCGTGTTGGTGAAAGTGAAAAATGCACACAGAAGGATGTCACATTCACACTGGATTGCAGTATTGAATCAGCAAAAGAAATTTTTGCATCCGAAGAGCCTATTGCAGAATTTCCACTTACAGACGGCAAGCTTGTTTTTGACTTAAAACCATATGAAGTCAAGTCATTTGCACTTAAAGTAAAAAAGGCAGATGCACCTGTAAAAACAAAATTCAATGTGCCTATTCTTGGTAACATTGAAGCATTCTCAACAAATTCAAAGCCATCAGGTGAGCTTCCTGTTATCAACAAGACAATCCCTGCTGAACTCAAGCCACAGACAGTTATTTCAGGTGGTATTAAATTCACATTATCAAAAGATAACAAAGGTATGCTTTGCGGTGGTCAAAGCCTTCTTCTTCCTACAGGTACAAAGAAAGCACATATTCTTATGGCATCACTTAACGGTGACAAGTATATTAAAATCAATGACTATGCTTACAGAATCAATGATATTACCGAATATTATGCAGGTTGGGATTTATACGATTTCAAGGAAGTTGCATTCACAAAGCAAGGCAAATTAGGTTATGAATTCACTCACTCTCACACAGCAGATGGTGATGCACAGTGTAAACAGTTGTTCTTCTGGCACATTGAGGTTGATGTTAACGAACAAGGTGTTATCCGTTTTCCTGTTGATAAAGATATTCTTGTTCTTTCTGTTGTTGCTGATACAGAAAATGTATTCTGTGAAATCGGTTGTGACCTTTACGACAAAATTGAAGGCAGAGTCTTTGACTATAAAGAAAGCTTTAAGGAAAAACTTACATATCTTAACAGTAAAAACTCGTATCTTCTCAATGATAAAGGTGGAGCAATCAAGCACAGAAATAAAGGAAGGAGAAAATAATTATGGCACAAAACAATGGCGATATCCGTTATGTTGGTGTTAAGGAAACTCTTGCCTATGGTATTGCAAATGCTGGTCAGTGCTTTGGATATAACATTATCGCAGGTAGTTATCTTTCCCTATTCTTTGTAAAAGTTTTTGGTGTACCATCTTCAATAGTAGGAACAATGATGCTTGTTTTGGGTCTTTGGGATTCTTTCAACGACCCTCTTATGGGCTCACTTATTGATAGAACAAGAACCCGTTATGGCAAGCTTCGTCCCTACCTTTTAATTATGCCCATTCCTTTGGGAATTGCAACAATTATGCTTTTTGCAGGACCACAGATTCTTGGTGATAAGGCAGAACTCACAGCAAAAGTAATCTATATGTTTATTACATATTTTATTTGGGAACTTTTCTACACCTTGGGTGATGTGCCTTTTTGGGGATTAAGTGCTGCAATCAGCCCTTCTCCAAGTGACAGAACAAGAGTTATTTCTTCAGCAAGATTTATTTCAGGTCTTATTGGTGGTCTTTCAACAACCATTCTTGTTGTACTTATGGACTTGAGTAACAATGGCTCTATTCCGCTTTCATTGTCACAGGTATTCTTGCTTATGGCAATTATTTCAGGCACATTTGGTATGGCTCTTTTCTCACTTTCAGGTATCTGTACAAAGGAAAGAGTTGTACAAACTATTAAAGAACCCAGTGTTCTTGACGGATTCAAGGCACTTCTTAAAAACAAGCCTTTGCTTTTAATTGTTATTGGTAATATCCTTGTTGCAGTCAGCGGTATCGGTAACTTTTTCCAGACATATTACTATTCTGAAGTTGTTCAGATGAACTCACTTACATTGATTGTGTATTTGCCAGGTACAATTTTAGGCTTTATTACATATCTTCTTATTCCAAAATTCAAACAGAGATTTGATAACAGACAGATTATTTTCCTTAATGGATTTGTAAGACTTGTTATGGGTACACTCGTATTCTTTGTCGGTCTTAAATGCTTTACAAATCTTTGGGTTGTTGTGCCACTTCTTATGGTGCAAAATCTTCTTTTTAGTTTCTTTAATACAATCAATATGGTTATTCCTACTGAAATGATTGGTGATACAATCGACTATATGGAATGGAAAACAGGCGAAAGAAATGAAGGTGTTTCATTCTCTGTACTCACTTTTGTAGGTAAACTTACCGGTTCAATTTCAGGTACAATAGGCAACTGGCTTTTACCTGTAATCGGACTTACCTTTGCTGAAGGCACCGGCGTTGCGATTAAGGCTTATGAATACACAGATACACTTATCTGGGCTATGTTTACATTGGCACCTGCTGTACTTGGTCTTCTTCCACTTATTCCATACATCTGGTATGACCTTACGGGTGAAAAACTTAAACAGATTCGTGAAGAAATGGCTGAACGCAGAACTAAAATTTCAGCACAGGTTTCAGGAGGTGGCGAAAATGAGTAATAAATGCCCAAAATGTGACGAAAAACTTTCACCACTCTATATGAAACAAAATTGTCCTAAATGCAATACAAATTTAGTCTATTACGACCTTGATAAACGACTTGAAGCCGATCATATTCAAGCAATGAAAGAGCAAGAAGCAGTTGACAAGGTACTTAACAACATTAAAACATCTGCATTTGGTGGACCGTTACAGATAATTCGTTTTATCCTGATGTTCTCACCACTTTTGTGGATGTGCTTGCCAATGTTTAAAGCATCTGACCATGAATATATCACTCTTATAAATGTAATTATGGGATTTATTAACGGTAGCTTGTCTTTTGATACAATTCTTACCGACAAGTCGTATTTATTCCCGATAATCACAATGGCTTGTGTGATTGTTTTCTCAATCCCTGTAATTATTTCAACTCTTTTTTCAATTGGTGAAAAGGCGCTTGTGCGAAATATGATTTTCAGCCTTATCAATATTACGGTATTTTTGATTTTGACCATATTAGCATCTGTATATAATGCTGATATAACATATGGATGGATTGCTGTAAAGGCTGTATATATCATTGTAATGGATATGCATAAACACATTGATAAAAAACTCAATAAATAAAATTTCAAATTGTGATTTATCGGGGAGTTTAAATTCTTGTCTCCCCTGAAAGGGGAGATGTCACCGCAAGGTGACAGAGGGGTTTGTAAAGTGTGTCAGTTAGTTTATTTATCAAGGAACAGACCCCTCAGTCTCACTTCGTTCGCCAGCTCCCCTTTCAGGGGAGC
>JAZQUC010000012.1:0-3372 GCA_045631075.1 Candidatus Fimenecus sp. | reverse complement strand
TATTTTTCTCTTAATTCATTAAGACCTGTCCATTTCATACAGACTACTCCTATTTTATAAAAATTATCCTATAAATTATACAATATATAATGGGAATATGTCAATAAAAATGTAAGGCAGAAAACAGGAAATAAAAAAGAGTGATTCGCAAACCACCCTTAAATTATATATTTTTATTCGCTATACATTTCCTTTAATGTCATTTCAATTCCGTCTGCTATTGCTTTTGCGTATTCTTCCAAATTATCATCATATTTTTTATTGTCGGTTTCATTTGAAATAAAGCCGATTTCAGCCAATACTGACGGCATTTTTGTATGTCGGTTTATGTAATAATTCAAATTTGCACCGTCACGATAACCTGAATGAATACCTCGGTTTGTCATAATACCGAGCGTATCAAAGCAATCAAGGATATTTTGTGCTAAAAGCTTGTCATCAGTGGGATTTTCGGAATGAATCCACATTTCAACACCTGTCGCATCCGATGATGAACTTGAATTACGGTGAATTGAAACAAAAAGCGACGCTCTCTCCTTGTTTGCAGTTTTACATCTGTCTTCAAGTGATACGCCGCTGTCATCGTCACGAGTCATAACAACAGTATATCCCCTATCCTTCAAAATATCTCTTACACGAAGTGAAAGTCGTAAGGTATCATCTTTTTCATATCTGTTCCCAAGTGTTGCACCTGAACTTCCGCCACCGTGACCAGGGTCAATACACACGGTCTTTTTATCGGGGATAAAGTTCATTTGTGCAAGGTAATAAATTGTTTCTTCTCCACCCACAACCAGAAGTGCAAATACAATGCAGATGGCAAGTGAAAAAAGTGCCGTTATTGGAAACAAAAAGCTTTTTCTGTTGTTCTTTTTTACTCGTTTTTTATTCATATATTTTTTAATTAGATTAAAGGTTTAAGAATTTCTCCTTGATTTCTGCTGCTCTGCCACAAGTCATTCTTCCTTCAGGACAAGCACCCACAAAACAGCTTGGACCATAGAAATTAAAAATCGCAGGCTCAACACAACGAAGCTGACGAAGTGCATCAACTGCATATTCCTGAATTTCCCACTGTGCGCGTGTGCATGAACGAAGTCGCATAAAGAGAAGAAGCTGTCTTGCGTTCATTGTTGTTACTATATCAAGTGTATTACCGCTGAGCTGATAATATACCAAAAGTTCTTCCGCTACACCAAGTTCTTTAAGTCTTGCATACTCGTCAGCAGTTTCCTTGAATGCATTTTTATATTTTTCTAAAAGTTCAGGCTTGTCGTTTAAAACAGGAGGAATAACGTAGCTCATTCTGTCAGTTTTAATAAGCTCAGGAATCTGAATTGACTGAATTCTGTGACGAGCAAAGTGAGTGATACATGAAAGAGAAACATTGTTGAATCTCAATGTATAGTTTGCGCATTCAAGTGCTCTTGAACGCTTGCATTTAACAACTGCTTCTACGATTTTCTTTGTTGTATCATCGTCAGCAATGATTTTTTCAATCTGTTCTGTGCTGTAATTATTATCAGCAATAAGTGCATTTCTTGCAACGCATTTTGCAGCATCAGGAGTAACACTTAAAAGCTCAACAGGAGTCTTTGTGTGTTCAGGTGTTACATCAATAAATGAAAGGTCAGGCAAATCAACAAATTTCTTTTCAGGGTTAAAGCTTGCCATAATGCCAGGAGCGCGTGTCTTTGCCTGTTCATAAAGTTCAAGACCTAATTTCTTGATTTCAGGATATTTTGCACCTCTGCCACAAATCATAACAGAAAGCATATTCAAAAATTCACGGCCGTTTACTGAACAGAAGAAATTACTGTAAAGGCAATATGGCAATACAAAACGAGCATCCTCACGAAGAACGCCGTTTGCACAAAGTTCATCATAAAGTGAGAACATTTTGCTCATATGGTCAACATATGATTTTTCGATTTCTGCATTATTAAATTCAGGTACATAGAAGCCTGCATCACTGAAGTTTACATATCGTCTTGACTTAACTGTATATGATGCAAGACGGAATTCGATAATAAACTGTTCAACAACAGCAGTAACATTCTGGAATGCAAGTTGGAAATATGTATGCTCAACAGTACTTGTGTGACCTGAAGCAGTAACCTTACCGATAAGGTTAGCATTTTTCTCCTTATCCTGTGATTTATCCCAGATAGAAAGTGCTGTACCCTCCTGAGTTGAAATTCTACCACTTGCAGCAGTTACTTTTTCGTCAGTATCAGTCATACCGATAATCAATGCCTGACTTTTGTTGTAATCGTATGCCATAGTTATCCCTCTTTACTCCATAATTGTATTAATTTTATCACAAAAACAAATATGTTGCAATAGCAATATAAATCATCACAAACAATTCTGTTGCAATTTGATGAATTGGAGTTTAGCGATGACATTGATTTGGTGATGTACTCTTGTAGGGGACGATGCCTTCATCGTCCCGCTACAAAGCGTACCTTTTATTTATTGCGGGCGGATGAGGGCATCCGCCCCTACATTTATGGTCGATTTTAATAATCAATCATCCCGACAAATTATAATTTAATTTTCATATTTTGTTTTATTATATATTGTATTATCGATTTTTATTTGTTATAATATATTCTGTATAATTAGGCGAATAATGGTGATTTTGAAATGAAAAGAAAAATGATTGTAATTGAAGGTCTTGACGGTAGCGGAAAATCAACTCAGGTTGAACTTTTAAAGCAAAAATTGATTGAAAACAACATCACTCTCCGTCAGATTAAATTACCTGACTATGACAACAAATCAAGCACACTTGTTAAAATGTATTTAAACGGTGAATTCGGTAGCAATCCACAAGATGTAAACATCTACTCTGCATCACTTTTTTATGCAGTTGACAGATATGCAAGCTACAAAAACATCTGGGGTGATGACTATAACAACGGTACGCTTATTCTTGCTGACCGTTACACCACATCAAATGCTGTTCATCAGACAGTAAAGCTTCCTAAGGAAGATTGGGACAAGTATCTTGACTGGCTTTTCCACACAGAATATGAAATGATGGAAATTCCAAAGCCTGATGCTGTTATTTATCTTGATATGGATGTTGATATTTCACAAAAGCTTATGTCAAAGCGCTATGAAGGTGAAGAGGCAAAGAAAGATGTTCACGAGGCAAATGTTGGATATCTTAAATCTTGTCGTGAGGCTGCACTTTATGCCGCAGATAGATTTGGTTGGAATGTTGTTAAGTGTTTCCAGGGTGACGAGCCTTTATCAATTGAAGAAATCGGAAACACTATTTTTAATATTGTTAAGGAGATTATTTAATGAATTTCCATTCCCCTGCCCTTGCTGACAAAGACTGGGTTGAAAAAGCTTTCCATT
>JAZQUC010000011.1:0-3064 GCA_045631075.1 Candidatus Fimenecus sp. | reverse complement strand
CAACTCCTTGGCTCACAGAACGACATGGCTACGATCCGACTTATCTTCAATTCGACCATTTGTACAAGAACCAATAACTGACTGGTCAACATAAATCTTATCAAATTCACCAACAATATGAGCATTTTCAGGAAGGTGAGGGAATGCAACTGTTGATTTAAGAGAAGACAGGTCGATATCGATAACTTCGTCATAAACTGCGTCTTCGTCTGCTTCGAAAATAACAGGAGTACGGTCTGTTCTGCCTTTCATATATTCAAGTGTCTTTTCGTCAACTGGGAAAATACCGTTCTTTGCACCACATTCAATAGCCATATTAGCAATACAGAATCTGTCATCCATTGAAAGGTTTGCGATTCCGTCACCTGTAAATTCAAGTGAACGATATAAAGCACCGTCAACGCCGATTTTACCGATAAGGTGAAGAATCAAATCCTTACCACTAACCCATTTGTTGAACTTGCCTGTAACATTAACTTTAATTGCAGATGGCACCTTAAACCAAGCCATACCTGAAATCATACCAGCAGCCATATCAGTTGAGCCGACACCTGTTGAGAATGCACCGAGTGCACCATATGTACAAGTATGAGAGTCAGCACCGATAACTGTGTCACCTGAAATTACAATACCTTTTTCAGGAAGGAGTGCGTGTTCAATACCCATCTGTCCAACATCAAAGAAATTCTTAATTTTATATTCTCTTGCAAATGTACGAACCTGCTTACAATGTTCAGCAGATTTAATGTCCTTGTTAGGTGTGAAATGGTCCATAACAAGTGCAATTTTTTCTCTGTCAAAAACATCAGTAAAGCCTTTTGCTTTCATTTCATTGATTGCAACAGGGCTTGTAACGTCGTTACCCATAACAAGGTCAAGACGAACGTTAATAAGCTGACCTGCTTCTACTTTATCTAATCCCGCATGAGCAGCAAGGATTTTTTGTGTCATTGTCATACCCATAATTATTCAACCCCTTTAATATTACGGTCGCCACTTTCAAGAGCAGTAAGACCTGAACGAGAAAGCTCACAGATACCGTGTTTTTCCATTTTGTCGATAAATTTATCAATAAGGCTTGGAAGACCTGTAAGTTCAGCAGTAATTGTTGTGTGACCAATGTCCATAACACGAGCACCAAAGCTGTTAACAGTTTTAAGAACCTTTTTTCTGTCCTTATTAAGTGCGTGAACCTTAATAAGAAGGATTTCTGACTGAATTGCCTGACCTTCGTCAAGGTTGATTACCTTGATAACTTCTTCAAGCTTTGAAAGTTGTTGCATAACCATTGTAACCTTGTATTCTTCAACGTCAGAAACGATTGTCATTCTTGAAAATTCAGGACTTTCAGTTTCAGAAACTGTAAGGGACACAACGTTGTATCCACGACGAGCAAAAAGTCCCGCAACTCGTAAAAGCACACCTGTACGGTTATAAACAAGTGCTGATAAATAAATTCGTTTGATATTTTCCATTTATTATTCTTCCTTTTGCGTAGGGGTCGGCGTCCTCGACGACCCGTTTATAGTTTATATATTCACTTATTGCGGGCTGTCGAGGACGCCAGCCCCTACAAAGTTAAACTGTAATTTTATAAATCGTAGTTGTCTTAACCACTTCATCCTTATCAAACACACAGTTGTAGAAAGAAGGTGTGTTTGTTGCATTTGGATAATACTGTGTTTCAAGGCAGAAGCCACAACGGAAATCCATTGGAGTATTGTTCTTACCGATTTTGCCTTCAAGGAAATTGCCAACATATAACTGCATACCTGGTAAGTCAGTAAGACAATCAAGTCTTACACCATTCGGAGCAGTAACAGTAGCTGCAAGACGAAGCTCTTTGTTGTAATCGTTAATGCAGAAGTTGTGGTCGTAACCGTTACCTGCGTCGAGCTGTTCGTAATCAGCCTTAATATCCTGACCAATTGTCTTTGGCACTCTGAAATCAAATGGAGTACCTGTAACATCCCTGATTTCACCTGTTGGCACAAGTCCTTCACCCATAGGAGTGAATGCGTCAGCATTTATGTAAAGAGTGTGGTCAAGAATGTCACCATTCTGATAACCCTTAAGGTTAAAGTAAGCGTGATTAGTAAGGTTGAAAGCAGTCTTTTTATCAGAAACTGCTGTGTAATCAATGATGATTTCATTCTTGTCAGTAAGAGTATATTTAACAGTAACTTTCTTGTTACCAGGGAAGCCCTCTGTACCGTCAGCGCTGAAATATGAGAACTCAACAGAGTCAGAGTCAACAATAATTGCATCCCATACTGCAGTTGAAAATTCACCGTTACTGTGTAATGTCACGTCACCGTGAGTAGTTGTAACAGGAACTTTTACACCGTCAATTGTAAGTCCGCCTGCAGAAATTCTGTTAGCAACAGGACCAACTATAACACCCTGATAATCGTGACGATTTTCAAAGCCTTCCATATCGTCAAAACCGAGCAATAAATCAAGCTCGTTTTCATCCTTGTCCTTAACGAGAATGCTCTGTAAAGTAGCACCCCATGTGATAAGGTTAATTTTCATATTATTGTTGTTTTCGATAAGGAAAGAATCAACCTGCTTGCCGTCCTTTGTCATACCAAAAACTGATTTTGTAATGCTCATAAAACACACTCCAAACCATATTTTTCTAAAGAGATTTATATACCCAATAATTATATAACTTTAATGCGTTAAAGTCAATAATATTTTAAGTGCAAAATTGAGAGTTTGTCGGGGGAATGCAAAATGCAGAATTCAGAATGCAGAATTATGGAACTGCGTTGCAATTATAATGCCTCCCTCTGACGAGGGAGGTGGCAAAATCTTTGATTTTGACGGAGGGAGAGATAGTTTTTCTGCACACTTATTTCGGGTCGTCGAGACGCCGACCCCTACGAAAAGTTCACTGATAAATTATAATTTATCGGGGTGATTGATTGCTAATATAAATAACGAATGTAGGGGACGATGCCTTCATCGTCCCGTCCCAAAGTATGCAATTAACTAAATGCGGGCGGATGTGGGCATCCGCCCCTACAAGGTTTTTGTTTCTATTTTAATTTCATATT
The DNA here is from genome assembly GCA_045631075.1 of Candidatus Fimenecus sp. Lineage (GTDB taxonomy): Bacteria > Bacillota > Clostridia > Oscillospirales > Acutalibacteraceae > Fimenecus. The sequence goes on along the minus strand of JAZQUC010000011.1, from coordinate 2 downwards.
AT
>JAZQUC010000010.1:0-4445 GCA_045631075.1 Candidatus Fimenecus sp. | reverse complement strand
GAATTTATATGAGTAAAATATAGCACCCGACAGACATATTGTCAAACATATTTTATAGGTCATTTTGAACATTGCTTTTCACAATACAAATTGGAAGTTTATCGAGTAAATGCAGAATTCAAAATTCAGAATGCAGAATTAAGGAACTGCGTTGCTATTGTAACCCCCCTTTCCGTCACTCGCTTTGCTCGTGCCACCTTCCCCTCAAGAGGGAAGGCCAACATAGGCTCCCCACTTGATGGGGAGCTGTCACCGCAAGATGACTGAGGGGCCCTACAAATTATAATTTGACAATAAAATTATAAGTTATGACTTAAACATCTTGACAGTAAAATTCCCTTGTGATATACTTTCTTTGTAAATATTTGATATTATTCAGATAGGAGATATTACTATGGAAAGAATTAAGACAATCGAAACAAGAAATCTTCAGGAAAGCGCAGTTAAAGGTGGTTGCGGTGAATGCCAGACATCTTGCCAGTCTGCTTGTAAAACATCTTGCGGTGTTGCTAATCAGCAGTGTGAAAACAGCGAAAACAAATAATCATTAAAAATTATTGCTTAAGGCAGGTAATGCGCAAGTGTTACCTGTTTTTTGTTGAAAAGGATATTTTATGGTACATCAATATAAATTAAACGGATACAACATTGTCCTTGATATGTGTAGTGGCTCTGTTCACGTTGTTGACGAAGTTGCTTATGATATTATCGCTATGTACAAGGATAAGAATACCGACGAAATTGTAAAATATATTCTCGATACATATAAGGATGAAGAAATCACAGAAAAAGATGTTCTTGAATGTATCGAAGATGTTAAAAGCCTTGAAGATGCAGGAAAGCTTTATACTCCTGACACTTACGAAGGAATGGCTTTTGACTTTAAAAACAGAAATACTGTAATTAAGGCACTTTGTCTTCACGTTGCTCACACTTGTAATCTTAACTGTGAATATTGCTTTGCAAGTCAGGGTAAATATCACGGTGAACGTGCTTTAATGAGCTTTGAAGTTGGTAAGCGTGCACTTGATTTCCTTATTGAAAATTCGGGTACAAGACGAAATCTTGAAGTTGACTTTTTCGGTGGTGAACCACTTATGAACTGGGATGTTGTAAAAGAACTTGTTTCTTATGCTCGTGTTCAGGAAAAAATTCACAACAAGAATTTCCGTTTTACTCTTACAACAAACGGTATTTTGATTGACGATGACGTTATTGATTTCTGTAACAAGGAAATGAGTAATGTAGTATTAAGTCTTGACGGTCGTAAGGAAGTTCACGACAGACTCAGAGTTGACTATCAGGGTCGTGGAAGCTATGATGTTATTGTTCCTAAATTCCAGGAATTTATCAAGCGTCGTGAAGGCAAAAACTACTATATGAGAGGTACATTCACTCATAATAACGTTGACTTTACAAACGATATCTTCCATATGGCTGATTTAGGCTTTACCGAGCTTAGTATGGAACCTGTTGTTTGCTCACCTGATGATGCAAGTGCTTTGACAGAAGCTGATTTACCTGTTCTTTTTGAGCAGTATGAAATCCTTGCAAAGGAAATGATTAAGCGTAAAAAAGCAGGTAATGGATTCACATTCTACCACTATATGCTGGATTTAACTCACGGTCCTTGTATCTACAAGAGAATTTCAGGCTGTGGTTCAGGTACTGAATATATGGCTGTAACTCCTACAGGTGACCTTTACCCTTGTCATCAGTTTGTTGGTGACACAAAATACTTACTTGGTAACCTTTGGGATGGTGTTACAAACAAGGAAATTCAGAACGAATTCAAGCTTTGTAACGCTTATGCAAGACCTGAATGTAACGACTGTTGGGCTAAACTTTACTGCTCAGGTGGTTGTGCTGCTAACTCATATCACGCATCAGGAAAAATCACAGGTATTTACGAATACGGCTGTGAGCTCTTTAAAAAGAGAATCGAATGTGCTGTTATGATTCAGGTTGCTGAAAATTACGAAAAATAAGGAATAAAAATATGAACACACCTATTTATGACTTTGTGCAGAATTACATTAAAAGTAATGCAACTCGACTGCATATGCCGGGTCATAAGGGTGTGTCTTTTTTTGGTTGTGAACAGTTCGATATCACCGAAATACGTGGTGCTGACGAGCTTTATGCACCCACAGGAATTATCCTTGAAAGTGAAGAAAATGCTACTCACCTTTTCGGCACTGCAACAACAGTTTATTCTGCAGGTGGCTCAAGTCAAAGCATAAATGCAATGCTATATTTGGCATACTTAAATGCTGATAAAACAAACAAACCTTATGTTATTGCAGGTCGAAATACTCACAAGTCTTTTATTTATGCTTTGGCTAAACTTGATGCTGATGTACAATGGCTTTATCCTGAAAATTCAGGTAGTATATGCAGTTGTATTGTTACTGCAGAAATGCTTGAAAAAAAGCTTATTGAAGCAAAATACAAGCCATTTGCAGTATATATCACAAGTCCTGACTACTTGGGTGGAATGTGTGATATTGAAAGCATTTCACAGGTTTGTAAAAAATATGACATTCCCCTGCTTGTTGATAATGCTCACGGTAGTTATCTTAAATTTTGTGAAAACGATATGCATCCTATTAGCCTTGGTGCCGATATGTGTTGTGATTCGGCACATAAGACTTTGCCTGTACTTACAGGTGGCGGATATTTGCATATTGCAAAGGATGACAAATACGGATTTTCGAAAAACGCTAAAAATGCAATGGCAATTTTCGGCTCAACAAGTCCATCATATCTCATTTTGCAGTCACTTGATTTATGCAACAGATACATTGACGAGAAAATTCGTGAAGAAATTAAACTATGTGCTGAAAAAGTTGCTGATTTAAGATGCTTTATCAACTCAAAAGGCTTTGAAACAGCATCCTATGAACCACTTAAATTAACCGTAGATTGTCGTGGTGCAAATTTGGACTTTGGATGTATTTTAAGTAAAAATAAGATTGAATATGAGTATTATGACGGTGACTTTATAGTATTTATGTTCACCCCACAGAATTCTAATAACGATTTCGACAAACTGAAAAAAGTTTTTGAAAATATAGAAAAAACCGACAAACGCACTTATGAAAATATTGAAATTCCAATTTCAGAACAGGTTATGACAATCCGTCAGGCTGTTCTTTGCGAAAACGAAGAAATATGTATATATAAATCACTCAACAGAATTTGTGCAAGTCCTACTGTATCATGCCCACCTGCTATACCAATTGCAGTAAGTGGTGAAAGAATTACGGATGAGCATATTGAGTTATTTAAGAAATATAACATTGAAAAAATATTAGTTGTAAAATAATTTTAAAAAAAGTGTTGACTTTTTGCCTTTGTAATGGTATTATATTCGGGCGGTAAAAAGTCCGCATATGCGCCGGTAGCTCAGCTGGATAGAGTGTTTGGCTACGAACCAAAAGGTCGGGGGTTCGAATCCCTTCCGGCGTGCCATTAAAAGAGAGTTTGCTTTTTGCAGACTCTCTTTTAATTTTATGCTCTGTAATTAGGGATTCGAACCCGTCAATTCTGTAGTAAATTATAATTTATATGTGTCTTTTGTATGGTAATGCAACCTTGTAGGGGTCATTCACGAATGACCCGTTCCAAAGTGTGATATAAAACTTTATTCGTGCGATTCTTGAATCGCCCCTACATTCCAATCATATTGGTTAACATTTTATAATTGCAACGCAGTTCCAACATTCTGCACTCTGCACCTTGCGTTCTGCACTGATAATGCAGGCATGGAAGTCTGCCACTACGCGAGCATCCCAATAAACACTCAATTTATCATTTTATTTTTATTGACTTGAAAAAGTCTATTTGATATACTTAATATGTATAGTTTTACGACTTACTATTTATGAAAAATATTCTTTTTAAAAGGAGAAATTATTATGGCTAAAAACAGACTTATTGGTGATTATCCTGTTATCGGTATTCGTCCTACAATCGACGGCAGACGCGGTGTTCTTGGTGTTCGTGAATCACTTGAAGACCAGACAATGGGTATGGCAAAACGTGCTGCAAAACTTTTTACTGATAACCTTAAATATTCAAATGGTGAACCTGTAAAGGTTGTTATTGCTGACACTACTATCGGTCGAGTTGCAGAAGCTGCTGCTTGTGCTGATAAATTCCGTAAGGAAGGCGTTGACATTACTGTTACTGTTACACCTTGCTGGTGCTATGGTTCAGAAACAATGGACACAGACCCTCATACAATCAAGGCAGTTTGGGGCTTTAACGGTACAGAACGTCCTGGTGCTGTTTATCTTGCATCTGTTCTTGCTACTCACGCACAGAAAGGTCTTCCTGCATTCGGCATCTACGGTCACGATGTTCAGGACCTTGATGACACAACAATTCCTGCTGACGTAGAAGAAAAGCTTCTTCGTTTTGGTCGTGCTGCTGTGGCTTGT
>JAZQUC010000009.1:0-4027 GCA_045631075.1 Candidatus Fimenecus sp. | reverse complement strand
TATTCAGTACAAGTCACTTGAAATTGACGGCAGAGTTGCAATGATTATTTTTGAGAAAAATGCTGACGAGCAAAGACATAAGCTTAACGCACTTCTTCCAATGGCTATTGATGAATACAGACTTACAATGGAAGAAGTATTCTTAAATGAAATGGAGGAAAAGAAATATGACATCACAAAAATCTTTGAATAATGTGAACAGAAACGATTTTGTTCGTAGCTTAAAAGAATCACTTCTTTTCCCTTTAATCGCGTTTGCTGTACTGTTTTTCACTATGACAGCACCTGTAATCGGTTATGTAACTGAAGAAGAATTTCTTTTACAGACAGTTCATAACGAAATTTCAGTATTCTTACCTGTAAGCTCATCATTTTATTATAGTTTTGCAGGAATTGTACCTGCAGGTATGGTTGCCTGTGGTATGCTCACATCAGCAAAATCATTCTATTACCTTTTATCAAAGAAACAGGTAAATGTGTTCTTAAGCCTTGGTGTAAAGCGTGATACAATGCTCAAAAACAGAGTTTTGTCAGCAGTAATTACTCTCTTTACAGCAGTATTCGTGCCAATGGTTATAATCTATATTACAAACATTGTAAACTTTGGTATGTCAGCACATCTTACAAAGCTTTTCCTTTATGTTACATCAATGCTTTTTGTCAGCGGACTTATAGGCTTTGCCCTTTGCACCTTGATGTTTATGGTATCGGGTAACATTTTTGAGGCAGGATTTTCAACAATAGCACTTTCACTTATTCCATATTTTGCATTTGTTATAATAGATAGCTTATCAAGTGGTTGGCTTAAAGGCTATGTATATACTTCAAAATTCTCAAGAATAGAGGATGCTTTTAACCCTTGGACAATAGCAACAAACATTCAGAATGATTATATAGGTGAAAATGGAGATTTTATCAACGTAACACAACTTTTAAGACCTTTAATCGGTTCAGGGGAAGAAAACTATAAAATTCCTGAACAGTACAATATTGATATGGGATTATTACTTCCTGTGATTGGTTGGTTTGTTGTTGCACTTATTGTAATCGGTGTTACATTCTTACTTTATAACAGAAGAAAAGCAGAACACGCAAATTCTCTTGGTAAATTCGCTGTTTTAAGAGCAGTAGTCGGTACAGCAGCATTCGTTCTTGTAACATGGTTCTGGGTTTGTGCTTTAAGAAGTGCTTGTAACCTTTTCATTTTATTCCTTGTAATTTTAATCAGCTCTTTTATCGCTTATGCAGTTGTACAGCTTGTTCTTATAAGAAAGGTGAAAACAGCATTTAAGTCATTCAAGTGGTACGGTGTATTGGTTGCTGTTACTGCACTTTGTATGATTACAGTCGGCACAGGTCTTTTCGGAACATACAACAAAATCCCTGAAATCAAGGATGTTAAGAGCGTTTCTGTTTCAACAGACGAGCTTGAAATGTTCCCTCATTATATTGACACTTATGATGGAACCCAAGATTTTGTTGAAAGCTCAACTGATGAAAGCAAGAAAATGGTTCTTGAACTTTTTGAACTTCTTAAGAATGAAAAGGTTGTTTACAACTATGAGTGGTCAGCAGGGGCAACAATTGCTATTCGCGACAATGACGGAGAAGTAATGTACAGAAGATTCAGTATATATAGCCAAGAAACATACAAAAAGTACCTTGAGCTTGTTTACGGTTCTGATTTTATTGATGCAATTTTCCGAAATTATCTTGTTGAAGATATTCCTGAAAATCCTTATGAGGACTCAACAGGCTACTTTAAAAAGTTCCTGTGGGCATATACAGATAGTGATTTACTCTTGAAAACAGATACTCCGTTTGTAAGCATCGAAGATGTTGACAGTCTCGGTAAAGCACTTTATAAGGATTATTCTGCTATGAGTGCAGAACAGCTTCTCAAAAACAACGAAAAGCCTGTTTGTATCCTCGCTCGCGGATATACAACTGAAGTTGATTTTTCAGGTATGGTTCCTATAACTGCAACAAACAAGATTTATCCTATCAGCGAAGACGGAACAATTCTTTATGATAAGGATTACAACGAAGAAACTGCATTTACACCTCCAGAATATGGCCTTTTGAATGAATATATTCCTGTTTACAGTTATATGACAAATACTCTTGAATTCCTTGAAGCAAACGGTTGTATAACTGACGAAAAGCAGTTGACAATCAAGGAAGTTCTTTATACAGATTCATTTATTAGTTATCATAATGCTTCTTCCGAATTTGCTGAGATAAATACAGATAAAAACGATAAAAGAGCATATTCATACAATATGTATTATCCTGACTATGAAACTGAAAGTTTCTATCAAGCGGTTTACACAGGTGATGAGAATTACAATATAGGATATTTCATTGATGAAACAATGACAGAATATGAACTCTTGAAGAAAATGTATAAGGATATCGGTCATCCGCTTACATCTGTAACAGATACCGAAAAAGCACAGGAAATTTTCGATAAAACAGTTTCCCGTTATATTTTCTTGGGTGACCAGGGCAGATATGTTTATGTAGTCTTCGAAGAAGGCCCAATCGTCTGCTACTATCTCCCAGAAGCAAATATGAGTGTAATTAAATAAATGCAAAATTCAAAATGCAAAATGCAGAATGAATAAAAAGAGAGCGAGGACGTAAAAATCCTCGCTTTTCTCATATGGTTATTCAAATTGGAGGTTATCGAGACAATATGAAATTAAAATAGAAACAAAAACCTTGTAGGGGGCATTCACGAATGACCTGTCCCAAAGTTTGATAGTAACCTTATTCGGGCGATTCGTGAATCGCCCCTACGTGGTGTTCTATTCTATATTAATCATCCCGATAAATTATAATTTAACCATACAAAAAACAAAAGGTGGTGTCAGAAAACACCACCTTAATTTGTATAAAACTATTTTATGCCTTTAATTTCTTTTCAAGGATTTCTTTAATCATTGCAGGGTCACCTGCGCCACGAAGTTCTTTCATACAAGCACCGAAGATTGACATAAGAGCCTTTTCTTTACCACTCTTATAATCTACAACTGCCTTTTCATTCTGTGCAATTACATTATCGATAACGCTTTCGATAGCTGATGAATCAAACTTCTTATCAAGTCCCTGTGATTTCACGAATTCAACAGGGTCTGCGTTATCTTCAACAACTGCGATAAGAACCTTCTTACCTGCGTTTCTGTTGATTTCACCGCTGTCAACCATTTTGATGATTGTAGCAAGTGTTTCTGCAGTCATTGTAAGGTCGTTAAGAGTCTTGCCATCCTTACGAAGAACACCAGCGCAGTCAGTAAGAATCCAAGCTGCTGTATCCTTTGGATTACATCCCATTGCGATAATATCGTCAAGCATTTTTGCAATCTTATGGTTAGAAATAAGCATATCGATTTCTTTTTCAGAAATGCCGTATTCACGATACTGTTCAGCCTTTTCGTCAACTGCAACAGGCTTGTTAGCTTTAATTTCTTCAAGCCAAGCGTCATCAATGATAATAGGCATAAGGTTTGCATCAGGGAAATAACGGTAATCTGCTTCAGTTTCCTTATTTCTCATTGCAAATGTCTTACCACTCACATCGTCAAAACGTCTTGTTTCCTGAACAAGCTCTTCAATTTCATATTCAAGAGCATCCATATGACGCTGTGATTCATACTTAATAGCTCTTTCAATAGCCTCAAATGAAGCCATATTCTTGATTTCAGTACGAACACCGAATTCTGTGCTACCAACAGGACGAACAGAAATGTTAACGTCGCAACGCATAGCGCCTTCTTCACATTCTGAAATGCCACTTGAACGGAACATTGATTTAAGTTTATTAAGGTATGTTACAACTTCTTCAGCACTACGGAAGTCAGGCTGTGTAACGATTTCGATAAGTGGAACACTTGTACGGTTAAAGTCAACGAATGATGAATTACCGCTGTGAACAAGCTTACCTGCGTCTTCTTCCATGTGAATCTGTTTGATTCTGATATCTCTTGTGCCTTCACTTGTTTTGAGTGTTACGCAACCGTTTGTA
>JAZQUC010000008.1:0-9484 GCA_045631075.1 Candidatus Fimenecus sp. | reverse complement strand
GTCAACTTTTAGCGTATAATTTTAAAGCAGAACCTCAATAAGCTCTTCCTGAGGACAACGGCATTCAAGGACCGCAACTCCACTTCCATCAAGTGCTAGATTAAACAAGCCCTCACCGCCAAGAACCGCAGAAGAAACATTTGAACGAGCAACTAATTTCTGTTTTATTGATGCATCACACGCAAGGAAAAGCCCGTCATCAAGAACAACTCTGCCATTCCACTCAGTTGTGTCCAATAATATAATATGTCTGTATGTAGGCTCCAAAACTAATACGCCATCGCCAACATACTCGGGTTTGATTGCGCTCTCACCTGTCACCTTACCTTTAACAAGCTTACCCAGAAAGTCACCTGCGCCTTTTACACCGGTTGTTGCATTAACATTACCAACAGTCCATTGCATTGCTCCCGCTTGACATGTAATTCCATTTGATTTAGAAAGGTCACAAACAACCTGTCTTTTTCTGATATTCATCTTGTCGCAAAAGTATGCATTCATTGCAGTTGAAGGAGACACACTAAGGTCTCTTTTGTATTCTGCTACCTGGAAAGGACCTTTTTGTGCAATAATGGTAATATCATCATTATTTGTGAAATTATTAATTTTGAACATACAATCACCTCAAAATTTAATTTGTATAATTATTATATCATCATTACCCTTCAAAAACAACCAAAAAATGCCCCTTAAAAAAGCTTACCCTAAATACAAGTACCGTAGTGTTACAAAATATACAATTAATATATAGACACTAAAGAAAAAATGTGATAAAATTCTGTTGATTATAAAGAAAAGAGGTTATATTATGAGAGACCTTACAAAATACTGTGGTGTAATTCCTGCTTTTTATGCTTGCTATGATGATGAGGGCAATGTTTCTTACGACAGAACAAAAGCCTTTGCAGAATATCTTTACAACAAAGGTGTAAAGGGCTTATATGTCTGCGGTTCATCAGGTGAATGCATTTACCAAAGCAAGGAAGAAAGAAAGCTTATACTCCAGGCAGTTATGGAAGTGGCAAAGGGTAAAATGACAATTATTGCTCATGTTGCCTGCAATAACACTGCGGATTCCATGGAGCTTGCTGCTCATGCAGAAAGCCTTGGTGTTGATGCTATTGCATCAATTCCGCCAATATATTTCAAGTTACCGGAAGATGCTATTGCCCAGTATTGGAACGATATTTCATCTGCTGCACCAAATACAGACTTTGTGATTTATAACATCCCACAGCTTGCCGGTGTTTCACTTACAATGCCACTCTTAAAGGAAATGCTTAAAAACCCAAATGTTATCGGTGTTAAAAACTCTTCTATGCCAACACAGGATATACAGATGTTCAAGGCTGAAGGCGGAGATAATATTATCGTTTTCAATGGTCCTGATGAGCAATTCGTAGCAGGACGCGCAATCGGTGCACAGGGCGGCATCGGAGGTACATACGGCGTTATGCCTGAATTATTCCTTAAGTGCGATGAGCTTATAAAAGCAGGCCAGCTTGACCAGGCGAGAAAAATACAATATGCGATAAACGAAATCATTTATGCAATGTGCTCCTGCAAGTGTAATATGTATGCAGCAGCGAAGGAAATTCTTCGTCTTCAGGGCATTGATATTGGTGATGCAAGAAAACCGCTCATTGGCTTAAAGGAAGAAAGCAAGCCCTTGTGCGCAAATGTTAAAAATATGATTGATAAGGCAATTGCTGAATTTTGCTAAGGACTTTATTTCATTTACCCATAATAGATAGAAATTTATATATTGCACACAAGCATTCACCTTTTTCGTAAAATTAAAAATCGTCTTGTGAACGAAAAAAGAGCAGACTTCAAGTCTGCTCCGTTTTTATCTTTTTAGATTGTTGAGTCAGGATATGTCTTATTCCCCTTCGAGAACTGCAAGCATTAATATGCCGACAATGATTATAGTAATGAATATATACTGTTTCTTTGTAAGCTTTTCCTTCAAGAAGATTCTTGAAAGCAATAATGATACAACGCATACGCTTGAAAGAATTGGCGCTGCAATAGCACCGTTTCCGCTCATGGCGTAAACATATGTAAGCTGACCCGCTGTTTCGCAAACAGCTGCAAGAGTCTTATCTCTCTGCTTTGGAAGCTCAAACTTGACACCTTTGATTTTCATAAAGATGAATAAAACTAACCCAACTATCGCAAAAGTCAATTCATAAGAAACATTTGCAACTAATTCGATATTTTCTTCTGTAACGCCAACAAGTGGGCTTGTTTCCATATCAAGGAACGCAATATCAAGAAAGCTACCCAAAGCATCAATAAGTGCATAACAGAACGGCATTGCAAAAGCTGCGATAGCCAATTTCTTACCGAGCTTTTCTTTTCTGTTAACTTCAGAGCTACGTTCTGTATGAGTAACACCGATAATACCGATTACGATTATACCAATCGCAACCCATACTGCAGGTGCAATACTTTCGCCTAAAAAGATAACGCATAAAAGAGAGCACATAGCTCCGGCTGTATTTTCAATAGGGTCTGCCAAAGATTCTTCAATAAATCTGATACCAAAGAAAGAGCACGCCATAGATAATATATAGCACAATGAAACCGGCAAATAAGCAATAAGGTTCATTGGGTTGTATGCAATATCAGATGTGAGCAATGTAAATATTGCATGAACACCCATTACAGCGCCAACTAAAACACATACTCTTAAATGGTCATACTTCTGGTTTTCATGAGAACCTTTTTTATAAAAAAGCTCTGCCAAGCCCCACAACAAAGTTGTTGCAAGGGTAAAAACTAACCACATAAAATCATCCTCCTATTTAGGAAAAGAAGCCTTCTTTCCTGAGACTTTTTTGCTTTTTACTTAGTTTTTATATCACAAAATATTACAGATTGCAACATTTTCCTTTTGATTTTTATACACTTTTTTCGATTTTTGTTGCACAACTATACCATAATTCTATTTTCGGAAATGTCACGCAAATAAAGAGCCTTCATTCTCTTGTATTCTGGTTCACACTAAAAGAAAAAGTTTAATACGCTCAGGCATATCAAACTTTCTCATAAGTAATTATTTAGTTATATCTCTCGCAACATGAACGCCACTTGCGGATGCATGGGAAAGAGAATGAGTGATACCGCTTCCGTCACCGATGATATAAAGGCCGGGATAACGAGATTCCAATTTTTCGTTAACTTCAACCTCCATATTATAGAACTTAACTTCAACACCATACAACAAGGTATCATCATTTGCTGTACCCGGCGCAACCTTATCCAAAGCATAAATCATCTCAATAATGCCGTCAAGAATACGCTTGGGAAGAACAAGACTCAAATCCCCGGGTGTTGCCTGAAGAGTAGGTGTTATAAACGCTTCTTCTATACGACTTGGAGTTGAACGATGACCACGAATCAAATCGCCAAAACGCTGAACAATAACACCGCCACCCAACATGTTGCTGAGTCTCGCAATAGACTCACCATAGCCGTTGGAGTCCTTGAATGGTTCCGAAAAATGCTTAGCAACAAGAAGAGCAAAGTTTGTGTTTTCCGTCTGCATCGCAGGATCTTCATAGCTGTGACCATTCACAGTAATGATACCGTTTGTGTTTTCGTTAACAACAGCACCTTTAGGATTCATACAGAAGGTGCGAACCTTATCTTCATACTGCTTTGTACGATATACAATTTTACTTTCATATAATTCGTCAGTTAAATGAGCAAAAACATTTGCAGGTAACTCCACACGAACACCTATATCAACACGGTTTGACTGAGTTGGAATATCAAGCTCCTTACAAACCTGTTCCATCCATTTACTACCACTTCTGCCAACAGATACAATGCATTTTTCGCATTCATATGTTGCTTCGTGGCATTTTATAGCATAGCCATTCTCAATCACCTGAAGATTCTGAACAGGAGTTTCAAAGAAGAAGTCCACCTTGTCCTTAAGATAAGCATAAAGATTTTCAAGAACAATATAGTTGATATCCGTACCAAGATGACGAACAGATGCATCCAATAAATGCAGGTCATTCTGAACACAGACAGTCTTAAAATGAGAACCGGCAGTTGTATATAGCTTTGTTCCCTCACCGCCATATTTCAAATTAATTTCATCGACATAACGCATCAGGTTCAAAGCCTGTTTTTTACCAATATATTCAAACAAGGTTCCGCCAAAATCATTGGTGATATTATACTTACCATCAGAGAAAGCACCTGCACCGCCAAAGCCACTCATAATAGAGCAACTCTTACATCCGATACAAGTTTTGATTTTATCACCATCAATAGGACAACGGCGCTTGTTCAATGCATGACCCGCTTCAAACACAGCAACCTTCAGATCAGGCTTCTGCTGCATTAATTCATATGCGGCAAATATACCGCCGGGACCTGCACCAATAATAATCACATCATATTTCATAGAGTAATCCTCCAAACACACTTTATCTGTGACTAATTAATTATATCAAATTCAATAAAAAAATCAAACATATTTTAATTTTCCAAAAGTCAAATTTTTTCCAGTATCTTTGTGACTTTTGCATCAACTAAAAAAGCGCTCAACAGACAAATCCAATTACCGGCTTTCAGCAAGAAAAACTTAATCCTTACTAATTGCCTTCTTCTACTATGATTTTTCACCACATTCAGGTTATTTCATATATCCGGTTCTGCCCTTAAGCAATCTCCCCTCACTTTCATTATAGCTATCATTACACATACCAGCGGTTGAGGCGGAGATAAATCACCCTTTGGTAGAGCAATACTCTTATCTCAAATTAGTTGTAATGTGAGTCCCCTTATAAGACAATAGCATATGACTCACAACGATAATAATACACCATAATAAACATACTGAAATTTAGTTTTTATTGATTTATTTTTTTCAACATTGTATAATTCCAGTATAAACTCCGAAAGGATGATAAAAATGAAAAAGAAGAAAATCGCACTTCCAATCGTGTCAGTTGTAGTAGTTCTCGGGATTATTGCAGGTGCCCTAGCTCTGTATTTCACAAGATACTTTAAGGATGAAAAAGATACCGAAGAATTCTTCAGACAGAATGTTGCATCTGTTGGCTATGAAAACACTATCGAAACAGCATACCCAACAACTGATGTTTATAACATCATAAGCAACCATTTTGAAGCTCCGTTACCTGAAGGTAAAACAGAGAAAAAAGTTGTTGTTATCGGTTATGACGGTTGCCGTGCAGATATTGTCACAGAAAAGCAGGATAACGGTGCAATAAACTATCTTATCAGTAAGGGCGCATCAATCAACCTTACATATTGCGGTGGTGTGAATTACCCTGCAGAAAACACTCAGGATACATCAACCGCTCCCGGTTGGTGCTCAATGCTTACAGGTGTATGGGCTGATGTACACGGCATCATCGGTAACGATATAGTAAAAAAAGTTGAGCCAAAAACACTTTTGACAAGCCTTGTTGAAGATGGAATAATTGACAGTGCTTCTTTCATCACAAAATGGAAAGGTCATTTCTCAAGAGATGGTGCAACATATTTAGATGAAATGGCATACTGCGAAGAAAACAATATAAATGTTGAATTCGAGCTTCGCAAAAACAATGCAGATGTTCACACAGGCGCAATGGAAGAATTCACAAGCGCTGACTGTTCAGATTTTGTGTTCATTATTTATGAAGATACTGACTCAGCAGGTCATGATTTCGGTTTCTCTTTCAACAATCCTAAATATAAAGACGCTTTTGCAACAGAAGATTCCTACGGCTACGAAGTAATCAAAGCTATTGAATCAAGAGAAACTTACGACACTGAGGATTGGCTCATTATTGTTACAAGTGACCACGGAGGAATCGGCACAGGTCACGGTGGCCCAAGCATACAGGAAAGAATGACTTTTGTTGTAATGAATAAGGAATGGGACTTAAAAGATGGCTCTCAGGAATAAGGAAACATCTATTAAATACTGTATCCTCGGTTGTATAATGCAGTATGCAACAAGTCGTGCAAACAAAGGCAACACAAAAGTGATAACAATAGTATAAAACTACAAAGGAGCTAAGGGATGTCCCCTTGCTCCTTTTGTTTTGAATTAATATTTTTTAATCATCGAAAACCAAGCACGTGCAGGTCTTTCTTTTTCAACTGTTTTTATTTTTTATCAATAAACGCACTTTTGCCCACTGCATAAGCGAATGAAGATTTTTATGTTTTTTATTAGATACAAATCACTACCTCATGAAATGATTGCATCACTAATAAAAATCATAATTCCAACAGATATCACAACTGCATCTGCCTTTTTATTGCTTTTAAGTGGTACGGATGATATAATTACTATATAAACAACTTATTTGGGGATGAGAAAATGAAAAGGCGAATTATACTGATTGTTTCGTTAGTATCAGTGGTTGTTATCGCATTAGGAATTATATTACCATTATTAAGACCTGAATATAGCGGAGTTAACTATAATCATGCAGATATTCAGAATAAAACAGACGAAGCAATCAAATTCAATTCAAACGGCAAACTCAAAATATTGCATATTACTGACACTCATCTTAATCTTAACCATAACTTTGACCCCACAATCTGGCTTATTGAAAACGCCTGCGATGCAGAAAAACCTGATATCGTTATGATAACTGGTGATAATGTTGTAAACTGTGAAAATGCAGAAGACACGAAGAAAATGATTAATGCATTAATGAACATTTTTGATTCAAGAAATATTCCCGTTGCAGTAACCTTCGGCAATCACGATTCAGAGCAAGGTGCTATGACACGAGAAGAATTAATGGCATACTACAACACATTCTCTTGCTCAGTTTCAGTTGATGATGGCGAAGAACTTTCAGGTTGCGGTACATACAACATTCCTGTTCTCTCTTCAGATGGAGAAAAGGTAAAATTCAATATTTGGGTGTTCGATTCAGGCGACTATGATGAAGAAGGCAGATACAGTTGTGTTAAGCCTGACCAGATTGAATGGTATAAACAAACTTCTGACAAACTTAAGACAGAAAACAACGGTGAAGTAATAAACTCTCTCGTATTCCAGCATATAATTGTAGGCGAGATCTATGATGCACTTCAAAAATCGGATTCATGGAAATCTTATTCATACAAGCATTTGTATAACAAAGATGAATATTACATGTTTGACCCTGACCGAACGAATTACGGCACAATAAGAGAAACCCCTTGCCCCGGTTATCAAAACTTTGGTCAGTTTGAAGCAATGGTAGAGCAAGGAGATGTCCTTGCAATGTTCACAGGTCACGACCATACAAATGCTTTTGCAGTTGAGTATAAAGGAATTGATATTGTTAATTCTCTCAGCACCCGTTACATAGGACTTTTCCATTCCACACAATGTGGCTACCGTGTAATTGAAGTTAACGAAAATGATACTTCAACCTATGAAACGCGAGTATCACGTATATTTGATATATATGATTTTGAAACTGTAAAAGAAGAAAGGCAAAACGGAGATAAATCCACGTACCAGATGGCTCTTGAGTTTGCATTCAAAGGTAAATTCCAGAAAATCGCAACAGATATTTATGGCAGATTTATCGAAGCCGTCACCGGCAGAGAAGTAACATATCCGGATTAAAAATATCAGTATATCACAAGGAGCTGACCAAAAGTCAGCTCCTTGTGTTTTTGGTTCAATAAATTGAAATTTGTTAATCAAAAAATTCCTTTGTTATATTTCAACAATGCATAAACTATCACGCTAAATCCGGGTACAAATCCAACAACCAATATTATGTTGGTAATGCCTGAGAAGAACAATTCAGATATTCCGGCAACAATTACTGTACAACCAACGATAATTGTACCTAAACCAATCTTTCTCCCAAAGGGCAGAACATCTTCTTCCTTTACTCGCTTTCTGTGATATGAATGAAGCAATGAAATATGACCTTTGGTATTAAGCACACCTACTATAATTATAAACAAGCCTATAGCTATTTGCATAATAAATTCTGTCATAATAAACCTCCATATCAAATTCTTTTTATCAACCCCATTATATCACTCATAAAACAAAAGAAGCAACAGTACATTCAATACTGTTGCTTATGAATTATGCTTTATTATGCTGCAAGTTTTTTGGTTGTGCTGATTTCGGTTGTGCTGACAACCTTAACAGGAACGCTTCTGTAGCGGATAATGCCGATAATAACTGAAATAAGGGAAATGGATTCGCTTAACATACCGCTGTATGAGAGGGCAAAAAGGTTGTAAGCAAGAATAAGTGTTGATGAAATAAGTATTGTTTTGCGGAAGCTCCTTGCATCAAAAACCCCCATACAAATAGTATTAACAACAAGACCGAGAGTTATAAGAAGCGAGTGAACGCCTTCCCATGAGAAGCAGCTTACTACTGCCATAGCTGCTGCAAAAAAAGCAGGTGTTACCAAATCTGTTTTGTTGTTTTTTTCACGATAATAGAATGCAAAATTACGAATAATGCACACAACGTTTAAAGCAAACCCTGATGTAGCGCCTATAAGCAGATACTGAACACAGCTTAGCGCTGTTGCAGCAGTTTGAATAAGCATTATCTTGCTTTTTTGGGTGCGCTGATAAGAATAAAAGAATAAAGCGACTGAAATAAATCCTAATGTGTGACCGAGTAAAGTGATAGAATTTTGCATGTGTACCTCTGACTTAATTTTTTTAATTACCGAGAGTAAATTATACTTGATTTCAGGCTAAAATCAAGATGGCAATTTGCAGATATTGCACAAACAATGTAGAAACTTTTTGGTAATTTTGTCAAAGCGAAAAAGCATCCCTCAATTCTCTCTCCACATTTAATTTATACCCATATAAAAACCCCGAAAAAGGTCACTTCAACACGCAATATTCAAAGAAAAAAACTTCATCACTTCCCCCTGTCCATTCATATTTAACATAACCCAAACACACTTTCAAGTGCAAAAAACTTTACTGCATAATACAAAGAAAAGGAGCTGACTAAAAAAGTCAGCTCCTTTAGTTTTTAGTTCGACAAATTGGAATTGGTCAAATTGAAATTATTGCTTCCACAAACTGGTTTGCCTTTTCTGTATGAATACCGTGCCCACAATCAAATTGCTTGATTTTCATATTTTCAATCAAGGCATTGACTCTCTGCAAATCTTCATCAGACAATGCGCCTTGCAACAAACCGTTCTCACCAATCGTTGTCTTTGCTTTCATAAACAGAGTGTTGCATTTGATTTTAGAAAGAAGGTCATCGTAATCAACACTGTCATTGAACGAATCGTTATAAAAGGCTTCTCCAAAATGAGGGTCATAATATTGCAGGCCATTAAAGCCTTCTAAAAACTTTTTAGGCCAAAACAGAACTTTCAGATTTTTGTCGGGATGTTTGGTTCGGTATTTCAATGCGAAACCACTCAGTTTTTCTCTGACAGTTTCTCTGGATTCATCGGGAAAGAAATTCCAGCAATACTGATTCTTGAAATAA
>JAZQUC010000007.1:0-2505 GCA_045631075.1 Candidatus Fimenecus sp. | reverse complement strand
CTTATCCGTCAGGGTGCAATGCCTGTTTTTTCACCGAATGATATTCTTGATGCATATTATACACGATATTTTGATAAACTCGGAAATGTGAAGCCTTTTCCGAAAGATGAAATACTACGGAGAACACAAGGATACCTTACAAAAGACAGTGCTCCGAAAAGTCGTGTGACTGAGGCGGAAAAGCCTGTTGCTACCAAAAAATCAGCGCCTGATTACTTGACAGAATCGGCTAAAAGGGTCTATGATTTTTTGGATAACCAACCAAAGCATATTGATGAAATAATCAATGGCTGCGGACTTACTACAGAAAAAACTCTCTCTGCCGTAACTGAGCTTGAGATTTATGGTCTTGTACAGCAATTAAGCGGCAGAAGATATAAAATAAATTAGAGATTAAATATAGGATGATGATATATGTCAAAGCTCGTAATTGTTGAGTCGCCTTCAAAGGCAAAAAGTATTCAGAAATATTTGGGAAAGGATTACACTGTTGTGTCTTCAAAGGGACATATCCGTGATTTACCTGCTGCAAAATTAAGCGTTGATGTAAAGAATGATTTTGCACCTAAATATGCTGTTATCAAAGGAAAAGAAAAATTAGTCAAGGAGCTTAAAGAACTTGCAGATAAATCAGAAGCAGTTATTCTTGCAGCCGACCCTGACCGTGAAGGAGAGGCTATTTCATGGCATCTTGCAACGCTTCTTGACCTTGATATGAATGATAATAATCGTGTAAAGTTTAATGAAATTAACAAGACAAGTGTTGTAAAGGGTATTGAACACCCTGAAAAAATCAATCTTGATTTAGTAAATTCACAACAGGCTCGTCGTATTCTTGACCGACTTGTTGGTTATACTCTCAGTCCATTTATTTCACAGAAAATCCGTCGTGGTTTATCAGCAGGTCGAGTGCAGTCAGTTGCAGTAAGACTTGTTGTTGACCGTGAAAATGAAATCAGAGCATTTAATCCTGAAGAATATTGGACACTTGATGCTAAAATGCTTGCACCATCATCAAAAAAGGCTTTCAAAGCACAGTTTACAGGTGATGAAACAGGCAAGGTTAAGATTACAAATAAAGAGCAGAGTGATATGTATTTAGCTCGTCTTGATGGTGCAGAATATGAGGCAACATCAGTTAAAAAAGGTGTTCGTCGTCGTCAGCCTGCTCCACCTTTCACAACTTCAACAATGCAACAGGAAGCATCCCGTAAGCTTAATTTCCAGGCAAGAAAGACCATGAAGGTTGCTCAGGAACTTTACGAAGGTGTTGAAGTTCAGGGCTTTGGTTCTGTGGGTCTTATCACATATATGAGAACTGACTCTCTTCGTATTTCAGAAGAGTCAAGAGCAGCAGCAAATGAATATATCAAGAATACTTTCGGTGAAGATTATCTTCCTGAAAAACCAAGATATTTCAAGACAAAGGCTAATGCACAGGATGGTCACGAAGCAATCCGTCCTACTATGATGGCTATTACGCCTGAAGTGGCAAAATCAAGCCTTACTGCTGACCAGTACAAGCTTTATAATCTTATCTGGAAGCGTTTTGTGGCTTCACTTATGGCAAACTGTGTTCAGGATACTGTTAAGGCAGAAATCACAGGTGCTAATGAAGCAGATAAAGCAAATGGTAAATTCGTAACATTTGTTGCAAACGGTTATTCGGTACGCTTTGACGGTTATACTCGTCTTTATGAAACAGGTACTGATGAGGATGAGGAAGAAGAAGGAAAGCTTCCAAAAATCAATGAAGGTGACTCTATCAAGATGAAAGAGCTTGAAGGTAATCAGCACTTTACACAGCCACCTGCAAGATATACAGAAGCATCTCTTATCAAAGCACTTGAAGAAACAGGTGTTGGTCGTCCATCAACTTATGCTTCAATTATTTCAACAATTACACAGCGTGAATATGTTATCCGTGAACAGAAGCAGTTAAAACCAACTGAACTTGGTGAAGCAATCACTGCACTTCTTAAGGATAAATTTTCAAAGATTGTTAATGTAAAATTTACTGCAGGTATGGAATCACAGCTTGATATGGTTGAAAGCGGTGAAACTGATTATATCAAGATGCTTCACGAATTCTATGATGACTTTATTGCAACAGTTGATAAGGCAAAGGTTGAGATGCAGGGACAGAAGATTAAGCTTAAAGAAGACGAAACAGATATCAAGTGTGATAAATGTGGAAGAAATATGGTTGTAAAATCAGGTCGTTTTGGTAAATTCCTTGCTTGTCCTGGATATCCTGAATGTAAAAATACAATGCCTTTAGTTGTTGAAACAAAGGCTACTTGCCCTGTTTGTGGTGGCAAGGTTATTGAAAAGAAATCAAAGCGTGGCTTTGCATTCTATGGTTGTGGAAATTATCCTGAATGTAACTTTATGACTTGGGATAAGCCGACTGATGACCTTTGTCCACAGTGTGGCAAGTCACTTTTCAAGAGAAAAGGTGGCATTGTTGCTTGTCTTAACGAAGGTTGTGGATTCGAGAAAAAA
>JAZQUC010000006.1:0-19281 GCA_045631075.1 Candidatus Fimenecus sp. | reverse complement strand
ACATACTAAGTATCATTTAATAAATTATTATCGGATTCTATATTATAAAAAATTACTATTATTACAGTTTATAAGGAAAAATTTAGTAAATTAACAATGATTCATTAGTAAAAAATAATATAATTATATTACGATTCAATTATACATATCTTATAAGTTATGTTATAATTCATATCATAGAATCTCGAAATATTCTCTATATCCTTTTATTACATATTAGTAATATTCTTTGATTTCTAACATCTTAAATTTCATTATTTATTATATTACAAATGTTGTAAAAAAATCGCAGCATTGTTGTGAAACAGTTTCACAGGAGGTATTATGAAAAAAATAAATTTTGTTGGTCTTCCAATTATAATTAAAGATTTTTTAGTTTATCTTGACGTAATCAAAAATAAATCTACATTAACAATTGAAGAATATAGTTCAGACTTAAGATTATTTTTTAAATTTTTAAAATATTACAGAGGATTAGTCCCCTCTTCCGTTGAATTTGATGATATCGATATTCTTGATATTGACAACGAATTTGTAAAAACTGTAACTTTAAATGACGCCTATGCCTTTCTCTCCTACTGTAAAAACGAAAGAGACAATCAGGAAGCTGCAAGAGCAAGAAAAGTGTCCTGTTTAAGAACTTTCTTTAAATATCTTGATAAGCAAAAAAACATAATAGAAAGTAATCCTATGGAGGTTCTTGACTCACCGAAACTAAAAAAATCTCTCCCCAAGTATTTAACACTTGAAGAGAGTATCAAATTATTAAAATCAGTTGATGGAAAACACAAGGAACGTGACTACTGTATTCTTGTATTTTTCCTTAATTGTGGTTTACGATTATCTGAACTTGTAAGTCTTAATTATAACGATATTCGTGATGACCATACATTAAGAGTAACTGGTAAAGGTAATAAAGAACGTACTATTTATCTTAATGATGCTTGTCTTGATGCCTATGCGCAATATATGGCTGTAAGACCTGTTGATGGTGTTCCAGCAACAGACCGTAACGCTTTATTTTTAAGCAGTAGAAATAAGCGTATAAGTCCTAAAACGGTTCAACATATTGTATATGATTGTCTTGATAAATGTGGTCTTGAAGGCTATTCTGTACATAAATTAAGACATACAGCAGCAACACTTATGTACCAGCATGGTAATGTTGATGTACTTATTTTAAAAGATATTCTCGGTCACGAAAATTTAGGAACAACTGAAATATACACTCATATTGTTGATGAACAGCTTAAGAAAGCTTCCGAATCAAATCCGCTTTCACAAATTAAAATTAACAAGAAAGATTCAGATTAATCTATCATATAACAACATAATTAAAAAGGAATTAACTACAATACACATAAAGTTTATTCCAATTAAAAAAGCATATCTTATTAAATACAGTTTGATTGAAATATTATCGGCTGTATTTTTATTTGTCAATGTCTTGAAAATATATTTACTCATATAAATACTTTCATTAGCGGAGTATATAAGTGATGTTGTTGTAATTGTAAATAATGGAAATAACAGTATGAGCGAAAATAATATTCCTTTAAGACTGTATTGACAGTACATAAACGAACTTATACAACCAATAGTAAAGCATTTTAAACTGACTGGAATGAATGTAAATGGTATGCCTATTATACTTGTTCCTACAAAAAAACTAATCACAAAATATATTAGGTCAAATTTAAATAAATATAAAAATAATTCAAAAAAGTTTTTATCTTGTAAATTTAAAATAAAGTTATTACACAACTCGAAAATATAATTAATATTACTGTTTTTATAAATGAAACATCCAATTAATAACGATAATAATGAAATGAGTACTAATATCAATTTAGTTACTTCGTTATTATTAATTCTGACTCTTTTAGATGGATTATTATTAATCTGTTTATAATTAATTGATTGTCGTCTTCTCAAATTTATTACTTTTGTCATATTAAATCATCCTTAATTATTTATTTTCTTCGTTTAATATTTGCCTTTGTTATTCCACCGATAGAAGATGAAATAAGAATAATAATTACAGACAATAGTGATGAAGAATTAAGTTTTCCGTTAGAACTAATAAACATGATAATATACATAACTATTGTATATGGTACACAACATATAAGACCTGAAATAATTCCTTTGTAAGGAAGCATTGATGAACCGGAAAAACCACAAACAAAACCACCAATAATGAAAGTGAAAATTAAATATATAAATGTATAATCTAATATTTTAGCTGATTTTGATAAAATTATTGAAATTAAAAGAGAAATTAATAATGATGATACAGTTCCGAATATTGTTGATGCTACAAAATTCAAAATGTTTTTAACAGGTAACGAAATATCATTTTTTCTGTTACATAATTTTTTTGGCATAGAAAAACCCCTCACATTCAATAAAGAATATGAGGGGAAATAAATTTTTATGATAAATTATTCAGCATCATTGTCTTTTTTCTTTGACTTTTTTGCTTTCTTTTCCATCATAGCAGCTTTTGCAGCTTCACGTTCAGCCTGAACTTTTTCATTAGCAGTATGATTTGTCTGAATAGCGTATTTCTTAAACTTAATCTTTACTCTATCAGAGCCTGTTTCAATAACGATTGAATCATCTTTTACTGAAACAACTTTACCACAGATACCACCAATTGTTGTGATTTCATCACCAATCTGTGTATTCTCACGGATTTCCTGTTCCATTTTCTGCTGCTTTTTCTGTGGTCTGATTGTAAAGAAATACATTGCAGCAAAAAGTGCAACCATCATAAGAATCATTGGCATTGAGCCCTGTGTACCTTCAGTGCCTTCAGCACCTGCTGCGCCAACCATTGCAAAAGTTAAAAATTCGTTCATTTTAATATCCTCCAATAAATGAATTAAATTACAACCTAAATATTATACATAATAAATTGATAATATGCAAGTCCATTTATAAAATTTGTAAACATATTTATATTCTTGTGTCTAATCTATCAACATATTTATTGTAAAATTCATCAAATGTATCGTTATCTAATGCATCTCGAATTTTTTGCATAAGATTATTATAAAAATGTAAATTATGCATAACACAAAGGCGCATTGCTAAAATTTCTTGTGCTTTAAATAAATGTCTGATATATGCTCGTGAATGTCTTTGACAAGTTGGACAATCACACTCAGGGACGATTGGTAAATCATCTTTTTCATATTTTTTATTATTAATATTTATAATACCTGCATCAGTAAAAAGATGACCATGACGAGCATTTCTGCTTGGCATAACGCAATCAAAAAGGTCCACTCCCCTTTTAACCGCTTCTAAAATATTTCCTGGTGTACCAACACCCATAAGATATCTAATTTTGTCGGTTGGCATATATGGTTCAACAGCAGAAATAATACGATACATATCTTCTTTTGGCTCACCAACAGCAAGACCACCGATTGCATAACCATCAAGGTCGAGTTTTGCAATTTCTTTCATATGTTCAACTCTTAAATCATCAAATGTGCAACCTTGGTTTATACCAAAAAGAAGCTGATTTTTATTGATTGTATCAGGTAATGCATTAAGTCTTTCCATTTCTGCTTTACAACGAATTAGCCATCTTGTTGTTCTTTCACAAGACTGTTTTGAATACTCATATTTAGCAGGGTTTTCAACACATTCGTCAAAAGCCATAGCAATTGTTGAGCCTAAGTTCGACTGAATCTGCATACTTTCTTCAGGTCCCATAAATATTTTATGACCATCGATATGTGAAGAAAAATACACACCTTCTTCTTTAATTTTTCTTAAAGCAGAAAGTGAGAAAACCTGAAATCCACCACTATCCGTAAGAATAGGTCCATCCCATCCTGTAAACTTATGAAGCCCCCCCATCTCCTTAATAAGAGTGTCAGTTGGTCGCAAATGAAGATGATAAGTATTGCACAATTGGACTTGACAATCAATATCTTTTAAATCGTAAGCTGAAACGCCACCTTTAATTGCGCCTTGTGTTGCAACATTCATAAAAGCAGGTGTTTGTACAGTACCGTGAACTGTAACAAATTCACCACGTCGTGCATTTCCGTTTTTCTTAATTAACTTATACATAAAATCTCCTTAATATATAAACATACAGTCGCCAAAGCTAAAAAATCTATATTTCTCATCAACAGCTTCTTTATATGCATCAAGAACTTTTTCTCTGTTATAAAATGCTGAAACCAACATTACAAGTGTACTTTCTGGTAAATGGAAGTTTGTAAGTAAAGCATCAATACATTTAAACTTGTACCCAGGATAAATGAAGATGTTTGTCCAATCATCAAACTCTTTCATTTCACCCTGACTCTGCATAACACTTTCAAGAGTACGACAGCAAGTTGTACCAACACCAATAACTCGTCCACCATTTTTCTTTGTAGTATTTATTAAATCCGCAGTTTCTTTTGGAATTTGATAATGTTCAGAATGCATTTCATGTTCTTCGATATTTTCAGCTTTTACAGGTCTGAATGTACCAATACCAACATGTAATGTAACATAACCAATTTTAACACCTTTTTCCTGTATCTTTGACATTATTTCATCAGTGAAATGTAATCCGGCAGTAGGTGCAGCAGCTGAACCCAATTCTTTTGAATAGACAGTCTGATAACGCTCTTTATCTTCAAGTTTTTCAGTTATATAATGTGGTAATGGCATTTCACCAACTTTATCAAGTACTTCATAAATGTTTGATGCATCATAGTAAAATTCTGCAATTCTGTTTCCGTTTTCAAGCACTTCTAAAATCTTGCATGAAAGAATACTATCACCAAATGAAAATTCTGTACCAACCTTTGCTCTTTTACCTGGACCTGTGATACATTCCCATTTATCATTTCCTAAATTGTTAAGAAGAAGAAATTCAACGATAGCACCTGTATCTTTCTTTACACCATAAATTCGTGCAGGAAGAACTCTTGTATTATTTAAAATCAAGCAGTCACCAGGGTTAAGATAATCTATAAAATCATAAAAATGTTTATGTTCAATTTTATCATCAGAACGAGATAAAACCATCATTCTTGAATGGTCACGAGGCTCAATTGGTGTTTGAGCAATCAATTCTTTGGGCAAATCGTAATAAAAATCAGATTTTTTCATAGTGTTTCTCCGTAAATATATAGAAATTAATAAATAATGTTTGACACAAAGGCTATATAATGGTATTATATATAGGCGATTGAGGTGCAATAAAAATCAGTATCGTTTTTGAAACTACCAAGAGTTTATGATAAAACGAGAAAGGGTTTGTTGCCGAAGAAAAACATTCTTGGAAAGTGTTTTTTCTGGTTGTATTATTAACAGTAATGCAACTGTCATCATTATTTGATGGAGTGCTTTCGTATTATGACAAATGTCAGTAATACTTTGTATTTTATTCAGTAATGGTGGCAAAATCATTACTGATTTTTTATAACGAATGATATAATATCATTTTTTGGAGGTAATTTCAAGTGAAAAAGTATAATGTAGGTGTAATCGGTGCTACAGGTATGGTTGGACAGCGTTTTATGACACTTTTAGATAACCACCCTTGGTTTGATGTTAAGGTTTTAGCAGCAAGTCCACGTTCAGCAGGCAAAAAGTATTCTGATGCTGTTGGTGCTAAATGGTGTATGGATGTTGAAATCCCTGAAACAATGAAAGACATCGTTGTTATGGATGCAACTGCTGATATCGAAAAAATCGCATCACAGGTTGATTTTGTATTCTGTGCTGTTGATATGAAGAAAGATGAAATCAAGGCATTAGAAGAAGCTTATGCAAAGGCTGAATGTCCTGTTATTTCAAATAACAGTGCTCACAGACATACTCCTGATGTTCCAATGATTGTTCCTGAACTTAATGCAGAACATGCAAAAATCATTCCTGCTCAGAGAGAAAGACTTGGTACAAAGCGTGGCTTTATTGCAGTTAAATCAAACTGTTCACTTCAGAGCTATGTTCCTGCTCTCTTCCCTCTTTCAAAGTTTGGTATTAAAGATGTTCTTGTTTGTACATATCAAGCAATTTCAGGTGCAGGTAAAACATTCGATACATGGCCAGAAATGGTTGACAATGTAATTCCTTACATCGGTGGAGAAGAAGAAAAGAGTGAAAAAGAACCACTCAAAATCTGGGGTAAAATTGAAGGCAATGAAATCGTTCCTGCTACATCACCTAACTTCACAGCACAGTGTATTCGTGTTCCTGTTTCAAATGGTCATATGGGTGCAGTTTTCGTAAGATTTGAGAATAAACCATCAAAAGAAGAAATATTAAATATATGGAAAGAATTTGCAGGTCGTGCACAGGAATTAGAACTTCCACATGCACCAAAGCAGTTCCTTAACTATTTTGAAGAAGATAATATGCCACAGACAAAGATGCATCGTGACCTTGAAGGCGGTATGGCAATTTCAGTTGGTCGTCTTCGTGAAGATTCACAGTACGATTATAAGTTTGTATGTCTTTCACACAACACACTTCGTGGTGCTGCTGGCGGTGCTGTTCTTATGGCAGAACTTCTTTGTGCAGAAGGTTATATGGACTAATATCCAATTAAGGAGATTTTTATTATGAGTAACAATCCTATTTTTATAGGCTGCGGTGTTGCTATTGTAACACCATTCAATGACGATTTAAGTGTAAATTACAAGTCACTTGAAAATCTTTTGGAATATCATATTGCTAATGGTACTGACTCAATTGTTATTTGTGGTACTACAGGTGAAAGTGCTACACTTACTCCAAGAGAACATTCAGATGTAATCAAGTTCACTTGTGATGTTGTTAATCACAGAATTCCTGTTATTGCAGGTACAGGTAGTAACGAAACTGCTTATGCTATTGAGCTTTCTAACGATGCTGAAAAAGCAGGTGCTGATGCAATGCTTGTTGTTACACCATACTACAACAAATGCTCACAGCGTGGTCTTATAAAGCATTATCAGGCAATTGCTGACAACACATCAAAACCAATTATTATTTATAATGTTCCAAGCAGAACAGGTGTTAATGTTCTTCCATCAACTTATGCAGAGCTTTGTGAACACAAGAACATTATTGCTACAAAAGAAGCAAGTGGTAACATTTCACAGATTGCTGAAACAATTGCACTTTGTGGTGACAAGCTTGATGTTTATTCAGGTAATGATGACCAGATTGTACCTCTTATGTCACTTGGTGGTAAGGGTGTTATTTCTGTTCTTTCAAATATCTGTCCAAAACTTGCGCACGATATTCCTACTCTTTATCTTGAAGGCAAAGTTAAGGAAAGTGCTGAACTTCAGCTTAAATATCTTGACCTTATCAATGCAATGTTTATGGATGTTAACCCAATTCCAGTTAAGGTTGCTATGAAAATGATGGGCTTTGATGTTGGTCCACTTCGTATGCCACTTTGTGAAATGGAAGATGCTAAAACAGCAAAACTTGAAGCTGTACTTAAGAAGTACAACTTAATCTAACTATTTACTGGACGTGAAAAAATGACAAGGATTATTTTAAGCGGTGCTTTAGGAAAAATGGGAAAAGCAATTACATCTTGTGTTGCAAACAGAAATGACTGTAAGATTGTTGCAGGTGTTGATATTGCAAAAGAAGAAGCTTCATTCCCTATTTTCAAATCATTTAATGATATTAATGTAGATGCAGATGTGATTATTGACTTTTCTCATCCATCAGTACTTAATGATTTACTTGCTTTTGCAAAGGAAAAGAAAACACCTGCTGTTATTGCTACAACAGGACTTAATGAAGAACAAATTGAATCAATTAAAGTTGCATCAAATGATGTTCCCCTCTTCTTTTCAGCAAATATGTCAATTGGTGTCAGCCTTGTATCTGAGCTTGCTAAAAAGGCTGCGAAAGTACTTCAGGGAAGTTTTGACATTGAAATTGTTGAAGCACATCATAATCAGAAAATTGATGCTCCAAGTGGTACTGCATTAATGCTTGCTGATTCCATTTCAGAAGCATTGGATGAAAAACCAATTTATGAGTTTGACCGTCATTCAAAGAGAATGAAACGAACAAAGAATGAAATTGGTATTCACGCTGTTCGTGGTGGTACAATTGTTGGTGAACACGAAATCATTTTTGCAGGTCCTGATGAAGTAATCAAGATTTCACATTCAGCATATTCAAAGCAGTTATTTGCAAATGGTTCAGTTAATGCAGGATTATTCCTTGTTGGTAAAGAACCAGGATTTTACTCAATGAAAGATTTAGTTAACGAATAATAAATCAATAATTAAGGCTTACTGAAATTAATCAGTAAGCCTTTTCTTTATGTATAACTTGTTAAGCTAAAACAGCCTTGTAGAAGACTTTTTTACCCTTCTTAACGATTACATATCCTTTTTCAAAATCAGCCTTTGTAAGTGCTTTGAATGGCTCTGTAACCTTTTCATCATCAACAGAAACGCCACCCTGTTCAATAAGTCTTCTGCACTCACCTTTTGACTTTGCAATACCTGCCTTAATCATAATATCAGCAACAAGTACGCTATCGTCGTTAAAATCGTCTGCAGTGAGTTCTACTGTTGGCATATTCTCTGTATTACCCTTGCCTGAGAAAAGTGCTCTTGCGCCTTCTTGAGCCTTTGTAGCTTCTTCTTCACCGTGAACAAGCTTTGTAAGTTCAAATGCAAGGATTTCTTTTGCAGTATTGAGCTGACTGCCTTCCCATGAATCCATCTTTTCGATTTCTTCCATAGGTAAGAATGTAAGCATTCTGATACACTTAAGAACATCAGCATCATCAACGTTTCTCCAATACTGATAGAAATCAAATGGTGAAGTCTTTTCAGGGTCAAGCCAAACTGCACCTGACTGAGTTTTACCCATTTTCTTACCCTCTGAGTTAAGAAGAAGAGTAATTGTCATAGCATGAGCATCTTTACCGAGTTTTCTACGGATAAGTTCAGTACCACCGAGCATATTGCTCCACTGGTCGTCACCACCGAACTGCATATTACAACCATATTTCTGGAAAAGTTCATAGAAGTCATAGCTCTGCATAATCATATAGTTGAATTCAAGGAATGAAAGACCTTTTTCCATTCTCTGCTTGTAGCATTCTGCAGAAAGCATTCTGTTAACGCTGAAACAAGCGCCAACTTCACGAAGAACTTCAATATAATTAAGGTCAAGAAGCCAGTCAGCATTATTAACCATAATAGCTTTATCTTCACCGAATTCAATAAAGCGTTCCATCTGCTTTTTGAAACAGTCACAGTTGTGCTGAATTGTTTCCTTAGTCATCATCTGACGCATATCACTTCTGCCTGATGGGTCACCAATCATAGCAGTACCGCCACCGATAAGTGCGATTGGTTTGTTACCAGCCATCTGTAATCTCTTCATAAGGCAAAGAGCCATAAAGTGACCAACATGCAAGCTATCTGCAGTAGGGTCAAAACCAATATAGAAAACAGCTTTACCTTCATTTACAAGATTTTTGATTTCTTCTTCATTTGTTACCTGTGCTATAAGTCCACGAGCAACGAGTTCGTCATAAACTTTCATATTTACCTCCAAAAAAATTAAAAAGTCCCCTGCAAAAAGCAGAGGACGAAAAAATTTCGTGTTACCACCTCAGTTTACTGTTACCTCACGATAAACAGCCTTAACGAGTAACTGACATTACTCCGTACTATAACGGGTACAACCGACACTCCCTACTATTATTTCAAAAGTGCAACTCCACGATGTATTTCATAAGCATTACGTATGTTCTTACACCAACCGAACACTCTCTGTAACTGTAAAAATCTTATTACTTCTTCGCTTCAAAGTCATTGAGAATATTATACACAATAAAAATTAAAAGTCAAGTTAATATTTCTTTGCATTTTCAATCATTTCAGCAGCAGTATCAAGGGATAATTGAGTTGATTCAATTCCACCGATTATTCTTGCTAATTCGTGAACTCTACCATTATTATCAAGTTCTGTAACACTTGTAAATGTCTTATTGTCTTTTTCAGATTTTGATATAAGAAAATGGTTATCAGCAAAGCAGGCAATCTGCGCTAAATGCGTTACACATAAAACTTGTCTGTTTTTAGAAACCTCTTTCAATTTAATACCGATTTTTTGTGCTGCACGACCACTTACACCTGTATCAACTTCATCAAAAATCAATGTCTGTACATTATCTTTTGATGCAAGAACATTTTTTATTGCAAGCATAATTCGTGACAATTCACCACCTGAAGCAATTTTTGAAAGTGGCTTTGGTTCTTCACCTGCATTGGCAGAAATCAAGAAATAGATTTCATCAGCACCTGTTTCATCAAACTGTTTACTGTTCTGAACAATTTTAAAATTGATTGATGACATATCAAGGAATGATAATTCATCTTTAACAGCGTTTATAAATATTTCACCATATTTTTTTCGATTTATTGACAGTGTTTCTGCTTTTTCTGTGAGTATATGATATTTTTCTTGAAGTTCAACATATAATTCTTCTTTTTTCTTATCAGAAAATGTTATTTCATCAAGTTCTTGTTTTGCATTATCTAAAAATTTAAGAATTTCTTCTTCATTAGAACCATATTTTTTTGACAATTTAAAAAGAACGCTTAATCTGTCTTCGATTTCATCTAACTCAGCAGGATTTATATCAAAACCGTAAACAAAATCCTTTAATTCAGCAATACAATCGTTGACATTGTATGACATATCAGCAATTGTATCAGAAATATTATTTAAACTCTCATCAATTGAGGATGCTTTAATTAAAGATGTTGATGCTGTACTGAGCATATCGGAAATACCGTTAAAACTATCATATCCGTCAAAGATTTCAATTGCATTGTTAACTAATGATAATAACTGTTCAGCATTTTGAAGAACTTTTTTACGATTTTCAAGTTCTTCCCACTCACCTATTCTAATATCAGCTTCTTCAATTTCATTTATTTGATAAGTGAGCAAGTCTATTTTTCTTGCTTTTTCACTTTCGTTAACAATAAAACTGTCATACATTTTTTTACATCTACAATAATCATTATATGAATTGTAATAATTTTCTTTTATAACTTCATTTTCGGCAAAGCTATCAATATATGTATAATGTAATTCTTCATTTAAAAGATTATGATTATCGAGCTGACCATGAACATTTATAAGTGATTGTCCAAGCTTTTTTAACAACGAAACAGTAACTGATGTTCCGTTTACTTTACAAATATTTTTACCGTCGGAAGATATTTTTCTTGTAATCATTAAAGACTTATCGTCTTCGATAGAAACACCAATATCATTAAGAACTGAAACAATATTATCATTTATATCTTCAAAAAATGCTGATACCTCCGCATTATTGCTTCCTGTTCTTATAAGCTCGCGTGATGTTCGTTCACCTAATATTGCGTTTATTGCATCAATAATAATTGATTTACCTGCACCAGTTTCACCTGTTAAAACATTTAAGCCGTTATTGAAATCAACAACAGCTTCTTTAATTATTGCAATATTTGATATTTTAAGATTAGAAAGCATTTATATCATTCCTTAAGTAAGGAGTTAATTGTTCCGATAATATGAGTTGTAGCATGTACATCCTTACAAGCTACAAAAATTGTGTCATCACCAGCAATTGTACCAACAAGACCAGGTAAATTCATACTGTCAAGAGCAATACAAGCAGCATTCGCTGTACCTGAATAGCATTTAACAACAATAATATTCATTGCAGCATCAGCAGATATCGCAGAACGAGTAAAAATCATTTTATAATTGTCATCGTTACCGATTTTTTCACTAACTGCATAACGAATATCATTTTTACCAAAATGTTCTTTAATAATCTTAAGTTCTTTGATATCTCGTGAAATAGTTGCTTGAGTAACATTAAACCCATGTTCAACAAGCATCTGAAGTATTTGTTCCTGACGCGAAATATTATTATTTTTAATATAATTAAGTATCAGTTCATGTCTTTTCTTTTTCATGAATATAAATTCCTTTACGATAATTTGTTAATCAGAATATTAAAGAATTCGTCAGATTTTATTCTAATAAATTCAGCATAATATTTTGACTGACGAATAACTATTTCAAAATTCTCATTTAATTCAAGAGATTTGTCACCATCAGTTGAAAGACAAATTTTTTGAGAGCAATTTGGTGCTTTAACTGTAATGATAGATTTTTCATTAAATACAAAAGTTCTATCTAAACGAGAATGAGTGCAAATAGGTGTCAGTGTAATACATCTTAAATCAGGGTCAATAACCGGACCACCTGCTGACCAAGAATATGCAGTTGAACCTGTGGGAGTTGATATTACAACACCATCACCACGATAACTATTTATTTTTTTATCATTACAATATACATCAAGGTCAATAAGTTTAATATCACCAAATCGAGCAATTGCAATATCATTAAGACAGTATCCTAATAATCTTTCACTGTTGTTTTCCTTAAGAACAACTTCAAGCATCATTCTTTTATCTGATGTAAAATCCCCTGTAATAAGGTTTTCAATTAAACCAAGTTCATTACCCTCTAGACCTGCTAAAAAAGCTAAATTACCTGCATTAATGCAAAGTACAGGCTTTTTATGTATAGCAGCATCTTTTGCAGCGTGAATAAATGAACCGTCACCACCGATTGCAATAATTACATCTGTGAATTCAAATAAATTTGATGATAATTTATCTTTATCAACATTAATCGGAAATTTTTTAGAATCATCATTATCAAAATAATATTCTATATTATTCTTTTCAAGATGATTTATTACTTCAGTTGTAACATTCAACGTTTTTTCTCTTGTAAAATTAGGAACAATTCCAATTTTCAATTTATTCACCACTCAATTCGGTATGTGATTTTTCAACTATATCATTTATATTTTCACTATCAACTAATAATTTTTTTTCATTTGATTTTGCTAGATGAACAAGATATTCAATATTACCTTCCGGACCTCTTATTGGTGAAAAGTCAAGATTTAATACTGAAAACCCTGTTTCAAATGCAAAATCAACAATACTATTGATTACTTCAATATGTGTTTCAATATCTCTTACTACGCCCTTTTTTCCGACTTTTTCGCGTCCTGCTTCAAATTGCGGCTTGATAAGAGCAACAGTTTCACCATCATTTTTTAGAAAATCAAAAAGAACAGGTAAAATCTTTTTTAAAGAAATAAATGATACATCAATACTTGCAAAATCAATTTCGTCAGATACTGTTTCCTTGGTTAAATATCTGAAATTGGTACGCTCAAGATTAATAACACGTTCGTCAGTACGCAACTTCCATGCAAGTTGACCATATCCTACGTCAATGGAATAAACTTTGGATGCACCACATTGCAACATGCAATCAGTAAATCCTCCAGTTGATGCACCGATATCCATACAAATATTATTGGTGAGTGTAAGCCCGAAAGCTTTCATTGCTTTTTCAAGCTTATATCCGCCACGACTTACAAATGGCATTTTCTTACCAATAAACTCAATATTATCTTTTTCTTTTACAGCATATCCTGCTTTTGTTTCTTTCTGACCGTTGACATATATTTCACCTGCCATAATTATTGCAGATGCTTTTGAACGGGTTTCAGCGTAACCTAATTCAACAACAACAGTATCAAGTCTCTTTTTTTCAGCCATTAATTATCTCCATTACATTTTCAACAATGCTATCAGTATCCAGCTTATATTTTTTCATTAAAGATTGGACAGAAGCATGAGGAATAAATTTATCATCAACAGCGATATGATAATATTCTTTATTAAAACCATTATTCAGCAAATAATCAGCAAAAGATTCTCCTATGCTACCTGATTTAACAGATTCTTCATAAAAGAATATCTTATTATATTTTTTTGCAATATCAATTATATCTGGATGAATAGGTTTAATTTTATTAAGTATAAGAACAGATACATTAATTCCATTTTTCTTTAAAATATCAACTGCATTTAATACATTTGCAGAAACTCTGCCATATGAAATTATAAGAAAGTTATTTGAATTTTCAAAATAATCAAAATCATTATCTGATATAGTATAACATTTTGGAATATTAGGTTCTGTTCCTCGAGGATAACGAATTACAGTAAGATTATCTGCATTATTAACTGCGTTTTCTAAATCACGCTCGAGTCTATTATAAGAAAATGGTGAGAAAACAGTTATATCAGGAATACTATTAAGATAAGAAATATCCAAAACACCCTGATGAGTAACGCCATCTTCACCAACAAAACCTGCTCTATCAAGGGCAATAATTAGTTTTTGTTTTTGTAATGTACCGTCATGTACAAGTTGGTCATAAGCTCTTTGTAAGAATGTTGAATAAACAGCAAAAACAGGTGTCATACCGCCTTTTGAAAGACCAGACGCAAATGTTACTGCATGTTGTTCAGCAATACCAACATCATAAAATCTATCCTCAAATTTTTCTGAAAACTTTTTAAGGCCAGTTCCTAATGACATAGCAGCGGTAATAGCACAAATTTTTTCATTCTCTTCTGCTAAATTACATAGTTTTTTACCAAATTCTTCAGAAAAATTCGTTGTGCTAATAGAATATTCACCACTATCAATATCAAATTTAGAAATACCATGATATTTGCTTGGTGATTTTTCTGCAAAATCATATCCTTTGCCTTTAATTGTACTGATATGAAGCAAAACTGGCTCATCAGAAAGTTTAGCCGAATCAAGCGCTTCACATAAATGCTCAATATTATGGCCATCTATAGGACCCATATATTTAAATCCTAAATCCTCAAAGAAAGTACTTTCATACATTGAACTTTTTATTTCTTTTTTTATTTTTGAAAGGCAAACTGCAATAGGTTTTCCTATCAAAGGAATATTGTTTAAAGTTTTTTCAGTTTTTGCCTTTAATCTATTATATTCTGGTTTAGAACGAACAACAGCAAGATATCTTGCCATAGAACCGACATTTTCAGAAATAGACATCTCATTGTCATTAAGAATAACAATGAGTTTAGTGCCTGAACGCCCTGCATTATTAAGTGCTTCATAAGCCATGCCACCTGTAAGTGCACCATCACCGATTATTGCAATTGTATAATCTTCCTTATTAAGATTTTTATTAGCAACAGCAATGCCTAATGCAGCGGAAATAGATGTGCTTGAATGACCACTGTAAAATGTATCATGTTCACTTTCATTAGGCGCACAAAAACCGGAAATTCCATTTTCTTTTCGCAGTGATTTGAATTCTTCAAAACGTCCAGTTAAAAGCTTGTGTACATAAATCTGATGACCAACATCCCAAACAAATTTATCATGTGGCGAATTAAATGATTTATGAAGTGCAACAGACAATTCTACTACACCGAGATTGGATGACAAATGACCACCGTTTTGAGAAACGATTTTAATCATATAATCTCTAATCTCAGCAGACAACAGATTAAGTTCTGCATTATTCAGTTTCTTTAAATCTTGTGGAGATTTAATATTTTGCAATATTTTATATTCCATTAAAGAAAACTCCAATCAATTTTGTCTATCAACAAGCATATATGCTATTTGTTTCAGAACTTCAGTATCATTATCAAAAATATTTAACGCAGAAACGGCTTTGTTTGTGTATTCTTTTACTAACTGTTTAGATTTATCTATTCCATAATATTTTACTGCTGTTGATTTATCATTTTTTTCGTCACTACCAACAGGCTTACCAAGCGAAACCGAATCACCTTCGATATCAAGAATATCATCTTGAATCTGAAATGCTATACCAAGATTTTCTGCATATTCTATTGCTGCGTTTATTTTACTTTCATCATATTCATTTGATGATAAACAACCTAAAACGCAAGCAGCCTTTATAAGTCCGCAAGTTTTTAATGAATACATTTTAAGAATTTCATCAATTATTGGTTGAGTTTTTTCAAACTGCAAATCAAGAACTTGACCACCAATCATACCGTTAATTCCTGCATACGATGATAAATATGACATTGCTCTTACAATATTTTTATCACAAATATTCTTTGATGAAGCCAAAAGTCCAAACGCTTCTGTTAAAAGGGCATCACCGGCTAATAAAGCATTATCTTCACCAAAAGCAATATGACAAGATGGTTTACCTCTTCTCATATCATCGTTATCCATACATGGCAAATCATCATGAATAAGTGAATATGTGTGAATCATTTCAACAGCACAACCGAAATTAATAGCTGTATCAACATCACCATCACAAAGCTTTGCAAACTCAACAGCAAAAATAGGTCTTATTCTTTTACCACCGTTGGAAACACTGTAGTACATGGCATCAAGAACAACTGATGGAATATTTTCATTTATAAAAGATTCTAATCTTGAAGAAATGATTTTTGCTTGTTCATTAACATAAGATTTAATATCAATCATTGTTCTGTGCCTCATTTAACATAATGATTTTTTGTTTTGCATTATCAAGTTTTTTCATACAGAATTCAGAAAGTTTAATTCCTTCTTCATACAGTGATATTGATTCGTCGAGTGGAATTGAACCTTCGTTTAATTTATTTATAATATCTTCAAGTTTTTTTAGTGCTTGTTCATATGTTAAATTCATATTTTTACCTCATATTATTTCTGCTTTAACAGAACCATCTGAAAATTGAATTGAAATAGTATCACCAGATTTTAATGAATCAGAATAATTTATAATTTGACCATCTTTCTTAGTTATAGAATATCCTCTTTTAAGAACTTTAAGTGGACTTAATGCATCAAGTTTTGAACAAAGTATAGCAAACTTAGATGAATAATCTGTTAAATTCTTTTTAAAACATTCATATAGATTTGAATTTAATGAATTAATATATTCATAACAGTTATCCACAAATAATTCAGGTTCTTGCAATACAGGAGAATTAGTTAGTTTATCTAAATCGTAACCTAATTCGTTTAAATAATTTTCAATATATTTATTAAGTGTATTATATAAAGACGATACATAAAATTTTTGTTCTTTAATATCAGGCACTGCAAGTTCAGCGGCAACAGATGGTGTTGGTGCTCTTAAATCAGCAACAAAATCACATATTGTAAAATCAGTCTCATGTCCAACACCTGAAATTATCGGAATACGAGAATCATATATTTCATATGCCAGATTTTCATCATTAAACGGCCATAAATCCTCAACAGAACCTCCACCGCGAGCGATAATAATTACATCAACATCAGTAGTATTCATTTGCTTGATAGCTCTGCAAATAGTTGATGCAGCACTATCCCCCTGTACCTGAACGCCTAAAAAATGAACTTCGGCTAATGGATATCTACGATTAAGAACATTAAGGACATCCTGTACAGCAGCACCTGTTGGAGAAGAAATTAATCCGATTTTTTTTGGATATTCAGGAATTGGTAATTTATGCTCATTATCAAACAATCCTGCTTTTGATAATCTTTCTTTCAACTGTTCAAAAGCTAATGATAATGCACCTACCCCATCAGGCTGCATATCATCAATATATAACTGATATTTACCATCACGCTCATAAATGGAAACTCTGCCTCTAATAATTACAGACATTCCGTTTTCTGGTTTGAATTTAAGTCTTGATGCATTTCCGGCAAACATAACAGCACTTATGACAGATTGACTGTCTTTAATGCTCATATAAAGGTGACCGCTTCTGTAATGGTCAACATAATTGGATATTTCACCAACAACAAAAACATTATTAAGATTAGAGTCCTGTTCAATAACAGAACGTGCATAAGAATTCAATTGTGTTACAGTCAAAATAAGTGGTGAATTCATTATTTATTGTTCCTTTTGTTACAGATTGATGAAAGCACAGCAATTCCGCAAGCATTATCAGATGAATATTGTGGTTCTGCAAAATAGCAATTATATTTAGACTCAAGTGCATTTCTAATAATTGAATTAGACATTACTCCACCTGAAAAAACAAGTGGTAAATCACCATACTGTTTTTTTAGTTCTATTATTGTATCATCAATTGCAGAATATATATAACTTAAACAATATAACGCAATATCTTCATATGATTCATTGTTTTCAATCATCTTTTTGCATTGATTTTCAACGCCTGATAAACTAAATTGACCATCACGCCTGAAAACCTTTATTTTTTTTACAGAATCATTACTGTTTAAAGCAAGTTTTTCCAACTCAGGACCACATGGGAATTTTAATCCCATGGATACACCTACTCTGTCAACAGCTTGTCCTGCCTTTAAATCCAGAGAATCAGATAATTTAACAGTTTCAAAATAATCATCATTAGGATTTACAAGTAACGCTTGGGATGTTCCACCTGAAATATGAAATGCAATAAATTTTTCTTTAATTAAATCTAATTTATCTGCCGAATATATTGCAGCAACAATATGACCATCCTGATGTGAGAAACGATATAACGGAACATTGAGTGCATTAGATAAAGCGACAGCAACAGAAACACCAGTTAAAAAGCAAGGCATATATGAACCTTCTTCATTACAAGGCTTAATTGATACACCAACAGCATTAATATCATAATGTTTTCCGTTAAAAAGCTGAGATATTAAATCAGGAAATTGAACAGTATGATGAAATACAGCATCACTTTGTCGAATGCCTTTTTCTCCTTCTTTAACAGGTAAGAGCTTTTTAATGTTTATAACACTATTATCAATATCGTTATATAAAGCAACAGAAGTAGTATAATTACTTGTATCTATACCAAGATAAAAACTCATTCTGTCACATTCTCTCTGACATATTTACCAAGAATACCGTTAATAAATGATGCATCTTCGCTTGATGAGAATTTCTTTGCAAGTTCAACTGCTTCATTAATTGAAACTCCGTTTGGTATTGACGGTACATAAAGTATTTCGCAAAGAGCAAGTCGCATAATTGCAAGAGATACCTTTGGTAAACGCTCAACCTTCCAGCCTACTGAATTTTCATTAATTATTTTATCAATTTCTTCAATATTTTC
Organism: Candidatus Fimenecus sp.; assembly: GCA_045631075.1. Classification (GTDB taxonomy): domain Bacteria; phylum Bacillota; class Clostridia; order Oscillospirales; family Acutalibacteraceae; genus Fimenecus. The sequence continues at coordinate 307 of JAZQUC010000006.1, read as the reverse complement.
ATATGTTAACTGAGCAAGTGAAAATGCAAATGTGTTTTCTTCAACTAAACGCGCTTCAACAGCATTTTCAATAATTTCATCAACTGAAAGCTCATCATTGAAAATCTTTTCAAAAATTAATGTAAACGCAAGTTCTCTTTCTTCTTTACGAGTCATAATATCCTCCTAAAAAATTACACTCCCCGCCAGAAAAAGACAGGGAGTGTTTTCATTTTTCTGCGGTACGAATGTATATACATTTTATTTACGACAATTGTACCACTTTATTATTAATAATTCAATAGAAAAAATGTATATTTTGTATGTA
>JAZQUC010000005.1:0-4245 GCA_045631075.1 Candidatus Fimenecus sp. | reverse complement strand
AATGATACTCTTTATCTTTACTACACGTGGCGTGACGGTGAATTGAATCAGACAAGGCTTTCCCTTGCAGATGCCAGAGACGAAAACTGGCCGAAGACACTTGAATATAAAGGCATTGCAATAGACCATATTCAAGGTGATACCGACTCTGCTGACGTGAAATTTATCGAGGATTACGGCAAATTTATAGCAGTTTCAACCGCTTCAAGATTTACAACCGATAGCTATATTAAGGTGTATATGTCAAACGACGGTGTTAAGTTTGAGGAATCTTATTTCCTTAAAACAAACACCATACATAACCTTCATAACTGCGGTATCACTTCAAGAGAAAACGGTCATATCCGTTTGAGTGATAATATTTATCTTTCCTATGCTTACGGTGAAGAATTCGGCACTTGGGCAACAAGAATTCAGGAGGTGAAATTCTCTCTCATTAATGAACCTGATTTCAGTGATAAGGAAAATGATAATGTTAAAGAGAATTTCAAGCCTGTTTCAAAATCCCGTTACACTGCGGCTGTCGGTATAACAACCGACCCTCATATTTATGAGAAAAATCTTGCAGACGGCGCCTTCAAGGTTGAGGTTTATAAATATGATGCCAATAAGGACGATAAGCAGGTTAAGAAGGGGATAACCCTTACAGATTTTGATGAAAGCATCATATCTGTTGACGGGGATGAAATAACACCCAAAACAAAGGGTGAAACCTATGTTACTGCCCATTGGGAAGATTTCACCGTTACATTTTTAGTTAAGATTAAATAAGGAAGAAAAATGAAAATTATAATTGATGCTGATGCATGTCCTGTTGTTGATATTACTGTCAATGTAGCAAAAGAACGGGAGATAGAGTGCATTATTGTCTGCGACAACACCCACACTATTGAAAGAGATGGTGCAAAAACAATTGTGGTTGATAAGGGTGCAGATTCTGCTGATTGCCGTATTGCGAACCTTACCGAAAAGGGCGATGTGATTATCACTCAGGATTACGGACTTGCTGCTCTCGTTCTCGGTAAAGGCGCTAAGGCACTTAATCAGAACGGACTTATCTACACCGACAGTAATATAGAAAATCTCCTTTTCACCCGTTTTATAGGCAAAAAGGAGCGTATGCAAGGCAACAGAACAAAAGGCCCGAAAAAACGCACCGACCAAAACGATGCAGACTTTTTGAAAGCATTACTTTTGTGCGTTGGGTAGGATATATAAGATGTGAATTTGACCATTTACAATATAACAGATACGCCCTGAAAAATTATCAATAAATAAGAGAACTCCACTTACTAAGAATCAGTAGGTGGAGCTTGTTTTTTTATATGCAGTTTATTGAGATGTAACCAAAACAAGATTATCGTTATGGTTTGCTCAGAAATTGTAATTTGGTTTTACTTTTTCGCCTGTTTTTGCAGACTCAACAATTGCAAGGCAAACTGCAACTGTTTTTGCACCTTCAACAGCATCTGTTAAAACTTCTTTATCATTAAGAATTGCATCTGCAAAAACCTGGAATTCTTTAACTGCATTGTGATTGTTAACCTGAATTTCAATTGTTTCAGGGTCTTTTGTAATTTCATTTTCATCAACAGTAAAGAGAGTCATTGTAGGGGAGGTGTTGTCACAAATAAGAGTACCCTTTGTACCGTAAATAACAGTTCTCATTGTGTAGTCACGCTTACAACCGGTTGAGACGAATACCTTACCCATAAGATTTTCGTTGAACTTCATAATTGCAACTGTTGCATCGTCATAAGTAACGTGAGGTAAGAGCCTGTGAGTACCGTAAGCAAAAACTTCCTCAGGGTCACCTGCAAGCCATCTTATCAAGTCAATTGCGTGACAACCACCGCCGATAACACCGTGACGAAGGGGATCGCATCTCCATGGTTCTTGAATCAACATATAATCGTGAGCATATTCCGATTCAATAAAATAAAGCTCACCTAAGGTACCAGCTTCGATAATTTCTTTTGCCTTTTCAAATGCAGGGGTAAAACGACAAATCTGACCAACCATAAATTTAGCATCTGCTTCTTCAGCAGTCTTAACGATTTCGCTGATATCCTCACGAGTTAAAGCAAGGGGCTTTTCGCAAAGCACGTGCTTACCTGCACGGAGTAAATCGCATGAAACCTTTTTATGCTGCTGGTCAGGAATCGCAACGGTAACTACATCAATATCAGGGTTGTTTACAATATCCATATAGTCTGTTACCCATTTTTCTTCAGGAATACTGTATCTTTCACCTGCAAAACGGAGATTTTCCTCGTTACTGTCGCAGATTATTGCAATTTCTGCATCCTTGCAGTCCATTGCACCTTCAACGTGGCTCATACCGAATTTCATACCGATATTGGCAACCTGGAGTTTATTTTTCATAATAAAACATACCTTTCAATTTGTTATTTTTACTCTCTTGCTATTCACAGAGTGTTTTTGTATAATTGTATTGTTTATAAAGTGTTTTATCAAGTTCTCTTTGTGTGAAAATATCTTCATTTTGTTGGGAGAAAATATATGAACAATATACATAATTATATTAATAAGCAAGCACCTTCCGTTCTTTATTGTGAAAAGGAATATAATTTGTTACCCGGAGAACGGTATGGTCCAATTATTCGAAATGTGTATATCATAGAATGCTGTGTTGAGGGTTACGGTTCCGTTACTGTTAATAATAAAGAGTTCCCCGTTACTCCTGGGGATTGCTATATTCTTTTACCTGGGGATACTGTTTCCTATACAGCAGATTTAACGGAACCGAGAAAAGGGTATTGGTGTGCTATTGACGGAATGGACCTTGGATTTATATTTAAAGAGGCGGGGATTTCTTCCAATTCACCGTTTGCACCGAAAGAACTTTTTTCTGAGCTCTGCGGTTGTGTTCAAAAAATGGTTGATGAATGGGGCACCGGCGACGCTGGTGAATCTCTTAGGGAGACGGCGTGCATCTACGAATTTCTCGGAATATTAATGAAAAATAAAAAAACATATGTGTATGATGATAGAATTGAACGCGCAATAGGCTTGATGGAATCGAAATTTCACGAATCACTCGGTATTGATCAGATTGCTCGTGAAATCGGTCTGGAACGTAGCTATTTTTCAGTTTTATTTAAAGAAAAAACAACAGTTTCTCCTCATCAATACTTAACTACTCTTCGTATAAATAAAGCTTGTGCCCTTATAGAAAAGGAGCATTGTAATATAACGGAAGCGGCAATAGCAACAGGACTTGACCCATGCAATTTTGCCAGAATCTTCAAAAGAATAACCGGAAAAACACCAACAGAATACTATAAAACACTTTAAGTAATTTAATATGAAATAAAGATACCACTACTGATACAAATTGTATCAATAGTGGTTTTACATTTTATGTGTTTTATATGTACATCACTCTTTCACAAACACATAATAATTTGTATCATATCCGCCGTAGCGGTAGTCACCGCTTTTCCATTCGATGATTAAGTAATCTGTGCCGTTGATGGTTCTGATTTCGTATTCGCAAGCGGACCAGTTCCATTTGCGGAGAAGATAGTCTTTAGTCCAGATTACTGTATCGTCGCCCTCAAAAACAGCATCCTCATAAACGCATTTTGCGTGACCGTCAGGGGAGAAGTATAGCTCCTTGAAATACAAGTCTTCAATTGGTTCTCTTTCTGTGGGAAAATCAGATTCATCCCAATCGGCAGCTAAAAATGAATGTGCGACCCATTTACCGATTACTTTTTCATCATTTACGAAAGGCTTATCAATATCGTCCTTTCTTGCGATGTCTTTAGCAGAATATCTGTTGCTATCTGCTTTCTTTAATGAAAGGTATGTTGGCTGACCACCGCGACAGGCTTCGTTATCTCTGAGTGTTATGAGCATATACGTTCCGTCGGGCTTTTCGTGGATTTCATATTCGTTATATACGCAACCGGTAAGGTAAGCATTGTTAATAAAAAATCCCTTTGTCCAGCCACAACCCCAGTATTCTTCGCCATCTGGGAGGAAATACAGATATTTCACATCACCGCCATAGAATCCCGTATTATCGCACAAAACATTGTTTATGTAATCCTCTGTAACAGCAAATATGCCTTTAATCTCCCATTTGCCGATGACAGCTTCGTCATTTACGAATGGGACTTTTTTCTTTGGTTGGGGAACTTCATCGCCCAGCTTCACAACCTTACATATAATCTCATTATCCTTGATTTCATATTGAGATATGCGCTGATAATCAGC
>JAZQUC010000004.1:0-1549 GCA_045631075.1 Candidatus Fimenecus sp. | reverse complement strand
ATGTACCCACTTGCCCTCTTTTCTGCCTTGAACAACACCGGCATCACACAGGATCTTCATGTGATGGGAAAGTGTGGACTGTGTTATATGAAGGTCATCCAACAACACACAAGCGCATTTCTCTCCGCTCCGCAGCAGTTCCAGAATACGCAGACGGTTCTCATCACAAAATGCTTTGAATACCTTTGCGTTTTCAGCATATTCAGATGTCATGTGATTCACCTCACATTCAAGTTTTTCGATCTGTTATTATTATATTCCTCAAATCGAAATTTGTCAATATGTTCTGCGAAAATAACGGCTGCTACCCGTATTTCAAAGTAGCAGCCGCTTGTTGTTTAATCCAAAGGTTTGTATTCGGTTACGGTTTTCAGATAGGTTTCGGGATCGCCGTTCAGTATCAGTTCGGCATACGCTACCGGGTCAATGTAGATCAGATGGTCCAGTTCTGACCGCTGATACATATTGTCGGCGACAAGATTTTGCTCCGTATTATGATAATACGAATAATGAAAGAAATAGCAGGCAGTCCGAAAACTACCTGCTATTGGAGATAATGTGAGCTAATTTGCGATTATTCCCACTCAATGTCGTATACACCGAAACCTACCCAAAAGTTCTCGTTTTCGACGATAATAGGAACTCTTTGTATACGAATTATCTCTATTATCTGTATTATCACAGGTTTTTGCTGTCAAAACCTGCTGTCACTAATTCGCTGACAGCAAAATCTTAAAGTGAGTGGTACAGCGGTTCAGATGCCTTATTATAGCACAAAAAAGTTCTTTTTTCAACCGATTTCTAAAAAGTGTTACAAAAAGTTGCTCTGATTTTCTTTAATTATCTGTGGCTATATGATATAATAATACAAAACAGTTCGATAAATAAGAATTTGACGGAGAGATAGTAAAATGAATATTAAGAGTTACAAGGAATATATGACAGCGGAAATGCTGATGGGTCCTAATAGTGCAAGAATCTTGGAAGAGTTGTTGAAGCAGTATCCATTGCAACTAAGTAACGAGAACAAGGTACTTGATTTAGGGTGCGGAAAAGGATTGACAAGCCTTATACTTGCAAGAGAAACAGGGGCGAAAGTATATGCAACTGACCTCTGGATTAGTGCAGAAGATAATAAAAAGCGATTTGAGGATTGGGGCATTGGCGAACAAATCACACCTGTTTGTGAGGATGCTAACAATTTAAGCTTTGCAAAAAGGCAGTTTGATATTTTAGTGAGCATTGACTCTTATCACTATTTTGCTACTGACATAGGCTTTTTTGAAAATAAGATTTTGCCTTTTCTTAATAATAACGCTGTTGTGTTGATTGGTATTCCTGGCATCAAGGATGAATATGCAGGCCGTTCCGAAGAACTTCTTCCTGAATGGTTGGGAAATGAAGCCTTTATGTTTAAGAGTCCGATGGAATGGAAAGAAATCATTGGCAATCACGATAGAATTGAAAAGATTGAAACTTGGGAAATGGGTTGTTTCGACCTCGCTTGGAATGAGTGGTTCGCCACCGAGCACAAATATGCCTTAGGAGA
>JAZQUC010000003.1:0-2192 GCA_045631075.1 Candidatus Fimenecus sp. | reverse complement strand
CTCGCCCCTACAAGGAAACCGATTTGGTATGTCGTAGGGGCTGACGACTCGGCAGCCCGCAATAAGTGAACAGATAAATCAAAAATGGGACGCCGAGGTCGTCGTCCCCTACATTTGCGATTTATATTAATGAACAATCATCCCGATAAATTATAATTTAAACATAAAATTTCAACATATCGTTTCACAAAACAAAATGGGATGCCGTACTGACATCCCATATCATTTCATATTCAATTTACCAATTCTGGATTACCTGTGGGTTTTCGAAGATTTCGTCCATCTTTTTCATAAACGGAATAACATCGTTGAAAGCACCGATTCTGTGGTCGAATGTGAGTGTTACAGGAAGCATCTTCCTTGTCTTTAAGTCGATTTCGCCCTTTTCATTTCTGTACGCAAAATCTTTTTCGATAAATCCGCCGACACCCATCATAAACACCTGTGGATAAAGAAGTGGTGATGTTGTTTCAAAACCACGAAGACCGTCATAAAGTCCAGCCCAGTTTGAGAAACATACTGTACCTTCATTAAGGTGATAATATTTAAGACTATTTTCATCCGTAGCCTGCTTTTTAAAGAAATTGCCAATTGAACCGATTTTGTGCTTACCTACAAGACCTGCAACAGTCTGTGCAATAGTCTTTTTAAGCTGACCTTTAAGCAAGAAACCGAGTGTTCTCTGCACAACAAGGTCACCAAGAACTGCATCAATATCTGTATTCTTCATTTTGTATGTCATTACGTCGATTTCTTCCTGAAGCTCTTTAAGATTCTTCTCTTCACAACCACAAATCTTAACAGGGAAAGTGTCGCCACTATCAAGCATAACAGGCATTGAAACGTCAATATGCTTTTTGATAATAATAGTACCACAGCAACGGAGATGGTTAAAATTAATGTGCGCATTAAGTCTTGGTGCAGCTTTAAGACCCTCAACCATTGCCATCATAATAATTGTGTTAAATGAAAGCTTGTATCCGCAAGTTTCCTTTAACTTTTTATATTCTTCCCACATATCAGTAACGTCGATTTCATAAGAATAAGCAGCCTGTGGCTGATTTCTCTGATTTTCTGTGAGAACATAACCGTTCATTCTTCTTTTAATATTATTAAAATACTCGATTTTATCCCCTGGTTCAGGTCTGTCGAGTGCAGCATCCAAGAAACTTCTTTCGCTCATTTTTATTCTCCTTATACGATAATTTACAATCAAAAAAAATTATACCAAATGTGACATTCTTTGTCAATCGACCAACATTTGAATAAATTGTAAATTTTAAGAGAAAATACAATCAGAAAGAAAGGTTGATTTTATGGCTGAAAGAATTGGAAAACGCACTATTTTACTGTCCTCAAAACCATCGGTTTACGGATATGCCTCTGTTGTGGGAAAAGCAGAAGGCGAAGGTCCTCTCGCTAAAGAATTTGACAAGGTTTATGCCGACGACACTATCGACGGATGTCCCACCTGGGAAAAAAGTGAAAGTGCCTTGCACAAGGAAGCTGTGACAAGAGCAATTGCAAAATCAGGGTTTTCACCCGAAGATATCGATATAATTATGGCAGGAGATTTGCTCAATCAATGTATTGGCACATCCTTCGGTATCCGAGAGTTGCAAATCCCCTTTTTAGGTCTGTACGGAGCCTGCTCAACAATGGCACTGTCAATGGCTTTGGCATCAGTTTTGGTGGATTCAGGCGTGGCAACAAATGCCGTGGCATCAACATCATCACACTTTGCGTCGGCTGAAAGACAGTTTCGCCTGCCCCTTGAATACGGTGGTCAACGCCCACCGTCAGCCCAACGAACAGCAACTGCGTCAGGTGCTACTGTTATCGCACAGCATAAGGGAAACGCACCTACAATCGAAGCGGTAATCTTCGGCAAAATTATGGACTACGGCATAAAAGACGCTAATAATATGGGTGCCGCCATGGCCCCGGCTGTTGCTATAATAGGACCATAAAAGTGGTCCGTAAAACAAAAATAATTATATAACTTCGTCGTATTTTTTGAAATTTTCTGTATAGGAAAAAGTTATGAACAGTGTTTTTAGTCTTACGGAAATGCAAACTCGGTTAGCCGATTTGCACAATTCAAGTATTCAAGAGTGTGATAATAACTCGCTAAAAAATCTTGAAGATTTGGATTTGTTTAGTTATGCCTTTCCAGGCAAACTTGACGAGTA
>JAZQUC010000002.1:0-11061 GCA_045631075.1 Candidatus Fimenecus sp. | reverse complement strand
ATTAATAATCCTTATACCAATACTTATTGGTCTTATACTATGGGATAAATTGCCTGACCAAGTCCCAATACATTGGGATATAAATGGTGCAGTTGATGGCTATGCTAATAAAATACAAGCAGTATTTGTGATGCCTTTGGTGTTAGTTGCGTTTCAATGGATTTGTGTTTTAGGAACATCGCTTGACCCTAAAAAGAATAATATCAACGACAAAATGTTTACTCTTGTTTTGTGGATTATTCCTGTTATATCGTTACTTTGTAATTCATTTGTTTATGCAACAACTCTTGGTCACAAGGTTAGTGTTGAAATTATAATGCCATTGTTTATGGGCGCATTGTTTGTGATAATTGGTAATTATATGCCTAAATGCAAGCAGAGTTATACTATGGGAATTAAATTACCATGGACTCTTGATGATGAAGAAAATTGGAATAAGACACACAGAATGGCAGGCTTTCTTTGGGTAATCGGTGGCGTAATTATTATGGCAACAGCATTTTTAGGTGCATTTTGGCTTTTGTTTGTTGTCCTTATACCAATGGTGACTGTACCATTCGTTTATTCGTATCTTCTCTACAAAAAGAAAAATAAATAAAATCAAATTATAATTTATCGGACCCTTCAGTCACCTAGCGGTGACAGCTCCCCATCAAGTGGGGAGCCTATTTTTGCCTTCCCCCTTGAGGGGAAGGTGGCACGAGTAAAGCGAGTGACGGAAGGGGGGTTACAATTGCAACGCATTTACTTGACAACCTCCAATTCACCATTGTTTTGCATTTATAATTGACATCTTTTAAAACAATGGTATAATAATATAGTTAAAATGGGTATATATGTATTAATGTTCACATTTGAAAGGTGGTAAATCCCATGAGTTATACAGTTGACGATATTCTTAAAATAGCAAAAGAAAAAAATATAAAGTTCTTGCGTTTGCAGTTTACTGACATTTTTGGTCAGATGAAAAATATTGCAATCACTGAAAATATGTTTGAAAAAGTACTTAAAGAAGGTCAGATGTTTGACGGTTCATCAATCGAAGGTTTTGTTCGTATTGATGAATCTGATATGTATTTAAAGCCTGACCTTGATACGTTTACTCTTCTTCCTTGGAAAGAGGGTACAGCACGAGTAATCTGTGATGTTTACGGTGCAGATAAGGTTACACCATTTGAAGGTGACCCTCGTTATGTCCTTCGTTCAGTAATTAGGGAAGCAGCTGATATGGGATACTCAATCAATGTTGGTCCTGAATGTGAATTTTTCCTTTTCAAGCTTGATGAACACGGCAGAGCAACAACAAAAACAAACGACGCTGTTGGATACTTTGATATTGGTCCTGCTGACGATGGTGAACAGTGTAGAAACGATATCTGTATTGCACTTCAACAGATGGATTACGAAATCGAAGCATCACACCATGAATGTGCAGAAGGTCAGCATGAAATTGACTTTAAATTTGCAGAAGCACTTGATGCTGCTGATAAGGTTGTTACATTCAAGCACGTTGTTAAGACTTATGCTCGTCGTAATGGTCTTCACGCAACATTTATGCCAAAGCCTATTTATGGTGCAGCAGGTAATGGTATGCATACAAACCTTTCTCTTATGAAGGACGGCAAAAATGCATTCTATGACCCTGATGATAAATATGGTTTAAGTGAAACTGCATATCAGTTTATTGCTGGTGTTCTTCACCATGTCAAGGCAATTACTTGTGTTGCAAATCCGCTCGTAAACTCATATAAAAGACTTGTTCCGGGATTTGAAGCACCTGTTTATATTTCTTGGTCAGCGTCAAACCGTTCAGCACTTATTCGTGTTCCTGCAGCAAGAGGAATGGCAACTCGTGTCGAGCTTCGTTCATCTGACCCTTCATGTAACCCATACCTTGAAATGGCGCTCTGTATTGCAGCAGGTCTTGACGGTATCAAAAAAGGTATGAAAGCACCTGAAGGAATCACAACAAATATCTATGATATGACTCGTGAAGAAAGAAAAGCAAACGGTATCGAAAATCTTCCAAGCACATTACAGGAAGCAACAAGAGAATTTGAAAAGAGTGAGTTTGTAAAGGAAGTTCTTGGTGAACATATCTTCACAAAATATCTTGCAGGTAAAAAGCAGGAGTGGAAGAGCTACACAACAAGAATTACTCAGTGGGAAATCGACGAATACCTTACAAAATATTAATTTAAAAACTATAGCGGAGTTGTCTGACTCCGCTATTTTTTATGCTTTCTGAATAACTTCATAATTTATTATAAAACTTTTTCATTCTCATATTGACAATTCAACTTTCATAATATATAATAATAGGGCTGTTAAAACAGTATGCTGGTGTGGCGAAATCGGCAGACGCAAGGGACTTAAAATCCCTCGGTAGCAATACCGTACCGGTTCAAGTCCGGTCACCAGCACCAAAAATAGAGAAGTTACATTTGTGACTTCTCTATTTTTTTCTCAATCATACATGTTCAAAGTATAGTTTATCGAGATGATTGATTTTTATATGTAATTGGTAGGGCGGGGTCTTGACCCCGCCACTTTTTGTTACAACATTCAATTATAATTTATCTGGGAAAACAATTCGTAGGGGTCGGCGTCTCGACGACCCGTTGTCGGTTGACAGATGCACTCATTGCGGGCTGTCGGGGACGCCAGCCACTACAAACTCTCTTAATTATTTTTTATAATCGCAATGCTGTTCCTTAATTACGAATTCCTAATTACGCATTACGAATTATCATCCCGACAAACGCTCAATTTATCTAACATTAATATTGTAAATCATTTCATTATGTGGTAAACTTATTCTATCTATATATAAGACGGAGGTCTTTTTATGAAATACACAATAAACACAGACAATTTCAGAAACTTTGATGTGGCAGAAATCAACAAGCTTTCTCCACGTGCATATTTTATTCCTTATTCACAGATGGAAAAACTTTCTGAACAGGATGTTCTCACAGAGCGCTATAACAGTGATATGGTAACTGTTCTTAATGGTGAATGGGATTTCAAATATTACGAAAAGGATATGCTCATTCCAAAGGAATTTTATACTGACAGAGTTCAGTTTGATAAGGTAACTGTGCCTTCAACATGGCAGAGAACAGGTTATCGTGAGCCTTGCTATCTTAATACTCGTTATGAGTTCGATGCAAAGCTTTATCCTGGTATTCCTGCTGAAGTGCCAATGGGTGTTTACAGAAAAACAATCAACATTGAAAATCTTGATAAAGTTTATATCCTTACTTTTATGGGTGTAATTTCATCACTTGACCTTTATATCAATGGTGATTTTGTTGGTTATAGTGAAGGTGCTCATAATTCAGCAGAATTCAACATTTCGAAATATCTCGTAGAAGGTGAAAACGAGATTTTAGCAGTTGTAAGTAAATGGTCAACAGGTACTTACCTTGAATGTCAGGATATGTTCCGTGAAAACGGTATTTTCCGTGATGTTCTTTTAACTGAGCTTAATAAAACATATCTCTATGATTTCACAGTTGATACAGAGAAAAAAGGCAGTACATATGATTTGACTGTTAATTTCAAAATCAAGGGTGACAAAGAAGGTTGTTCTGTTTCTGCAGAGCTTCTTGACGGCAACAAAGTTCTTGCAAAAGAAACTGCAGATGCTCGTGCAAAGTCAAGCGTTACTTTCTCAAATCTCAATGTTATCGAATGGAACGCAGAAGAGCCATATAATTATGACCTTTTCATTACATTAGAAGATGCAAGTGGTAACAAAACTTGTGTCAAGAATGTTACAGGCTTTAAAACTGTTGAAATCAAGGGTGATGTATTCCTTTTCAATGGTGTGCCAATTAAATTCAAGGGTGTCAACCACCACGATACAAATATGAAGAACGGTTATGTTCTTACAGGTGAAGAAATTAAAGAAGAACTTGAGCTTATGAATAAGCTTAATATCAACTCAATCCGTACTTCTCACTATCCACCTGACCCAACACTTATAACTCTTGCTGATTTAATGGGCTTTTATATTATTGATGAAGCAGATATTGAAACTCATGGTGCTTGGCATATTAAGGCGCCTGCAGGGGATAATTGTACAATCAGCCACGACCTTAAATGGGAAGGCAGATATGTTGACCGTGTAAGCAGAATGGTATGTCGTGACCGTAATCATCCATGTATTACAATGTGGTCATTGGGTAACGAGGCTTGGGGTTATAACTGTCAGGATTCTTGTTATGATTATATTAAAAACAGTGGTTCAAAAATCCCTGTTCATTATGAAAGCGTAGTTCATACAAAGCGTTTTGCGTATGATGTTATTTCAGAAATGTATCCAAGTCAGGAAAAAGTAGCTGAAATCGGTGCAAAGACATTTAAGGATAAAAGATATTTTGATAAACCATATTTTATGTGTGAATATGTTCACGCAATGGGTGTAGGTCCTGGTGCAGTTGAAGAGTACTGGGAAAGTGTATATGCTCACGACAGCCTTATGGGTGGTTGTGTATGGGAATGGGCTGACCACGCAGTATATCACGACGGTACAGATAAATATAAGTATCAGTACACATATGGTGGTGACCACGACGAAGAAAAGCACGACAGCAACTTCTGTGTTGACGGTATGCTTTATCCTGACAAAACACCACATACAGGTGCTTATGCAATTAAGGCAGTTTACAGACCAATAAGAAGTAAGCACATCAGCGGAAAATGCTTCGAATTTAAGAATACAAACGGATTTAAGAACAGTAAGTATTTAAAGGTTATCTGGACACAGCTTGTAAATGGTGCAGAAGTTAAATCAGGTGAATTGACACTGGATATTGACCCAATGCAGACAAAAACATACGAAATTCCATACGAATGGTATGATTCTGATAAGGATTGTCATATCAATATTGCATATTACGATGGTGAAACTCGTTTAGCACTTGAACAGAGTGTACTTTCTGACAAGGCAAAGTTCACAAAGGGACTTTCAATAGCAGGTGAGTACTCAGCAACTGAAAATAACAATGTTGTTGTGATTAAATTCAATGGTGGTCAGATTGCTTTCGATAAGAAAACAGGTGAAATGACAAGCTATGTGAAAAATGGTTGTGAATTCATTAATTTGAACCCTGCTGACGGTAAAAAAGGCTTTATCCCAAATGTTGTAAGAGCATCACTCGACAACGATTCATATGGTGAGAAAGAGCCTTGGGCAAAGATTAAGCTTCACGACGCACAGACAGTTGTTACCGATTTCCGTTATGTTGACAAGTCAATTTATATGCTTGTTGGCGTTGCATATTCAATTAAAAAGGGACTTAAAAACTATTTCCGTGCAAATGTAGTTTATAAGATTTTCGGTAATGGTCTTGTAGAGGTTGAATGCAAGCTTGATAAGGCACTTTTCGGTTGTAGTCAGCTTCAGCGTTTTGGTCTTATGACAGAGCTTTCATCAGAGTTTAAGAATATTGAATTCTATGGTCGTGGCTCTGACGAAAAAATGGAAAATATCTGTGACATGAAAGACCACGCTTATATCGGACTCTGGAAAACAACTGTTGAAGCAATGCACGAGCCTTATGTTATGCCACAGGATAACGGAAACTGTGGTGCTGTAAAGTATCTTAAACTTTCAAACGATAAAGGTAATGTGTTTACAGTTTATGGTGAGCCGAAATTCAGTTTTTCAGCTCATAACTATACACAGCGTTCACTTCACAATGCAAAGCATCAGGAGGACTTACAGTTTGTTGACTCAACAATCCTTTGTATCGACGGCTTTATGCGTGGTACAGGTACAAACACTTGTGGTCCTGATACTATGGAAAAATACCAAGTAAAGACAGACAAAACACTTGCATTTAAATTTGCATTTAAGGGTGAATAATTATGTTGGAATATAAATGGTTTCCTGCAGGGGTAATTGACGATTCTTTCAGGAATTTACGAATTGAAATTTTTGTAAAAGAACAGGGTGTACCTGAAGAAAACGAGTTCGACGAATACGATATGCAAGTACCACATCTTGTAATCTTTTCAGATGATGAAGCCGTTGCAACAGGTCGTATAATTCCTTATGGTGAAGATACTGTGAAAATCGGCAGAATTGCTGTGAAAAAAGACAAAAGAGGTCTTCGTTTAGGTGAAAAAATCGTTCTTGAGCTTTTGCGTAAATCAAAAGAAGATGGTGCAAAAACTGTATGCGTGGGAGCACAGACTCACGCAGTGGGCTTTTACGAAAAATGCGGTTTTTCTCTTGTTGGCACACCTGAATATATGGAAGAAAATATTCCGCATTATGATATGATATTAAATTTCTAAGGGAGCAAGTATGAAACTTTTTTATAATAAACCTCCATCAAAAACAAAACTAAAAAAAGCCTATTGGCGTGGCTTTGAAAATTTATGGGAACAGACCTCTTTACCAATCGGTAATGGTAGTCTTGGTATGGGCATAATCGGTAATATAAAGACTGATAAAATTGTCCTTAACCATAAGACTTTATGGGCAGGTGGTCCTTCGCCAAAACGCCCTGACTATTGCGGTGGCAATATTACAACACCTGATAAAGACGGTAAGCTTCCTGTTGATTATTACAAGGAAATTTATACTGCTTTTAAAAATGGTGAAGACAATAAGGCTCATGAACTTTGCGAAAAATTAGTTGGCATTATAGACGGCTATGGCGGATATCGTTGCTGGGGTGCTTTTGAATTTGATTTCGAAGGTGTTCGTAGCGAAAAGAACTATTATCGTGAACTTGATATGCTTAACGGTGTTTGTACCGTTTCATATGATGCAAAAAAAGGCTTTGGTAAAAAGATTCACGATGACAGAGTATCATTCGTGTCATATCCTGATAAATGCGGTGTTATCCGTATTAAAAGAACAGGTGAAAAGATAAATACTGAAATTAAGCTTTCATCTGAACACGGAAATGCAAAATATGAAAAGGGCAGAATTGTTCATTCGGGTGAAATGGAAGACAATGCACTTAAGTTCTGTCTTGTTGCGAACATTATTGCTGATGGTAATATGTCTGCAACAGATAAATGCATCAAAATTTCAAATGCAAGTGATATTACAATTATTTTCTCTGCTGATACTGACTATATGGATACATATCCTGTTTACAGAACAGGTGAGAGTTCAGATGCTCTTTACAACAGAGTTAACGAACTTGTATTAAATGCAACTAAAAAAGGCTACGACGAGCTTTTGAAATCACATAAGGAAGATTTTAATAAGATTATGGAACGCGTTTCAATCGACCTTAATGGTGCATTTGATGTTCCTGCTGACGACCTTTTGTACAATTATTCTAAAACTCCTACTTACAGAAAACGTGCAGCGGAATTATTGTATCAGTACGGAAGATATATGACAGTGTCTTCTTCTCGTGAAACTGATATTTTACCATCAAATCTTCAGGGTATATGGAATGTGTCAAACGACCCTAAATGGAGCAGTGATTTCCATACAAATGTAAATCTTCAGATGAACTATTGGCCTGTATTTAATGGGAATATGGCAGAGTGCTCAAAGCCGTTAATCAGATATATCAAGTCAATGGTAGTGCCTGGAAGAATTACTGCAAAGTATTATACTGGTATTGAAAGTAAAGATGGGGAGCAAAACGGTTTCCTTTTCCATACTCAATGCACACCGTTTGGTTGGACTTGCCCAGGTTGGAATTTCGACTGGGGATGGTCACCGGCTGCAATGCCTTGGATTTTACACAATTGCTATGAGCATTATGAATACACTCTCGATAAAGAAACACTTGCAAATGATATTTATCCAATGCTTAAAGAATGTGCAGTGTATTTTTCACAGCTTATGATTGAAAATAACGGACGACTTGTTACATATCCTTGCTATTCACCTGAACATGGTCCTCGAACAATGGGTAACACCTATGAACAGGCTCTTTTGTGGCAGTTATATGATGACGCAATCAAGAGTGCAATTGCCCTTGAAATTGATAGTGATTTAATAGCGAAGTGGCAAGATATTCAAAGTAAACTCAAGGTTTATGAAATTGGTGAAGACGGACAGATTAAAGAATGGTATCACGAAAAGAAGCTTGGTGAATTCGGTCAGCATCATCATCGTCACATGTCACATCTTCTCGGTCTTTTCCCTTGTAATGTAATGAATAAGTTCGAAAATCCTGAACTTATCGACGCTTCAATTGTTTCAATGAATCACCGTACAGATAAGAGCACAGGCTGGTCAATGGGACAGAAAATCAATACCTGGGCAAGAGTCGGAGATGGTGACAGAGTACTTAAAATCATCGGTGATTTGTTTAAGAATGGTATATATCCTAACTTCTTTGACTATCATCCGCCATTCCAGATTGACGGTAACTTTGGTTTTACATCAGGTGTTAATGAAATGCTTATGCAAAGTAACTATGGATGCATTGAGCTTCTTCCTGCACTTCCAACAGAATGGAATAAAGGTAGCATAAAAGGTATCGTTGCCCGTGGTAATTTCACACTCAATATTGAATGGGAAAATAATACCCTTAAATCTGCAACAATTATTTCGAATGCAGGTGGAGTTTGTAAGCTTTACTATGCAAAGGGTGAATTTGTAGTAGATGGTGTTTCATCACAGAATGGTATTTTAGAATTTGATACTCAAAAAGGCGAAACATATACATTAACAGTATAAAAAATTACAGTCCTGAGAAAAATCAGGGCTGTAAATTTTTTGCCTCTTGACAATTGAATACATATTCAACTATAATAACAATTGAACGAACATTCAACTGAAAGGGAAGTTTCATATGCCTAAAAATGAATTTATATGCGATTGTAATATGGTGCATAAGGAAATGGTGCAGGATACACTTTCCAAAATGCCTGGAAATATTATTATGAATACTCTTGCCGAATTTTTCAAAATTATGGGTGACACAACAAGATGTAAGCTTCTTTTTGCACTTATGCAGAACGAAATGTGCGTCTGTGATTTGGCAAACGTACTTTCAATGACAAAATCGTCAATATCTCATCAATTGAGCAAAATGAAGGATGTTGGACTTGTAAAAAGTCGCAAATCGGGAAAAACTGTATATTATTCCCTTGACGATTGCCATATAAAAGAAATATTTGAAGTTGGATTAAACCATATAAATCATAAACAGAGCAGGTGATATAATGAAGACAGAAAAGAATATTTTAATAGCATTTATATTAAATCTTTCATTCTCAATATTTGAATTCATTGGTGGCGTTTTCACAGGTAGCGTTGCTATTTTATCAGATGCAATCCACGATATAGGAGATGCTGTGAGTATCGGCATTTCATATTTTCTTGAAAAGAAAAGCAAAAAGCAACCTGACAAAACATATACTTATGGTTATGTCCGATTTTCTGTAATGGGTAGTGTAATCACAACGCTTATACTTCTTTTCGGTTCTTGTGCAGTTATTTATAATGCAGTAATCCGAATTTTCAATCCTGTGGAAATCAATTATGACGGTATGATTATTTTTGCAGTAATCGGTGCAGTTGTAAACTTCCTTGCAGCTTATTTCACAAAAGACGGTGACTCGCTTAATCAAAAGGCTGTAAATCTTCATATGCTTGAAGATGTCCTTGGCTGGGTCGTTGTTTTGATTGGTGCTGTTGTAATGAGATTTACAGATATCAGCATTATTGACCCTATCCTTTCAATTTGTGTTGCAGTTTTCATCTTTATTAATGCTATAAAAAATCTTAAAGAAGTTCTTGATTTGTTCCTTGAAAAAATTCCACAGAACATAAATATTGATGAAATAAAAAAGCATATTCTTCATATTGACGGAGTAAAAGATGTTCACCATATTCATATAAGAAGCATTGACGGTCATCATAATTATGCTACAATGCATATTGTAACTGATGGTGATAGCCATAAAATTAAACATAAGGTAAGAGAAGAATTGAGTGAACATGGAATAGTCCATGCAACTCTTGAACTTGAGGGTGAAAACGAGCATTGTCACGAAGAAGATTGCCATATTCATTTTGAACAATCTTCAGGACATCATCACCATCACCATCATTGAGGTCAGTTATGAAAGAAATAGATAAAATAGAATTTATCAACTATACAAAAACAGAAGAAAAACTTAATACTGTATCACATATTTTCGGAGCAGTATTAGCAATTATAGCAACAATTATAACTATAATTCGTTCAGTATCACTTGATAGAATGGATTATCTCGCAATTGGTCTTGTATATTGCCTTTCAATGCTTTTGGTGTTTACCTGTTCATCCATTTATCACGGCTTGCCTCGTTCAAGAGTAAAGAAATTTATGAGAATGGTTGACTACACAGCGATTTATTTTATGCTTATGGGTACAATAACACCGTATATGCTCTTGTCCGTTGTTAACGTGAATTATACTCTCGGTTGGACACTGTTTCTGATTTGCCTTGTAGCAACTGTAATTTCAATAATTCTCACACTCACAGCATTCAGCAAAACAAAAGCTATAAGAATGATTTTGTATATCGTAATCGGATTTTGTGCATTCTCGTCACTATTTGTAATTGGTGACAAGGTTGACCCTATTGGAGTAAAATATGTCCTTGCGGGTAATGGTGCATATATTTTAGGACTTATTCTCTTTGCAATCGGTGCAAAGAAAAAGTATTTCCACACAATATTCCATATTGCTGTAATAGTTGGTGCCACAATCCACTTTTTAAATCTATACAAATATGTCTTTATATGAAATTAAAGCGTGATAACCGATTTGGCTATCACGCTTATTTTATAATTTCTTATCCAGTTTTGTCTTTTTGATTACATTATATAATGGTAACCCAAGTCCGTAGCACATAAGTAACTGTCCTATTGCAATCTGCATCGCATTGATTAAAAATGCTTGAATTTTAAATCCCTCAGGCATAAAGAATGTGATTTCAATTCCCACGATTACCGCGTTTGTAAGCACGGGGAAAAGGGGAGAAAGCAAAGGTGTTTTCTTGAATGTTACTTTTCTTGTTGCATAAGAAAAAATTGCAGCAAGAAGTGTTGCAACCGTACCGCAGATAATATCAATC
>JAZQUC010000001.1:0-2428 GCA_045631075.1 Candidatus Fimenecus sp. | reverse complement strand
TTACTGTATTGCCTTATTATAAAAGTTAATATAATCGCTGATAGCTTCCTCAAATAACTCGTTGCAGTAAATCTGAAAATGACCGCAATCATATCTTTTGCAGGTTAAATTTTTTGCATTCTTTGCAAGCTCTATTGTTTTTTCGGCAGGTGCAAGGTCATCCTTTGAACAAGCCGCAACGAAAATCGGAGTAGTGATTTTACTGAAGTATTTGCCCGGTGAATACTTAAGAAATTCAAGCAATGTTCTTGCGGGTGCTTCGTTTATATACTCGGTATCTCCGATAAAATCGTTCGTTGTTTTCTCGTCAGCTTCCATAAATGAAAGTTCACCCGTGCAGGTGGAGAGCTTGAGCATAACGGGATGGTAACCTGTTATGCACGAAAGCACATCGGCAACAACAAAAGGTACTCTTTTAAGAATGTAGCCAAGCCCTACTTCCTTAATTGTAGCCATAGTGTCGGTGTATGGGCATTGAGCAACAGCACCCTTAACATCATTTCTGTGTGCAGAAAGATATGTGACGTGACCGCCGCTGAACGATGAACCGAAAAGCAACAGCTTATCTGTATCAACACGGCTGTCTTTTTTTATGAAATCTATTGCGGTGTTCCAGTCTTCAAGCTGCATTTTTACGCTTATAAGTTGTCTTTTGTTGCCGTCACTTGCACCGTAGTTACGGTAATCAAAAAGAAAACAAGCATATCCTGCCGCCGCAAATCTTTCGGCATACTCATAAAGACGCATTTCTCGGGTACCGCCCAAGCCGTGAGCCATAACTATTATGGGACATTTCTTTTCAGATTCGGGTAGATAAAGCCAGGCACTGCATCTTGTTCCATTTGAATAAAAGTCAACATCTTCCCGTTTGAATTGATAATTCATAAAAATCCTCCTGTATAATATCTCAATGCACATTATATGTGGAGTTTTTGATAAAAAACACCCACGAAACAGTTGGTTTTACTGTCCCGTGGATGATAAATTCCACTGTCACAAATGCGACCCGACCCCATGACTTTTGTCACGGTCTGTTCAGTTTGTACGGTAAATTAATATGCAGTGCAAAGAGCAATTAAAATATAACACATACACAACAAACTGTCAAGGAATGAGCATAATATAGTTTTTTTGTTCAACAAATTCTTATTTGTCGGGCTGATTATAGCACAACAATTGTTATTTTACAAGGGTATGCGTTTGGTAATAAAAAAGATCTATTTTTTAGAAGCTTAACTTCTTTAAAAATAGGTCTTATGTATGGAAATATTCAATTTTTAGTTAATTCCCCAGTTCAAAACCGAGTGGTCTAAAAAAATGGCGATTTTGGTTCATTGAGAACACAACTAAAAAAATCACCCTAAAAAAGCTGAAAGCCCTTGATTTCTCAAGGGTTTCGGGCTTTGGTTCACTTTTGGGTGAACATCATGGAGGTACACCGCATTTTCGAACCGCTTGTATTATAAGTGCAACCACAGAGATTGCCTGATACTGCTTTCCCAATTTAAAAATTCTATTTGTTCCTTTTTGATATAGCTTATATTATACCTCTGAAAAATTTTCAGCTATTCTTCACACCGATAAAAGCAGTAACTGTTTTGGTCGGCTTCATCATAAAGCTTTCAGTAAGTTGTATTCCTAACTTCTCGTTAACAGGCAACAGCTTAAAAAAATCCTTCTGTACCGAAAGATGTAAATCTCCGTATCCGGGGCTGAATCTTGGTCTGAATTCACCCTTGATTTGCTCTTTTATCTCTTCTACACCAATATCACAAAGATTTTCTGCAAGTGAGCCGCCTACAGCCTGAGTAACTGCCGTCATTGCAATATCAGTTTCGGAGTATTCTTCCATAAGCTTATCTGCCGCCTTACCCAAAGTGGCACAGAAAAGAATTACCGAATCACAGTCTTTAAGGTGGTTAAGTAGCTTTTTGCTTTTGAACTCATATTCTTCAATTATTATGCCGTCGGTCGTCTTTGTAAAAGCATACTCCTTGTAGATATAGTCAGGAGTAACCACCTTGCAAAGCTCATCGTAAACCTCTTCAATAAGCTCACGGACTATATCGCTTGGCTCAACACCGTGCTTATAGCCCATATAACGAGCCACTTCTTTTAAATCGTAGTTTAATTTCATTTTTGATTGCTCCACTTATTTAATATCAGAGTACACTTCGGCTACAGTTTTAAAATAAGTATCAATATTCTCCCACTTGGCAAGGGCAGGAATATCACATCCGCTTGAAAGCATAAAGTTAGGGTATGACTTGTACTCGTCGCAGAGAGCTTTTACGCTCTCTTTAATTTTATCGGGTGTTGCCGTTGTGAAAAGAATCGGATCAAGGTTACCCATAACAATAGCATCTTCGGGCATTTTGGGAAGCATCTTTGAAAGAGGTACAGCATTACCGAAATGGTAAATATCAGC